>JANQGF010000126.1 GCA_028277465.1 Chromatiaceae bacterium
GACGGGCATTGCGCCGGTTCAGCCGGGAGCGACTCGCCTGCCAAGGCCCCACAGGAGTGACATTCACCGAGACGCCTCGTCAGACGCCAAACGGGCGAAGGAATTTAACCAATTGTTTTTTTTTGAAAAAATAATAATCGGCCCAATATTTGCGTCTTAGATTGCATAGGGTTCCTCAGGCTCGGTGCAGAGCGCCAGCAGCGCCAGCAGCGCCAGCAGCGCCGTCGAGCCGCGTTTGAAATGCGAGTCTCAGTAGACGAGGTTCCCAAGAAGACCCGGGAACACCCGTCCCACGCTTAAAGAACAGCATTGATCAGTCAAATCGATGAAGGTGATTCTGATGACGGTTTACAAGAAATTTGCACAACTTTCCGTGCTCGCCATGGCTGGGTTGGCAATGACGGGTCAGGCGGCTGCTGCCGTCATCGACTTCGAGAGCTTCTCGGACGCGGAGTACGTCAACCAAGTGCCTGGCGTCGCCAGTATCAAGGTGACTAGAGGCGGTATTAAGAAGGCGCGCATCTATGACACGAATGTCGGTCATCGTACGGACAAAGACCTGAATTATGGAAACGTGGGATTCACGAGTCTGACAACCGATGAAACCGGCGTGGATCTCGGGAATGTCCTGATCATTCAGGAGAGCGATAAGGATACGCCGGACGATTTCTGGAATGGTGGCAAGCTCGTTTTCACTTTCGATCAACCACTGACGCTGAACAGCGTGGATATTCTGGACGCGAATACCGAGACTGTGAGGATCGATCTTTATGGCGTCGGCAACAGTCTCCTGGGTCGATTCTATACGAGCGAGAACGGCGACACGGACGGAGACCCCAACGTCGCGAACCTCTTCGAAACCATCTCCTTCACCAATGGTGGCATGAGTATCGCGGGCGTGACGAAGATGAAGATCATCTCCAATACATCCTTCGCCGTCGACAACATCAACTATGTCGTCCCCATCCCGGCAGCGGCTTGGCTGTTCGGCTCCGCGTTGCTCGGTTTGGTGGGTGTCGGACGCCTTCGGAAAGGATCCTGAAGGCCGGCGGTCCTCAAAATCAAGGGCACCTCGAAGAATCCCAGCGAAGGGATCTTTCGAGGTCGCCCTAGAGGCGTCGAGACGGGGATGAGTGTCCACCGCTTCGGCGCTGAGTCTTGCACTCTTCAGTCGACTTGATCCTCTGCCCTGTTTCCGCCAGCGAATCCCAATCGACTCATCGACCCGTCTTCTGCTCGGCACCCCCGACGACCGCCCTCGACCGAGACCCGGCATTCTATACTTCGAGTGTCTTGGACCAAGCCGATGTGAACCAACAGATGGGGAAGCCATCCATGCGCAAGACCTCCCTGCCGGCCGCCGCCGTGCTCGCCGCCTTTCCCCTCGTGGCGTTCGCCTGGACGCCTTACGCACCTGGGGTGGCCGGACCCATTCCTTATGCTAGCCCCTATGGCCACCCCTATGCGGCCCCCTTCGTCCCGAGCCACCCGGTCTACACGGGGGCTTGGCCGCGCCCTCCGACCGATCCTCGAGCCGAGGCAACGCCTATGGGGCCGGAGTCGGGCCTCGACGGACCGAGCCAATTATCTTATGGTGCAGGGGATCGAGCAGCACCTTGGAGCAGAGGCCTCTCGGTCGCGCCGAGACCGCTGACGATCTCACGCCAGGTCACCCCCGATTCCTATTTGATCGACATCGGTCTCGGCGACGTCGACCCGGATCGGGTCGAGATCCAACCCAACCGGCGCGGTCTCAGGATTTCCTACCGGACCGACGTGCGCACCAGCCGCGAGGACAGCTCTCCCGACGGAGCGGGTTATTCGAGGAGCTACAGCATCAGTCGCGGCCTCAGCAGCCGGCGCCTGACCTTGCCTCGGGACGCCGATCTGGCTGGGATGTCGCGCGAGGTCGCCGAGGGTCACATCCTGGTCCGTATCCCCCGCAGGCCGGGCACGCGTGACGGGCGCTGGTGATCGCCGCGCGCCCGACATCCCTTGCAACCACGATATCGACGCGCAAACCGCGACGGGACGCCGAGGGTCCCACGAGATGTACTACGACACCCCGCAGGATGCCGAAGACGCCTACTATGACGCCCTCGAGTCTGGCGACCCGGCGGCCATGGCCGAGGTCTGGGAGCCGTCCGACCAGATCGTCTGTCTGCTTCCGATGACGCCGCTCGCCACCGGCGCGGAGGTCCACCGGTTATGGGAGGCGCTCTTCGAGCAGGGTGCCCGCTTCGACCTCCAGGTTCGGCACCTGGCCTGGATCCAGCGCGGCGAGGTCGCCATCCATCTGATCGAGGAGCGCACCGCCGGACCAGGCGCCGGCCAAGCCACGCCGGCCGTCTATGGCACCAATATCTTCCGGCGCGGGCCGGATGGCTGGCGCCTGCTGGTCCATCAGAACTCGCCGACCCCGCCGCCGCCAGTCGCACCGCCACACGTCCGAACTGCGATTGCCTAAGGCGATTGCCTAACGATCATGGCGGTTGACGCCACCCCAGCGGATGAAACGGGCCTCGTCGCAGGCGGGGTCACCCCCTCGCCTCTGACTCAGCGCTGGCGGGTCCGGCTCCAATCGCTCGGTTGTCGCCTCAACGAGGCCGAGCTGGAGGAGTGGGCAGAGCGCTTTCAGCAGCAGGGTCTCCGAGTCGTTGGCGATGAAGAGGCAGCGGATCTCGTCGTCGTCAACACCTGTGCCGTCACCCAGGAGGCCGTGCGCAAGTCGCGCCAGATCCTGAGACGCAGTCAGCGCAGGAATCCCGGGGCGAGGCTGATCGTCAGCGGCTGTCTCGCGACCTTGGAGCGCGAGTCCATGGCGCGGGAGGCGGGGGTCGATCTGGTGGTCGCCAATCCGGACAAGGATCGGCTGGTCGAGGTCGCGCTGGATACCCTGGAGGTGCCGGCGATGCCGGAGCTCGCGCTCTCGAGCCTTGCCAACCCGCTCTTCACGCGCGGACGGCACCGCGCCTTCGTCAAGGTCCAGGATGGCTGCCGCTATCAGTGCACCTTCTGCATCACCACTCAGGCCCGCGGCGAGGAGCGCAGCCGACCAGTCGCACAGGTGGTCGAGACGGTCAACCGGCTGGGCCAAAGCGGCATCCATGAGGTCGTACTGACCGGCGTCCACCTCGGGGGTTACGGCAGCGACTCGAGTGGCGGCCAGGACGGCAGCTTGACGGGCCTGATCGCCGCCATCCTCGCCGAGACGGACATGCCACGCGTGCGGCTTGGATCGCTCGAGCCCTGGGATCTGCCGGATCGCTTCTGGGGCCTGTTCGAGAATCCCCGGCTCATGCCTCACCTGCATCTGCCGCTGCAGAGCGGCTCCGACGCGGTCTTGCGCCGCATGGCACGCCGCTGCAAGACCCAGGACTTCGACCGCCTGGTCGAGACCGGACGTGCCGCAGTCCCAGGGCTGAATGTCACCACCGACATCATCGTCGGCTTCCCGGGCGAGAGGGTCGGCGACTGGCAACGAACCCTGGCCTTCACCGAGACCATGCGGTTCGGTCACGTCCATCTCTTCAGCTACTCCCCGCGAGCCGGGACCCTGGCGGCAAGCTTGCCCGACCAGGTGAGCCCAAGGATCAAACGTGAACGCTGCCAGGAGTTACAGGCGCTTGCCGTCCGGATGAAGCTGGAGGTCATGCGGACCCAGGTCGGCAAACGGATCCAGGTCCTGGTCGAGGGTTCGGGCGAGGGTGCGGGCGGCCAGATCTGGTCCGCCTATACGCCCAACTACCTGCCCGTGCGAGTCACCGGGGATGATCCAAGGGTCGCGGCCAATCGACTCGTCGAGGTCATCCTCACCGGCGTGGATGCAAACGGCTGCGTGCTCTCGGGGCGACCCGCCGATCCCTTCCGCTCATAGCCCGCCTCGGATCTGAGCCGCTCGTTCGGCATTGAGTTGGGTCGCCACATAGGCCAGGGACACCCCCAGCTCACGCGTCCAAGACAGCTCGATGTGCCATGCCTGGGACGGCTGCCAATGGTGGATCGCGCGGCCTTCACCCCGCCGCACGGACGCCAGGCGGGCGGCCGGGGTCGAGGCATAGTCGGGGAACCGACTCCGGTCTTCGCCCGGGCCATACTTCTCCCGCAGCAGGCGATAGAGATCGTCGAAACGAAGCTGGGTCGAGACGGCATAAGCGCGCACCACCTTGTAGATCCGACCCGAGAAGGCCATCACGTAGAGCTGGTTGGCCCCGTCGGGAAAGACCAGCGCCAGACTCTCGCCCTGGGTCTGGCGGATGAGGGTTGGCGGGGCGTCACGCTCCAGCGCCTCGACCTCGCCGCCGAGACAATAGCGGCCGAAGACCATCTTGAGGCAGCCTTGGTCCGCCACCGCCGCGCCGGCGATGCAGGTACAGGCGACAGCGATCAGGGCAGACGCCGTCAGGCGCACGGCCGCTCTCCTCATCATGACTCCGCGCTCTCCTCTCACGTCGGCGATAGCAGGGGCCTTGGGCCCAGCAGCTCGGCCGTCGCGTCGGCCTCCACCTCCTCCGGCAAGGGTTGCAGCAGGGCGTCGACCCGCCAGAGCCTGGCCAGGAGCTCACGAGCCCCGGACGGGTCTCCGCTGGTCCAGAAGCGCTCGCGACCAGGCCGATCCGCGGGCGCAAGCAAACCGGCCTCCGTCAGACGCCTCCGCACCTGGCGTGCGACCGCAACCCCCGAGTCCAAGACGGTCACCTCCGGCCCGGCGAGCGACTGGATCAGGGGTGTCAGGTGGGGATAGTGAGTGCAACCTAGGACCAGGGTATCGACCTCGCGTTTCAGCAAGGGAGCGAGAAACCGAGCCAGCAGCCGACGCGTCGCCTCGCCGTTCAGGTCGCCCGCCTCCACCCGTTCCGCCAGACCGGGGCAGGGCTGCAGCAAGACCTCTGCCCCGGTCCCCACCCGTTCGAGCAGACGTGCAAAGGCAGGGCTGGCAAAGGTCTGACGGGTCGCGAGTACCCCCACCGTGCCGGATCGCGTTCGCTCCACCGCCGGCTTCACCGCCGGCTCCATGGCGACGATCGGCAGGGGATAGCAGGCGCGCAGCAAGGCAGCGGCCGCACCGGTCGCCGTGTTGCAGGCCATCACCACGGCCTTGGCGCCCTGCGCGAGCAGAAACTCCGTGATGGCCAGGGAGCGCGCCTCGATCGCGGCGGACGACTTGTCGCCGTAAGGCGCATGGCCCGAATCGGCGACATAGAGCAGGTCCTCATGGGGCAGCTCACGACGGATCTCGTGGAGCACGGTGAGCCCGCCGATGCCCGAATCGAAGACGCCGATCGGTCGTCGCGCGGTCATGAAGACGGCTCGGACCCTGCGGTCGAACAGGGGGAGGCCGCCACATTGAGGTCGATGGCACTCGGAACGCAAGTCACCACATCTCTGTTGGTTGACGCAAACCAGCGGCAGTGTACGGATCGCTGCGGCGCTTGACAATCCGAGCAAGGGTCAAGGCGCCAAGCACTCGATCCGCCAACCACCCGCGAGGTCGCGGCGATAGCTGAATCGGTCGTGCAGCCGATTTGCGCGCCCCTGCCAGAACTCGATCATCTCGGGGATCACTCGGTAGCCGCCCCAGAAGGCCGGAAGCGGGACCTCGCGATCGGCGAACTTGCGCGCGATCTCAGCGACCTTGGCCTCCAGGAGAGACCGCGAGCGGATCACCTGGCTCTGGGGTGAGGACCAGGCACCGATCTGGCTGCCGCGTGGCCGAGTCGCGAAATAGCGCACCGACTCGGCGGTCGGGATGCGCTCGGCCCTCCCCGTGATCTGCACCTGTCTCGCCAGGGCGACCCAGGGGAACAGCAGTGCCACCCGCGGGTTGCAGTCGATCTCCCGCGCCTTGCGGCTCTCGTAATTGGTGAAGAAGACAAACCCCTTCTCATCGTAGAGCTTCAGCAGCACGGTGCGCACCGAGGGTTGGCCGTCGGCGTCGACGGTGCAGAGACTCATGGCATTCGGTTCCGGGAGCCGGGTCTCGAGCGCCAACTCATACCAGCGCTGGAACTGTCGGACGGGGTCTGGATCCAGTTCGGCGCGCGACAGACCCACCACCATCAACTCGCGCCGTAATGCCTCTGGATTGCTATTCACCTTGCCTCCCAACTGAACGAAGCTCGCGAACCTGGATCTGATAGCTGATCAGGCGATTGCCTCAGTACCCCGTTCCACCCCCAGGAGAACGCTATCATGCACCGGCTACTCATGACCCTGATACCCTGTCTCACCGCCCCGCTCGCCGCCGTGGCGGCCGACACCGCAGGCGAGCTAGCGCCCGGGCTCCAGAATCCGGGTTATCAGGAACAGCCGGCCTGGTTCAAACAGTCCTTCTTGGACATCCGCGAGGACGTCAAGGAGGCCACAGAGGCCGACAAGCGGGTCATTCTCTACTTCTACCAGGATGGTTGCCCATATTGCACCAAAATGCTGAGGGACAATCTGAGCGATCGCAAGATCGGTCAGTTGGCCCAGGAGCGGTTCGATGTCATCGCCATCAACATCTGGGGCGACCGTGAGGTCACCGGCTTCGGGGGCGAGGCGACCACCGAGAAGGGGTTCACCGCCGCACTCGAGGTCCAGTTCACACCCACGCTCCTCTTGCTCGACGAGTCGGGAGAGGTGGTCCTGAGGATCAATGGTTACTTCCCGCCGCACCGCTTCGCCACCGCCCTGGCTTACGTGGCCGAGCGCCGTGAGCGGCTGGGCCAGCGCTTCCAAGACTTTCATGCGGCCCAGAGGCCTCGGGCACCGACGGGCCGATTGCGTCAGGAGCACGGCTTCCTCGCCAAGCCGTTGCGACTGGCGGAGAATCGACGGGCCTCGCAGCGCCCTTTGGTCGTCATGTTCGAGCAACCCACCTGCACTGGCTGCGACGAGCTCCATGAGGACATTCTGCGACGCGAAGCGGTCGCCTATTCGTTGAGCGCCTTCGACGGTGCCATCCTGGATACCTTCTCCGCGGAGCTGGTGCAGACGCCGGATGGCCGCGAGCTACCGGCCCGCGACTGGGCCGCCGAACTGGACATCGAATACACGCCCAGCCTGATCTTCTTCGACCCCCATGGGCGCGAGGTCTTCCGCACCGAAGGCTATCTGAAGTCCTTCCACATCCATGGCGCCCTGGATTATGTCGCCACCCAGGCCTACGGCTGGCAGCCCAGCTTCCAGCGCTATCTCTCCGCGCGCCGCGAGGCCCTGTTGGAGCGGGGGATTCCGGTCGATATCATGCGCTGAAGGCACCCTTTGCCAGCCAGAGGCTATAGCCGACGTAGCTGGCAATCAGCGCCAACCCGTCGAAGCGGTTGATCCGCCCAGGGGTATTGCGCCCGTATCCCAGAAGGAACAGGGAAAGGGTCAGCAGACTCATCACCAGCATATCCCGAGAGATCACCTCGGGCGCGACCGGCATCGGATGGATGGCGCCCGCGATACCCACCACGGCCAGGGTGTTGAAGAGGTTCGAGCCGAGCAGATTACCCAGGGCGATATCATGCTCACCCTTCCGCACGGCACTCGAGGTGGATGCGAGCTCCGGAAGCGAGGTGCCCACCGCGACGACGGTGAGCCCGATGATCAGATCGTTGACGCCGAGCCCGCGTGCGAGCCCCACCGCGCCCCAGACCAAGAGGCGGGAGCTGAGGCTGAGCAGGGTCAGGCCGATGACCAGCCACCAGAGGGCGCGGCTGAGCGACATTGGAGCGGATGAGCCAGCCGGCGCCATCGCGAGGTCTCGGCAGTCGGCACCCTGACGCAAACCGCGTCCGATGTTCCAAGCCATCAACCCGGCGAATACGCCAAGGAGTGCCCAGGCGTCCCAGCGTGAAAGGTCTCCGTCCCACAGCTGAACGAGGGCGAGGCCGGTGACCGCCGTCAGGATCGGGAGCTCCCTGCGCAAGATCTCGGGCCGCACCCTGACCGGCCAGAACAAGGCCGTCAGCCCCAGGACGAGCGCCAGATTCATGATGTTGGAGCCATAGGCATTCCCCAATGCAAGACCGGGATTACCCTGCATCGCGGACAGCGCGGAGATGAGCATCTCAGGTGCCGAGGTCCCGAAACCCACCACCAGCATACCGATCAGCAGCGATGGCATGCCCAAGTGACGAGCCGTTGCGGCCGCACCCGAGACGAACCGGTCAGCGCTCCAGAAGAGGAGCGCTAGACCGAGCGCAACCGCGATCGACGCCAAGATCATGTGAACAGCTCCCTTGATGAGCCGGAACCACTCCGCCGGCTGTGTTATCCTAAGCCCCCTCTCATGCGCGTCATCCCTGCCAACGCGAAGGCACGCTCGCTCGAGGCAGTTGAAGGGCAATCATCGATCGCGTTGCGAAGCATTCTCGCCCCTCTTCAAGGAACGGCAACAGGCGTTCAGCGGCGCGCTGTCGCCGCCGGCGTCGCGCCTTGAACGGGGAGAAGCCAAGCGTCCCGTGCGATTCTCTGACGAGGTCGTGCCGGACACCCGCCAGCTGAGAAGATGCCCTCGCGGCGGCAATGCGACCGGGACCTCGCCCGACGTTCGATTCGACAGGGAATCCGCGCTGGGTCCGATCCAACCCATTCGACACCGACCGTATCCCGCCCGGGTCCCCGACTCAGGCCGGCCAGGGTGCGTTGCGAGGTCAGAGCACGAGGAAGTCGATCACTATGCTCCAACCAATGCTGGTCCTTTCAGTCATGCTGTTCGGCGTGGGGGCCGTCCTCCCGGGGGCGACCCCGGCGCAGGAGCCGCCACCCAGCGGCAGCGATTCCGTCACGCTCGCCACTGCGGGCGCAGAGGTCATCCCGGCACCAACCGGAGACGAGCCCGCTTGGGTCCTGGTCGAACGTCGCAGTCTCGGCGGCAACACCACCGTCGGGGGCACCGTCGTGCCGGTGGAGGAGATCACCTTCACGGCACAGATGCCCGGCAATGTCGAGTTGATCGCCGGCAACGAGGGCGATTTCTTCAAGCAGGGGACGGTGCTGGCGGCATTGGACGAGGCCGCATTGCGTGCGCAACGTCAAGCGGCGCTGGCCGAGATCGCCAATGCACAGGCGGCCGTGCGCAATGCCGGTGTCCAGTTCCAACGTGAACGGCACGACCCGACCCCTCAGCAGGGCGACATGATGAGCCAGATGATGCCCTTCCCCTTCTTCGGCAACAACCGGGAGACGGGCGTCTCGCGCGGCGCCACCCTGCACCAGTACGGTACCCGGATCGAGCAGGCCCAGGGGGCCTTGGTCGCCGCGCGGGCCCAGCTGCGCGAGGTCGACGCCAGGCTCGAAGACATCAAGAGCATTGCCCCCTTCGACGGCTATATCACCCACAAGCACGTCAACGCCGGCGATACCGTGCAGCCAGGCCAACCCCTGCTGAGCTTCGCCGACATGGGTCGGTTGCAGGTCCAGACGGACGTACCGACCCGTCTCTCGGCCTCACTGCAGCCCGGCTTCATCACCCGGGCCAAGTTGGATGACCCGGATCAGACCGTCGCCATGGCGCGGGTCGCCCAGGTCTTCCCGATGGCCGATCCGACCCGTCACACGGTGCGGGTCAAGCTCGATCTCCAGGAGGGCGCCCCGGCCAAGGCCGGGATGTATGCCGAGGTGCTGATCCCTCAGCCCGGCTCGCAGCAGGGCTCGGTACCGGTGATCCCGGTCTCGGCCCTGGTCTATCGCGGCGGTCTGCCCATGGTCTATGTGCTCGATGCCCAGGATCGGCCGCGGCTGCACCTCTTGCGCCTGGGCGAGCAGCTCGGCGATGCCGTGAGCGTGCTGACCGGCCTCCAAGGCGGCGAGCGCATCCTTCTCGATCCCACTCGGATCGAGAAGGACTGACCCCGGAATCCCACGCAGCGACCGCAGAGAGAGTTCCATGTCCGACACCACGTCCACCGCCATGCAGTCCGGCCACGGACAAAGACTCGGTTTGGCCGGTCTGACCGCCCGGGCATTCATCCACTCGCCCCTGTCACCCTTGCTCTTCTTCGCCATGCTGGGCATGGGCATCCTGGGCCTGATCTTCACCCCGCGCCAGGAGGATCCGCAGATCTCGGTCCCCATGATCGATCTCTTCGTCCAGTATCCGGGCGCCTCGACCGAGCAGGTCGGCAGTCTGGCGGTGGAGCCGCTGGAGCGATTGCTCTCGGAGATACCCGGGGTCAAGCACGTCTACTCGGCGAGCGAGCGCGAACAAGGCATCATCACGGTGCGCTTCAAGGTGGGGGAGCAGATGGGACCCTCGCTGGTGAAGGTCCACGACAAGCTTCAGGCCAACCAGCACCTGCTCCCACCCGGAGCACTGCCGCCGGTGGTGCGACCCAAAGGCATCGATGACGTGCCGGTGGTGACCCTCACGCTCTGGTCGGATCTCATCGACGACGCGGCGCTGCGCGCCCTGGGGGCCAAGCTGTTGCAGAGCCTGTCGCAGATCCCGGACGTCGGCCAGGGCTTCGTGGTCGGCGGGCGGCATGAGCAGATCCGGGTCGAGGTAGAACCCCAACGGCTGGCGGGCTTCGGGGTCACGCTGGAGCAGCTCGCACACACCATTCAGACCGCCAACGCCGAGCGCCGCACGGGCGACGCCGAGGCCGACCAGCGTCATCTGACGGTCTATACCGGGTCCTTCCTCAAGAATGCCTCCGATGTGCAGCGACTCATGCTCGGCACCCATAACGGCGCGCCCGTCTACGTGCGCGACGTGGCCCGAGTCGGCCTGGAGCCGGAGGAATACCGCCAGCAGGTCAACTATTACACCGGACCCAGCTATCCGGACAGCGAGGTCCAGGCCGACGGCATGCCCGCGGTCACCATCGCACTGGCCAAGAAGGAGGGCAGCAACGGGGTGACGGTCGCCAACGCCATTCTGCACAAGGTCGATCACCTGAAGGGTCAGCTCATCCCCGACAATATCGAGGTCGAGGTCACCCGCAACTATGGCCAGACCGCGAACGACAAGGTCAACGAGCTCATCTTCAAGCTCTTCGTCGCCACCGGGGCGGTCAGCCTCCTGGTCCTGCTCGCACTGGGTATCAAGCCCGCCATCGTGGTGACCCTGGTGATCCCGGTGGTGCTGCTCATGACGGTCTTCTCGGCCTGGGTCCTGGGCTACACCATCGACCGGGTCAGTCTCTTCGCACTCATCTTCTCGATCGGCATCCTGGTCGACGATGCCATCGTGGTGGTGGAGAACATCTACCGCCGCTGGCTGATGAAGGGCCAGATGGATACGCAGACCGCGGTCGAGGCCGTCGCCGAGGTCGGCAATCCGACCATCGTCGCCACCCTCACCGTCGTGGCGGCGCTGCTACCCATGGGCTTCGTCTCCGGTCTCATGGGCCCCTACATGGAGCCCATCCCGGCCTTGGGTTCGGTGGCCATGCTCTTTTCGCTCTTCGCCGCCTTCGCCTTCACCCCCTGGCTGGCGATGCGCATCAAGCCGAGCCTCGAGGCACTCGAGAAGGCCGAGCGGCGCGAGCACAAGACTGCCGAGTCCCTGGAGACCTTCTTTCGCCGTCTACTGGTGCCACTGATCGAGCGCAAGTCACTGGGCTATCTCTTCCTCTTCGGCTTGATCGCGGCCTTCTTTCTCTCCTGCGGGCTCTTCTACTTCAAGGCGGTCGCCTTCAAGATGCTGCCCTTCGACAACAAGCCCGAGTTCAGTCTGGTGCTCGACATGCCGGAGGGAACCGCGCTCGGCAGGACGGTCAACACGGCGCGGGTGCTCGCCGAACGGGTGCGCGAGATCCCCGAGGTGGTGGCGATCCAGACCTATGCGGGGACCGCCAAGCCCTTCGACTTCAACGGGATGGTGCGGCACTACTATCTGCGCCAGAGGCCCTGGCAGGGGGAGATCCAGGTCCAGCTCAGGGACAAGCAGGAGCGCGAGCGCAGCAGCCATGAGATCGCACTCGAGGCCCGTGCCATTCTGACGCCCCTGGCACGCGAGGCCGGCGCCCGTCTCACCGTGGTCGAGATGCCGCCGGGACCACCGGTGCTGCAAGCCGTGGTCGCCGAGATCTACGGCCCGGACGGGCCGACCCGACGCCAAGTGGCGACCGACATGACAGGGATCTTCGAGGAGGTCGAGAGCCTCGCCGACGTGGACAACTATATGCAGGAGCCCTTCGATGTCCTGCGGTTCGAGGTGGACGCGGAAAAGGCACTGCGGCTCGGCATCTCGGTGGACACTGTGATCCGCAATCTGGACATGGCGCTCGGTGGCTTCAAGGCCGGCGACGTCAAGCGCGGCAGCCTGTTGGAGCCGACCTTCATCACCATCGAGGTCCCGCTCGCGGTACGCGCCAACCTCACCCGTCTCGCCGATCTGCCGATCCCCGCCGGCAAGGGCGCGAGTGTGCCCCTGGCCGAGCTGGGACGCTTCGTGAAGACCCCCCAGGACCCGGTCGTCTATCACAAGGACTTGCGCCCGCTGGAGTATGTCGTGGGTGATGCGGTGGGCAAGCTGGGTGCACCCCTCTACCCCATGCTGGAGGTCGAGAGGCGGCTCGCGGACTACCAGACCCCGGACGGCGTCGTCATGTCCGGTACCATGTTCAGCGGTGCGCCGCCGGACAACGGCCGATCCGGTTTCGAGTGGGGTGGTGAATGGACCGTCACCTACGAGACCTTCCGCGACATGGGACTCGCCTTCGGTGTCGCCCTGGTGCTCATCTACATGCTGGTGGTCGCCGAGTTCGGCAACCTGGTCGCCCCTGGTGTCATCATGGCGCCGATTCCACTGACCCTGCTCGGCATCGTGCCGGGGCACTGGCTGCTTGACGCCGACTTCACGGCCACCTCCATGATCGGCTTCATCGCACTGGCCGGCATCATCGTGCGCAACTCCATCCTCTTGGTGGACTTCTCGATCGCGGAGGTCAGCCAGGGCCGTAGCGTCACCGAGGCCGTCATCGCCGCTTGCAAGGCCCGGACCCGCCCCATCCTCATCACGGCGCTGGCGCTCGTGGCCGGCTCCAGCGTCATCCTGACCGACCCCATCTTCCAGGGCATGGCCATCTCGCTGCTCTTCGGGGTGCTGGTCTCGACCCTGCTGACGCTCGTCGTGATCCCACTCGGGTGCGTGAGCGCGGGCAGGCATCTGGTGCATCGGTAACGGTCATGCCGTGTCTCTGGCACCCCGGAGCATGGAACAAGAGCCGCAGCAGTTTGCAGGCTCGTCGCGGCGAGGCGCCGCTCCCACCAAATCG
>JANQGF010000197.1 GCA_028277465.1 Chromatiaceae bacterium
GCCCCGCATCATTGCGCTGAAACGAATAGAAACCTACCGCGCTGGGATCACGATCAGGGGGCGGCGCTGAATTGAACGGGGTTTTCGTTCAGGCACTACGCTATGCGGGGCACGACATCGACAGCGAGGTGATTGCCCGCAAGATGGTGACCGGAACGCTGGCGAATCAATTGGAGGGCGTGTGGGCGCAGATGAGTGCCCATCTGGCATCGGTACCGGATCATCGGGAGAACGGGGGCATCGTCGAGCGGTATCTTCCGCAGTACCCCATGGAGGCGCTGAAGGAATTGGCTCGCAACCTGGTTCAGCACCGCTTGTACGAAGGAACCCACGCGCCCGGACGCATCGAGTGGTTCAGCACGCACATCGAGCTTTCGAATCCCGGTGGCCCCTTCGGGCGCGCCAGCGAGGGTGAGTTCGGAGAGCATTCCGACTACCGGAACCCCATCATGACCGCCGGCCTGGTGGACATGGGCTATGTGCAACAGCTCGGGCGGGGCGTTCGGCGCGTGCGACTGCTTCTGGAGCGAAACGGCAACCCGCCCCTGGAGATCGAAAAGGATGGCTTCACGCGGCTGATCCTGAGGGCTCGGCAATGAAATCGATCGTCTTCTTCGACAACAAGGGGGGAGTCGGCAAGACGACCTTGACCTTCAACATTGCCCATGTCTTGGCTGGACGTGGGGTGCGGGTCGTCGTGCTCGACTTCGACCCACAGTGCAATATCTCTGCGATCTTTCTCGACGAGCTCCGGCTGTTCGAGATTTGGGAGGATGTGAACAGCGACGGGACCGTGACCGGCTGTTTGGAGCCGGTGCGCCGGGGTAAAGGAGACGTGCTGCCGCCGCGCCTGGAACGGGTCGCCGATGGACTCTGGCTGCTCCCCGGACACCTGGCACTCAGCCGATTCGAGCAGACCTTGGCGGAGGAATTCGCCAAGACGCTTGCAACGGACAACGACCGGGCGCTTGATGTGACGACGTCGCTCGATCTGCTGTCGAATCTCGCCGCCGAGCAGGTGGCCGCGGATGTCATGATCATGGACCTCGGCCCCAGTCTGGGGGCGCTCAACCGGGCGGCGCTGCTGGCCTGCGATCACGTGGTGCTTCCAGTGGCACCGGATCTGTTCAGCTTGCAGGGGCTGCGCAACGTCGGGCCGACCTTACGCGAGTGGCGGCGCGACTGGGGCACTGTCCGTGAGCGAGGTCTCGCTGGTAAACCCCAGGAGGCATTGCCTCCCCATGATTTCCTGCCGCTCGGCTACATGGTTCAGCAGCATCTGGCCAGGGCCGATCGACCCGTCGCGGGTTACGCCCGTTGGGCGCAAGCCATCCCCGCCGAGTATCGTCGATATGTCTTGGACGAAGCGTCTGGTCAAACCACCGTTTCCTTCGAGCAGGACGCGCATTGTCTTGCCCTGATTCCGCATTACGCCAGTCTGGTCCCGATTGCCCAGCAGGCGCGTAAGCCGATCTTCGACCTCAAGCAGGCCGATGGGATCGGTGGGGGGCAGATTCAGGCCGTGGCACGTTGTCGGGATAACTTCAACCACATCGGCATCACGCTGCTGGAGCGGCTTGGGATCGATGTGTGTTAGATTCACGATCGCGAGGTCGAAATCGTTGTCGTGATCGGGTATCCGCGCGATAATGACCAATTGGCCAAGGGCCGCTCATGGCCGACTACTGCCGTAACGAAGACCCAACGAAATTAGGCGATTGCCGGAAATGTTTATACCAGATGGCGCCGGATTGAGGCTCGCTTTCAAGGAGCGCCACCAGGAGCATCGCCGGGCGATGTGACTGGTGGCGCGACACCGAAGGCGGGCGTCAAGACAAGTCAGATGGTATGAACATTGACAGCAATCGCCTAAGGGCTTCCGGCAATCGCCTAACCGCTATGACCGGGTGCTGCTCGCACCGGAAGATGCAACCGGTGCCGCTGTAGCCTGGTGGGTACGGGTTGCGTGCCCTACATCTGCCAAACAGTCGCTCGGCTGGATCGTCCCTACGTACGGGGTAGAGGTCCCTTTCGAGCGTTGAGACCCGTATAGACAATCTGGACCTAAATCGCCCAAGGGGCCTGAATGAACAGCAAGGACCTTACCCATATGGTGAACTCACCCTTCGATCTCGACCAGCACGACGCCTACCGGCGTTGGCGAGAGCAGAAGCTTGCCACCGCACCCACAAACCTGGATGCGCTGATCGTCGAGATCGGCGACCCCCGCCGACTGACCCCGGCCGAGCATGGTGCCATCCTGGAGCGCTGTCGCCTCGCCAACATGGCAGTCTATGCCAGCGCGACGGGCGACGACCCGGACAAGGCCATCCCCGCTAAGCTGGGCGCCGACTTCGGCCTGACCCGGCTGGACCATAACCGCGGCGCCGACGAGGATGCCATCACCTCGCTCCGGGTCCAGACGGACGCCGGTCACCGAGACTACATCCCTTACTCCAACCGACCGATCGCCTGGCATACGGACGGCTATTACAACAGCTCCGACCGGCAGATCCACGGGCTGCTCCTGCACTGCGTCCATCCCGCCCAAGAGGGTGGCAAGAATGCACTGCTCGACCATGAGATCGTCTATATCCTGGTCCGCGACCGGGATCCGGAGTTCGTCCGCGCCCTGATGCATCCCGAATGCATGACCATCCCGGCCCATCGGATCGACGGCGAGGAGGTGCGACCAGAACGGACGGGGCCGGTCTTCTCGGTCCGACCCGATGGTCGACTGCACATGCGCTACACGAACCGCGGGCGCAATATCGCTTGGCGCAGCGATCCAGCGACCGCTCACGCCGTCGCCTGTCTGAAGGAGGTCCTTCATGAAGCCTCGCCTTGGCACTTCCAGGCACGGCTGGAGTCCGGCTGGGGGTTGATCAGCAACAATGTGCTGCACACTCGGACCGGATTCACCGACGGCCCGGTGCCGCGACTCCTCTATCGCGCGCGCTACTATGATCGGATCGCCGGGAGCTAAGGCGATCTCCGGAAAAGATCCTACCCCTCGGTTGGGGTGAGGAACGAGCCCCAAGGCGGCGCCTGTTGGGCTTCGCTCTCGCTCAGCCCAACCTACAACCGGTCGATCTCTTGGGTAGATTCTTTCCAGGAAATCGTCTTAGGCGATTTCAGTCAGTCGCCGAGCGGCGTCGGCCGGCGCCGCTCGGTGCGAGACTCGAGCCCTGATGGCGGAGGCATTCTCAAGCAGGATGCACCGCACGCAGGGCGAGACGGATGATTTCCTCCGATGTCCTGACACCATCGTCCGCGGCGCGTGCCATGCGACTCGCCTCCGGGGGGCGGTAACCGAGCGCCA
>JANQGF010000133.1 GCA_028277465.1 Chromatiaceae bacterium
CCAGGAGCATCGCCGGGCGATGTGACTGGTGGCGCGACACCGAAGGCGGGCGTCAAGACAAGTCAGATGGTATGAACATTGACAGAAATCGCCTTATTCGGCCCTCCATCCAAGTCTCGCCTGGTCCGGAGGGACGGGCCTCGAGAATGCGCGAGGCCTCGACCCACTCGGGTCGCTTCTCTCCGCCCGTCGCCCGAGACGCGCGATTCTATGCCGCTCCCTGGCCTTTGTCAGGCGCCTCGGTCGCCGGATCGACTCCCTCGATCTGCGCGGCGGGCAGAGGACTGGCGGCCCGCGCGGTGTCGGACGATTGGATTTCGGGTCGACTCGGGATCGGGTCGGTCCCTTCCCTCGCCGGCGGCTCCTTGGCCGGGGCCGGAAGCAGGGCCTGCGGAGGAACCGGCTCGGCGGGGTCGCTCGGCTCTGGCTGCGGCGTCGGCGCAGCCGCCGCACCCGTCTCCGAGCCGGTCTCTGATGCCCTGGTCGAATCTGGTGTCGACTCGGAGACGGGTGGGTTACCGTTTGGCTCCGACCCCTGCTCGGTCAGGGGTTCGCCCCCGCTTTCCAGGAGGCTCGACCGATGTGCGGTCTCCGCACTGGAGGCTGACCGCCGCCGACCTCGCCCGCCCCGTCGGCGACGCGACGAGCGCGGCCTTTCGGCCCCGGGCGCAAGCGGTTCATTCGCCTCATCACTCGGGTCGAGCCTCTTGGGTGTGGTGTCAGCCGTCTCCATCTGGGCGGTAGACGCGCGACCCGACTCGGGCGGCTGTCGCCCCGTCTCCTCGTCGGCCTCTTGCCTGTCGGCGTCTGGTCCGGTCGACCTGGGGTCCGTTTGCGATGGCGGGTCCGAGACAGTGTGGGTCGGGTCACCCGCCGGACGCGGCGTATCGGCCGCCGCGGCATTGGTCCGTGCGGTCTTCTCGTGCGTCGTCGCAGGGGCCGCTTGGCGCGTCGAGTTCGGGGGTCGCCCTTCCGCATTCCGGGCCTCTTGGCCGTCCGGTCGCCGGCTCGATCCGCGTGTATCCGCCTGACCCGAACTGCGACGTCCACGTCCGCGTGATCCACCGCGACGCGAGCGCGTGCTGCGGGTCTGCTCCTCATTGTCCGCATCGAGCGTCTTCGTCGCTCCGTTCTGGTCTCTGACCCGGCCGCTCTCCTGCGGCCCAGGACCCGAGTTCGTCGCCGGCTGCGTCGTACCAGTCCGAGCGCCTTCGGTCGGGCCCGCGTGACCCTGCTGGCCGTCTTCTCGCGCGGGAGCAGTAGGGACTGGACCCAGTGGATCTACTCGACCCGTGTCATCACTCGAGTGGTGCTGCGACAGCGGGTCTTGGATCTGATCCGACCGCTCAGAACCGGTCGCGGTCGTCGACATGTCGCTCGCTGGCTCGCCCAGCGCTCCCAGCTCCGGGCTGCGAGGCGCGAACAGACCGGTCCAGATCCGTTTCAGCAGGCTCTCCGCCTCCAGGCGTTCGGGGTCTCTCCGCTCGGAGACCTCCAGCGGAGGCAGCTGGGTCTGGCGCTGTGGCGCGGGCACGATCGGCGTGACCTGCTTGACCGCTGGCTCCTCGCTGCGCCCAGTCTGGCCGAGCCGAGTGTAGGGTTGCGCGGGACTCGGTTCTCGAGCGACCGTGATATCGTAGCTCGATTGGAGCTCCGTCTGTTTCGCGGCGTCTTGAGTGCGGATACGCTCGATCCGATAGTCTGGGGTCAGGATGTGCTCGCTGGGGAGCAGCAGGATCTCGACCTCCTGGCGCTGCTCGATGTCGAGGATGGTGCGACGCTTCTCATTGAGCAGGAAGGTAGCGACGCTGACCGGGAGATGAGCGAGGATCCGCTGGGTGCTCTCTTTCATCGCCTCTTCCTCGACGATACGCAGGATCGAGAGCGCCAGCGATTCGATGCTGCGGATGCTGCCTTGTCCCTTGCAGCGGGGGCAGACCTGCTGGCTGGATTCACCGAGCGAAGGGCGCAGCCGTTGCCGCGACATCTCGAGTAGCCCGAACCTGGAGATGCGGGCGACCTGGACGCGGGCACGGTCTTGTTTGAGCGCCTCGCGCAGGCGATTCTCCACCTCGCGCTGATTCTTGGGCGGAGTCATGTCGATGAAATCGATCACGAAGAGTCCACCCAGGTCGCGCAGTCGCAATTGGCGGGCGATCTCGTCGGCGGCCTCCAGGTTGGTATTGAGCGCCGTCTCCTCGATATCGGCCCCCTTGGTGGCGCGCGCCGAATTGATGTCGATCGAGGTCAGGGCCTCGCCATGATCGAAAACGATGGAGCCGCCCGAGGGTAGACGGACCTCGCGCTGAAAGGCCGATTCGATCTGGGTCTCGATCTGATAGCGCGTGAACAGCGGCACCTCGTCCTGATAGAGACGCAGCTTCTTCTGGTTCTGCGGCATCACCTGGCGGATGAAGTTCTCTGCCCGCTCGTAGACCGAGCGGTCGTCGATCACGATCTCACCGATGTCTGCGCGCAGATAGTCGCGGATCGAGCGGATGATGACATCGCTCTCCTGATAGATGAGAAAGGGTGCCTTGCGCGTCTCGCTCGAGGTCTCGATGGCCTTCCAGAGCTGGAGCAGATAGTCCAGGTCCCACTGGAGCTCCTCGACGCTCTTGCCAACGCCGGCGGTGCGCACGATCAGGCCCATGTCCTCCGGGATCGCGAGCTGACTCATGGCATCGCGCAGCTCGCTGCGATCCTGCCCTTCGATGCGTCGCGAGACCCCGCCGGCGCGCGGGTTATTCGGCATGAGGACCAGATAGCGACCCGCCAGCGAGATGAAGGTGGTTAGCGCGGCACCCTTGTTGCCGCGCTCCTCCTTGTCGATCTGGACCACGACCTCGCGGCCCTCGCGGACCGCTTCCTTGATGTTGATCCGTGTGCCGGCCTTGGCGGTATCCGGTTCGAAGAAGCTGCGGGCGATCTCCTTGAGCGGCAGAAAGCCATGACGCTCGGCGCCATAATCGACGAAGGCGGCCTCCAGGCTGGGTTCGACGCGGGTGATGATGCCCTTGTAGATGTTGGCCTTCTTCTGTTCTCGGCCGGGTGATTCGATGTCGAGGTTGTAGAGCAGTTGGCCGTCGACGGTTGCGACGCGCAACTCTTCCGGTTGAGTTGCGTTGATCAGCATTCTCTTCATATTGTTCCTTCTCGTACGCCACGGCGCGTGACTCCACAGGGGTCGCCTTGCCGCGGGTCCCTGCAAGGACCGCACTGGCGGATGGCGCCTCGCCGATCAGCCCGGGGCGCGGGGAGCCAAAGGGCGTGAGCAACGTTCGTGCGGCCGGCTCGATTGGCGGACTGGAACGCGCACACGCGCATAAGCCAAGATTTGCGGGACCCAAGGGGTGCCCGCGTGAATTAGTGCCCCATCCGATCACCTGGGGGGCCGGTACGGAGCGGCGTCGACCGCATCGGCTCTGCTGGTCCGCTTCGGCATGCCGCGAGTCACCCGCGGGAGTGTAGAATCGGCGCTGCTCGATCGACACGAGCCCGCTCGATGCTCAACGGCGTCCGTCGGGCGGTATGTTTCGGGTATCACGGCTGCCGGTCACCGGCCTGCTGGTTGCCTGGACGCTCGGTTGCAGGGCGTCGGCTTCAACCAATGGGTGCGCTCGCTGCTCCGGGACAAGGACTCGTATCCACTGGCCGGCGCAGGCTACCAATGGTATCAGCGAACATTAGAAGCAGCAATTGAGCCAATCTCTCAGGTCTAAAATCAATTGAATTTATCAGACTCCTCGGTGGATCCTCACCCAGTCCCGGACCGGGCGACACGACCCGATCGCCGATCCTTCCCCCGATCCTTCCCCGAGAAAGATAGGGATGAAGTCGTTGCTCCACAACTCGTGCGCGTCGATGAGGCGTCCGACGGCCAGCGGATCGACAATTACCTGATCCGTGTCCTCAAGGGTGTCCCGCGCAGCCATCTGTATCGGATCCTGAGGCGGGGCGAGGTCCGGGTCAACAAGGGGCGGGTCAAGGCTGGTTTTCGGTTGCACACGGGTGACCTGGTTCGCCTTCCACCGGTGCGGACTGCAAGTGCGGCGGCCGTCCGCGCCGCACCCGAGTCCAGACTGACACAGATCGAGCAGGCTGTGCGCTTCGAGGACGAGCGCTTGCTGGTGATCGACAAGCCAGCGGGGCTTGCGGTGCATGGTGGCAGCGGTCTGAGCTACGGCCTGATCGAATCGCTGCGCCAGCTGCGCCCGCGCAACGAGCTGGAGTTGGTGCACCGTCTCGACCGCGAGACCTCTGGCTGTCTGGTGGTCAGCAAGCGTCGCAGCACCTTGCGCGAGTTGCACGAATTGATTCGCATGGGTCGGATGGAGAAACGTTACCTGGCGTTGCTCGTCGGCGAGCTGGCACGACCGGAGCTGATGGTCGACGCGCCCTTGAGGAAGAACGTCCTGCGCGGCGGCGAGCGGTTCGTCCAGGTCGATCCCGACCATGGCAAACCGGCCCGGACCAAGTTTCGGCGGCTGCAGCGGTTGCAGGTTCAGGGGCGTGTCTTCACCTTGGTCGAGGTCGAGCTCCTGACCGGCCGGACCCATCAGATACGGGTTCACGCTGCCCATCTGAACGCGCCGCTGGCCGGCGACCCCAAGTATGGCGAGGAAGCGGCCAATCGGTTCCTCGAGGGTTTGGGTCTGAGGCGTCTCTTCTTGCATGCCTCTGTCGTGGGCTTTCGCCTGAAGCACATGAGCCGAACACTGCGTCTGGAGGTGGCGCTTCCCCAGGAGCTGCAAGGCTTCTTGAAGGCACTGGAGGGCGCGACGTGAGCTTCGAGCTGATCGTCTTCGACTGGGATGGCACGTTGATGGATTCGGAGGCCCGTATCGTCGCCTGTATCCAGGCAGCCTTCGCCGATCTGGGTCTTCCGGTGCCGACACGGGAGGCGGCACGGGACATCATCGGGCTCGGTTTGGAGGAGGCCATGACCCGCCTTCGGCCCGAGGCGGACCCCGACACACGAGCCGCTCTGGTGGTGCACTATCGGCGGCACTTTCTGCTCACCGACCAGACACCCACACCCCTCTTCCCCGGGGCACGGGCGACCTTGGAGTGGATCCTTGCGCAGGGTTATCGAGTGGCAGTGGCGACCGGCAAGAGTCGGGTCGGATTGAACAAGTCCTTGGCGGAGACAGGGCTCGCCGGCCTCTTTCATGCGACCCGGTGCGCGGACGAGACCTTCTCCAAGCCCCATCCGGCGATGCTGTTCGAGTTGATGGAGGAGCTCGGGGTCCGGGCCGCGCAGACCCTGATGATCGGCGACACGGAGTACGATCTGCAGATGGCCCGCAACGCGGGTGCGCAGTCGCTCGCAGTCTGTTACGGCGTACACGATGAGGCTCGTCTCTTGACCCATGGGCCGCTCGCCTGTCTCGACTCGCTGGAAGCGATTCCGCGCTGGCTCGCCGGTGCCGGTTCGCCATGAATCGGCGTGCGGTTCTTCGGCTCTTGAAAGATCCCAGTGAAGGAATTCTTCGAGGTCGCCATGACTCGCCGCTTGGCCGATTCCCAAAGAGGCGCCCAAGGCAGCATGGTTCGGTTAGGCGATTTCTGTCAACTCTCATACCACCTGGCTTGCCTCGAGCCCGCCTTCTGTGTCGCGCCAGCCGTCACATCGCGCGGCGATGCGCCTGCCGGCGCTCCTTGAGGGCAGCCGTCAATCCGGCGCCATCTGGTCTGAGAGCCTCTGGCAATCGCCTTGGCAATCAGGGGCTCATCCGCCCTATCGGGAGACTTGAATGAACTGGAAATTCTGGGTCAGGCGCGGGGACGCCATGCCCGCTCCGGACCAACCGGATTGGGAGCGTGCCTTCATCAACAAGATGGCAGTGGAATACCTTCGCGATCAACGTGGCCGCCGCCGTTGGGGAATCGCTTTCAAGCTGCTGATTCTGCTCTACCTCATTGCCCTCCTCGTCGCGGCCTATTCACACGACCTGATGAAGGGCGTCTCCGCGGAGAAGGAGCATACCGCCCTGATCGAGATTAATGGAATCATCGCCCCGGAGGCGGATGCCAGTGCGGACCGTGTCGTCACCGCACTGCGCGACGCCTTCGAGGCCGAGCACGCCAAGGGTATCCTTCTGCGCATCAACAGTCCGGGTGGAAGCCCGGTTCAGGCCGGCTATATCAATGATGAAATCAAGCGCCTCAAGGCGGAGTACAAGGAGGAGAAGGACGAGGACATGCCGGTCTACGCCGTGGCCGCGGATCTCTGTGCCTCCGGCGGTTACTATGTCGCCGTCGCGGCCGACGCCATCTATGTGGACAAGGCGAGCCTGGTGGGCTCCATCGGCGTGCGCATCGACGCCTTCGGTTTCCAGGACGCCATGGAGGATCTGGGCGTCGAGCGCCGTCTGCTGACCGCGGGCGACAACAAGGGCATCCTCGACCCCTTCTCGCCCTTGCCCGAGGCACAGCGGGACTTCCTGCAACAGGTGCTCGATACCCTTCACCAGCAGTTCATTGCGGAGGTCAAGGAGGGGCGGGGAGAGCGGCTCGAGGGCGGAGACGAGCTCTACACAGGTCTCTTCTGGAGCGGGCAGGAGGCGGTCGAGCTGGGGCTCGCCGATGGTCTCGGTAGCGCCAGCTATGTCGCGCGCGAGATCATCGGCGCCGAGACCATCGTCGACTACACCAGTAAGCGCGATCTCTACGAGACGCTGGCCAGACGCCTCGGCAGCGCACTCGCGAGCGGTTTCCTGGACGCGCTGGCGATGGGCATGGGCACGGTTCGGTGAGCGGGGGATGCGATCCGACGCGAACAGATCGGGTTCATGGGGGCTCAGCCTCGGCGTGGGATCTCGGACTCGGCCCGTTGGCGGAGTAGCTTCACCTGGAACAGTGTGTTGCGCTCCTCCTCTTCCAGGGAGGATTGGATGAAGTGGATGGTGCGTCGGTAGAGCGGGATGATGTTGTACTTGAGCGCGTTGACCCGCTTCTGCGCCTTGCGCTGCTCTTCGAGCAAACGGTGCAATGCGGTCTCGACCTCGGACAGACGGGCGAGCAGGACCGCGGCATTGGCCAGGTTCTCGCGCGTGGTGTCGAAGCTGACGTCCGTTCCCAGTAATCCGACCGGTTTCAGGGCGACGCGCTCGCTGGTCACTGCCGGGTACTCGACCCCGAGTGCGCGGCGGGGCAGGATATCGACCCTGAGGGCAGGTTCCGCGCCCAGCGCCGCCTGATGAATGCCGCGGTTGCCCATGCGCAGATGGGAGATGCGCAGACAGCCATAGGCCTCCGCGAGCTTGGTCTGCGCCGCATCGCGAAGCTGGCGGTATTCACCGATGCGTTCGTAGACCAGACGGGTGAGCAGCTCGCGCTTGCGCTCCAGCAGGTCGTGACCCTCTTCCAGAAACCGTGCCTGCTTCTTGAGCCGGATCAGGGTGTTCTTCGTCGGCGGGACCTTGATGAGTTGTTGTGCCATCTTGCGTCTTTGGGATCGAGTGGGGCTGGGCGTGCTCGGGGTGAGATGACCGATCGTCTAAGGTGATCTCCAGAGGAGATACTAGCCGTCGGTTGGGGTGAGGAACGAACCCCAAGGCGGCGCCTGTTGGGCTTCGCTCTCGCTCAGCCCAACCTACAACCGGTCGATCTCTTGGGCAAATTCTTTCCAGGAAATCGCCTAACCCTTGTGCTAGCCCACGACCGCCTTTCGGTCGGGCTCCGCGACCGAGCGCTCCAGCTCGTCGAGGCCGCCCACGATCTGTTCCGACAGAGAAATGAGCTCACCGTATTTCTCCTCGGCAGCCCGGTGATCCCCGTTATTCTTGTCTTGAATGATGGCCGCGATCGACTCGTGCAAGGCGACGTGCGGCGCTTCGAGCGCCCGCATCCCGTCCAGATGGCCATAACGCTCCAGTCCCGGACCATAATACCAGCGCCCGAGCATGCAATCGCGATGGGACAAGGCCTCTGCAGGTTGCAGGGATCCACGCCCGTCGAGGAAGGAGCGCACCCGCGCACGCCAGGCCAGATGCGCGCTCTTGGCCGCCTCGAAGTCGAGACTGTCGTCGTCGGCAAGCTTGAACTTTCCGATCAGACCTTGCAGCTCGGCGGCATAATCGCCGAGCCGGGCGGCCGCCTTGTTGGTCTGCTCGGCCTCTCGCGCGGTCTCGCTGCTGGTCTCGTTGACGAGCTCGACGGTTCGACGGATGAGCTCGGAGCTCCCACGCTGTTGTTCGGCCGCGGCCGCGATCCGCTCATTCGAGGCCCGCAAGTGGTCGACGGTCGTGGCGATGCTCTCGAGCGCACCCAGTGCGCTCTCCGACTGAGCCACGCTTCCCTGCGCCATCCGATGCCCGTCCGCCATCTGGGTCTTGGTCTCTTGAGCGCTCGTCTGCAAGCGCATGATCATGTCCGCGATCTCGCCAGTCGATTCGCGGGTGCGATTAGCGAGACTGCGCACCTCACTCGCGACCACAGCAAACCCTCGGCCACTCTCCCCAGCACGCGCCGCCTCGATGGCCGCATTCAAGGCCAGCAGATTGGTCTGGTCAGCGATGTTGCGGATGACATCGAGAACACCACCGATCGTCTGCGCCTCCTGGTCGAGGTTGGCAATCGCCTCGGCCGCCGCCGCAAGCTTCTCGCCGAGCTGATGGATTCCAGCGGCGGTCTCCTCGACCACCGACCGTCCGGACGCGGCGTTCCGAGCGGCCGAGGTGGCCGATTCCGCCCCCTCGGTGGCAAGCTCGGCGGTCTCGGCGATGGAGGTGACCATCCCCCGGATCTCGGTCGCCAACTGGTCGGCGTCCCGGTGTTGCTCGGCGATCCGGTCGGCGATCTTGCAGGCGCTCTCGTTGGTCGTGGCGACCGATGAAATGACTGCATTGGTCGACCGCGCCGTCGCCTTCACGAGCTCATGGATACGCTCGGCGAAGGCGTTGAAGCTGCCGACGAGCTCATCGAGCTCGTCCCGGGTCGCACTCGTCAGCCGTCGCGTCAGATCGCCGTCGCCGCCCGCCACCTGCGCCATCGCGTGCGAAGCGGCACGGATGGGACTGACGATCATGCGCCCGAGGATCCAGCCGACCAGGGCCGTGACGAGGACGCCGGCGATCGCGAGCCCGAGGACCCAGCGGGAGGTGTTGGCCGCGCTTTGCAACAGCGACGTGCTCGACGCTTGAACGCGGCTCTGCTGGGCGTCGGAGAGTTCCCGCATGCCCGCATCGACCTGCGCCAGCAGTGGCAAGACCTGATTGCGTACCAACCAGGCATCCTGTTTCCACCGCTCCGAGCCATGCAACCGCAAAAGCTCGGCGTAGACCGTCTTGAATCGCGCCAGCGTCTCCTGGAAACGCTCGAGATAGTCCGTTTGTTCAAACGACAAACGCTCTTCATTCGCTTGCAGGTCCGACACCAATTGATCGATCTGTTCGAAGTAAAGCCGGTTGTTTTCGATCTCGCCTTCATTACGAAAGGCCAGGTAGCCGCGAATGCCCCGCATCACATTGCTCACGCTGTAGCGCAGGTCGGCCATCGCCAGCAGGAGGTCGCTCTGGCCTTCAGCCTGATCGAAACCATCATGGCTACGCAGCATGTCGCCGCTGTACTGCAGTAGATCCCGTGTCAAAGGGTTGACCTGTTCGTTGGCGAAGGCAATGCCGGGATAGTTGGCCTCGAAGCTGTCGGTGGTGGCGAGAACCTCGACGCTCGCGACGCTCGCCGCCTGGATCTGGCGCTCCAATTCCAATAGGGCCTGCGCCATCGCCTCGGAGGGGCGGTCGCCAGCCGTCTTTCGCACCGAGTCGAGCGCCTCTTGGGCGGTGGCCAATTGTCGCTGCAGTTCTTCCTTGAGCTGTGGATCCCGAGTCACGACGAAATAACCCAGTGCGCCAGCTGCACCCTGGAGGGCGATACCTGCGTCCTTCAGCGACAGGATAGAGGGCTGATGCATGTTAATAAGTTCATCAATGGTCGCGCGTACTTCATTGAATCGGACCATGGCAAGCACGCTCACCATGATGAGCACACCAGCAACGACTGCGAAGCCGAAGTACAGCTTATAGCGAATGGAGAGCCTCTTGAGCATCATGATGATCGGCGAATTAGAATTTAACGATTTGGCGTTATTCTTCTCGGCATCCTGTATGATGCTCTTCTTTGAACGGAACGCCGTTGGCCATTTTCCCTTCCCTAGCCATTTTAAGGCAATTTTTAATTCCGCCGTCAAATCGACTTGCCATCGTCGCAACGACCGGACCAAGCACTCGTTGCCTTGAACCAAGCGTTTGGACTCTTGGAAAGCCATTTGACAGCCATCGGGAGCAGGTGGCGGCTTCGATGTCCGCGCGGCGCCTCCTACCCTCTTCGGCCTGGACGGCAGCGATTCAGGTAAAACTTATCATTTTCAGCGAGAAAATCGACAAAAACGATGAGTTAGCAACACCATTACGCCGTGCGCTCGTGAGCTACACTTCGGCGCGGCGCTCGCCCAGGGGGCGCCAGACAGTTGCGATCGGGGGACTTCACCGGGTCGCCCGGCAGCAGTAACACAGGGAGCGAGACCCGGCAGTGCTTCCGAACAATGAACGGCAGAAACGCATCGCGATCCTATGCCAGGGACCGGCTTCAACAGATTGGATAAGCGAAGAGAGTGGAATCATTGGAATCGGTTCTGAGGAAGGGTAATGGACCTGATCTGTTTATCTATGCGATGCTGGTCGACTCGAATAGAGGAGCCGCGGGGTTCGAGAAGATGAAAGCGACCTGGTTTGATTTTGGTGCGAATGAGCAGTCTCATTCACGGATAGGCTATTGAGCAGAGGCCATGGCTGGCGGTCGTGAAGTGCCGGCAGATAGATCCTGTTTCCATTCCAGGAGGCGTCGGCGAGTGATGTCTGCTGGTCGCCTGCGACTTCCGACTGAGAAACGTACTCTGAACCCTGAAGGATGAGCGTTATTCGTGATGTAACCCGTTTCCTCTTGATCTTTGCGTTTGCGGCGCCTCGAATCCGCCGCGCCAGAGCCGCTCGAGGCGTGGGCCGAGCGTATCCTCACCGCCGAGACACCCGAGACCATTTTCCACTGAGCAAGGCAGGTCTCAATGAGGCTCGAATTGAATTGTTTTCGGGCGAGCGTGCACCGTCACCATCTTCACCCATTCGCCTCAGCGTGAGCGGAAAGCCGTCCTTGGGAGAGCCGATTCGTCCTCCGGGGCTATCGCTCTTCAGGTTTGGGGCATGGGGCGCTGGTGTGTATCATGAGCGCGCATGTTGTCCTCTTCCCGTCGAACCGACCCGTAATGACCGAGCCTTCCACCACGTCCGAGCTACTCGACCCCAAGAACGACTACGTCTTCTTCCGTGTGTTCTCCGAGGAGCCCGAGCTGCTGGTCGATCTGATCAATGTGGTGCGCGCCGACGAGCCCCCAATCGTCGAGGTCAGTCTGCTCAACCCACGGCTCACGCCCGAGCGGCTCGGCGGTAAGCAACTGGTGCTCGACCTGCGGGCCATCGACGAGCGCGGACAACACTACAATATCGAGATGCAGATCCGCCGCTTTGCGGCCTGGAGCGCGCGCGGACTGTTGTATCTGGCGCGTCTGCTGAACGAGCAGTTGGAATCGGGCGAGGACTACCGACTTCTCAAGCCGGTGATCGGAATCCATCTACTCGACTTCGCGCTGTTCGAGGCGCCGGAGCATGCCGACCGGGCGCTATGGTGCTTTGAAATGCGCGACCGCGAGCGCCCGGAGGTCCGTCTCGGGCGCGAGCTGCAACTGAACATCGTCGAGCTGCGCAAGGCGGACCGGCTCGGACAGCTGCCCGAACGTCTGTCGGCCTGGATTGCTTACTTTGAACATTGGCGGGAGGAGTCGACCATGAGCACACACCCCTATCCCCCGGTGCAACGGGCGATTGAGAAACTGCGTGCGTTGAGCGCCGACGAGGAGGCGCGCTACTGGGCCGAGGCGCGCGCGAAGGCACTGAGCGACGAGGCCACCTTGCTGGCGGAGGCGCGCGAGGAAGGACGCGAGGAAGGGCGCGAGGAAGGGCGTGAGGAAGGGCTCAAGGAAGGGCGTCGCCGGACTGCGCTGGCGATGCTGCGGGACGGACAGCTGGATCTGGCTAGCATCGCGCGCTATGCCGACCTGAGCGAGGATGAAGTGCGCCAATTGGATCAAGATCGAGCGCACTGAACAATGACACCATGTCGATATGGCGCGTCATCTGGCCAAGAGCGTGACGGTGGAGTGAGCGCGTCCATGGGCATCGCCCGGCTGGGTCCATCCTGAGCCCAGGGTGGGCTCAGCAGCGTGCACGACCTGATGTCAGGCTGGGTCCGGAATGCGCGAATGTGAATGGGGGGCAGGTCTTGTATTCTTGCTCTGAGAGTTCTGGAAGACCGTACGCGTAATCACTGAGAAAAAAGCACATGGGCACGCCTTACGAGACCGATGTGGTGGTCTGGGGGAGCGAGCAGGCGCGGCTGATTCGGGCACGGCGTTTCGATCTGCTCGACGTTGAGCACATTGCGGACGAGCTCGAGGACGCGGGCAAGAACGAGCAGCGTGAGTTGTCGAGTCGCTTGCCGATGTGTCATGGTGGGCCGACGTGTGGTCAGATGCGGTCGCGCCGGCGGCGAGTGAAACCGGCCCCGGCCCCTTTCCCGAGATGTGCCCATGGTCGGAGGCCGAGGCCCTGGGCGAGGGCTGGCTGCCGTCCTGGTTCCGAGGTCAGTGGTATGGCGAGACCTTTGGGCATCGAGCTGGCGGGTGGAATCTATCACATGACCGCGCGCGGGGATCGGCGTGAGCCGATCTAGCGTGACATCGCCGAGCATTTCGGGGTGCATGATTCGACCGTCAGCCGGGCGGTGCGCTGGCTGGAAGACCAGCAGTCAGCCGCGTGCGGCGAGTTGATCATCGATCAGATCTAGCCGCTCACACTCGTTCAATCGAAGCTACGGGCCCTCACTCATGTCAAGCAGTCACGCCTTGCTCTCCTCGTCCTCCATTTACGTCGCCGGCCATCGCGGTATGGTCGGCTCGGCCATTGTCCGAGCGCTCGAGTGCGCTGGCCACACCCAGCTCTTGACGCGCAGCCATGCTGAGCTCGACCTGACCGATCAGGCAGCGGTCGAGGCCTTTTTCGCCGAGCAGCGTCCAACCCAGGTCTATCTGGCAGCGGCCAAGGTCGGCGGCATCCACGCCAACGATACCTACCCGGCCGAATTCCTCTATCAAAACCTGCTGATCGAGGCCAACATCATCCATGCCGCCTGGCGTCATGGCGTCGAGCGCCTCCTGTTCCTGGGCAGCTCCTGCATCTATCCGCGTCTAGCGCCGCAGCCGATGGCGGAAGACGCCTTGCTCACCGGAGCGCTGGAGCCGACCAACGAGCCCTATGCCATCGCCAAGATCGCCGGGATCAAGCTGTGCGAGTCCTACAATCGTCAGTACGGGACCGATTTTCGCAGTGTGATGCCGACCAATCTCTACGGGCCGGGCGACAACTTCGATCTGGCCAACAGTCATGTGCTTCCGGCACTGATCCGCAAGTTCCATGCGGCGAAGACCGAAGGCGCGCCGACGGTGACGGTCTGGGGCAGCGGTACACCGCGGCGTGAATTCCTGCACGTCGATGACATGGCGACAGCCTGCCTCCATGTGATGGGCCTGGACGCCACGACCTGGCGCGCACAGACTGATCCGCGTTGCTCGCATCTGAACGTCGGCACCGGAGTCGATGTGACCATCGCCGAGCTGGCCGCGCTGGTGGCCGAAGTAGTGGGATTCACCGGTGAGATGGTCTTCGACACCAGCAAACCGGATGGCACCCCGCGCAAGCTGCTGGATGTAGCGCGTCTGCACCAGCTCGGCTGGGAGGCGCGGATCGGACTCGCCGATGGCGTGCGGCAGACATATGCATGGTTCTTGGACCATCAGGCACAATTGCGTGTATAGTCACGCCATACACGATTGAGGATCATATCGGACGAGACATGAAGGCAGAATTCACTGCCGTGATCGAGCCGGCGACCGAGGGCGGCTACTGGGCGATGTGCCCGAAGATTCCCCTGGCAAGGTCAAGGCCGTGCCCAGGCATGCGGACATCAAGGAGCCCCTTGCCTGGAAGATTCTGAAAAGCCTGGAGCGGAGTAAGCGATATTGAAAAAGGCACTCATCACCGGAATCACCGGTCAAGATGGCAGTTATCTCGCGGAGCTGCTGCTGGAGAAGGGCTACGAGGTGCATGGCATCAAGCGCCGCAGCTCGCTGTTCAACACAGATCGTATCGATCATCTGTATCAGGACCCGCACGAAGTCGACCGACGCTTCATCCTGCATCACGGTGATCTCACCGATGCGACCAGCCTGATTCGTGTCATCCAGCAGGTTCAGCCCGACGAACTCTATAACCTGGCGGCACAAAGCCATGTCGCGGTCTCGTTCGAGGAGCCCGAGTACACCGCCAACTCCGACGCGCTAGGTGCGCTACGCCTGCTCGAGGCCATCCGTATCCTGGGGCTGGAGAAGAAGACGCGCTTCTATCAGGCCTCGACGTCCGAGCTCTATGGCTTGGTGCGAGAGGTTCCCCAGCGCGAGACCACGCCCTTCTACCCACGCTCGCCCTATGCGGTGGCCAAGCTTTATGCCTACTGGATCACGGTCAACTACCGCGAGGCCTATGGCATCTATGCCTGCAACGGCATCCTCTTCAACCATGAGGGACCACGCCGCGGCGAGACCTTCGTCACCCGCAAAATCACCCGCGCACTGGCGCGCATCAAGCTCGGGATGCAGGAGCGGCTCTATCTCGGTAACCTCGACGCCAAGCGCGACTGGGGCCATGCGCGCGACTCTGTCGAGATGCAGTGGCTGATGCTGCAACAGGAGCAGCCCGAGGACTTCGTCATCGCCACCGGCCAGCAATATTCGGTGCGCGAGTTCGTGACAATTGCCGCTCGGTCCGTTGGCATCAATCTACGTTGGGAAGGGGAGGGCGTCGACGAGAAGGGCTATGACACCGACACCGGTGGCTGTCTTGTTGCTGTCGATCCGCGTTACTTCCGCCCCACTGAGGTCGAGACCTTGCTCGGCGATCCGAGCAAAGCGCGCGAGAAGCTCGGATGGGTGCCGCGCATCGGCTTCGAGGAACTGGTCGAGGAGATGATGCGCGAGGACCTCAAGGAAGCCGAGCGGGATGCCTTGTGCCAGCAGGAGGGCTATCGTGTGCTGGCGCGGCATGAGTAGTAGTCTGCCACTCCGCGTGGAGGAGGCCGCGGGTCGCACTGATGATTCTGCTGCGTTGGGATATTCATTGCGGTGACGCAAGCTCGCCGAAGCAAGCAACAATTGGCTAAGGCCGCTAAGAGCCGTATGACCCGGCTTGAAGCCGGCCAGCCCCATCATATAGCCACTACCACATTAGTGTCTGGCATGCCGAGCGAGATAAGACTACAGCAGCAACTCTTGCCGTATGACACGGCTATGCTAGAGCGGGCGAAGGAGCAATGGCAGTTCGCCGACTGGGCGAGTCTTGCTGCGGTTGATGCCGAAAGCCTGGAGCATCATCCAGACCGCGCGAAGATGGCGCTTTTGGTGGCTTCTGCGCACCTCCAACAGGGTGAGCAGCAGACGGCCCGTCAGTTTGTGCGTCTTGCTCGGGATTGGGGATGCGACAAACGGCTGATCTCGAGGGTATTGATCGCGGGTGTCTACAACAGTCTCGGCCGCGTCGAGCTGGCCCGAAGCCGGGACCAGAAAGGCTTGAGGCACTTCGAGGAGGCCATTACCACGGTGCTTCCCCACTCGGATCAGAAGCTGTTTGGCGAGGCTCGCGCGGTACGGGAAGCAGCACAGCTTGGTTTGCTGCCTCAGGCGGCGGGTTTGATGGATGCCCAGCTTGCCGCGGTGAAGAATGCGTCACGTCGTTTTGATAGCGCGCGTGTCTCTATCATCGAGACAGAGCTGCAGTTGCTTCATAGTGAGCTGTCTCTTGCGCAACAACGACAACAGTTGTTTCCCCAGCCTCAGGATGCAGCTGAAGATGTCGAGCCGATGAGTCCGGACGAATGGCGAGCACGCCTCAAGCAAAAATCGGTGTCGCAACTCGGGCAAGATCTCTGGGTGCTGGAGAAGGCTGGCTACAAACGTGATGGCTTCTTCGTGGAGTTCGGCGCTACTGATGGCGTATTGCTCAGTAACACTTGGTTGCTGGAAAGGCAGTTTGGCTGGAAAGGTCTCTGTGCCGAGCCAAACCCGAAATTCTTCGAGCAATTAAAGCAAAACCGTGCATGTGTGGTCTCGAATGCCTACATTGGCGGCGAGACTGGTGAGGCAGTAGAATTCATTCTTTCCGATGCCTACGGAGGCAGTAGCCAGTATGCACAAGATGATCAGCATGCTGGCAAACGCGCCGCCTATAAGCAGGTTGGGCAAGTAAAAATGATGGAGTCGATTTCGCTAAATGATTTCCTGGAGCAGCATGGCGCTCCGCGCGAAATTGACTATATCAGCATTGACACCGAAGGTAGTGAGTACGAAATCCTGAACACATTTCCGTTCGATAAGTGGCGAGTGCGCCTTTTTACGATAGAGCATAATTTTACGGAGCGGCGGAAAGACATTCGTCAACTTATGGAAAAGAGTGGTTATATATGCAAGGAATCGAAGTGGGACGATTGGTATGAATTAACGGCCCATCATGAGGAATGTGCATCCGACGATTCGCGGAAATTCAACGGCCAAAGTATATATATTCAAGCGAACTACAAGAAATATCCAAATCAAGTAGAAGGCCTGCAAAAAAAATATTTGGATTTCCCGCGTACCGTTAGCATAGAGACACTTGTGCGATGTAATGCTAAATGCAACTTTTGCCCATACCCAAAGAGTCCAAGAAAAGAACAGCGTCTATCAGATGAGCTTTATTTGAAAATCATCGATGATTTAACACGAATATCAAGGGACCACTCTTTTGGTTTTACCTTGACTCGAATCAATGAGCCTCTTCTAGATCAAAGGTTAGAGTATTTTTCTGATGTTGTTGCGGAATATCTGCCTAATGCAGTGCAGGCATTCTGGAGCAATGGTACAACGCTGGTACCAGGTCGTTTCGAGTGGATCGGCAAAAAGTATCATAATTCATCGTTAACAATATCGCTTAATTCCATGGATGAGGCTGATCATCGGGAAATGATGGGGTTTGGTCTAAAGAAAATCATTGGAAACCTAGATTATCTTCACGAACTCGTTATAAATAAAAAGTTTCTCAGTCGGGTTTTATTGTGCGCTCCATTTGTCAGCTTAAGTAAAGCTGAGGACTTTGCAACTAAAGTCCAGCGTCGGTGGCCAAAATTTAACTTCGGGGTACGCCCTTTCTTTCAGTGGATGGGTGATTCTGCGGCAGGATCGATGTATCGTGATGATATTGGGATGCCCGATCAGGACTTACAACAAGAAATATCATCGGTAGGCGATTTTTCGTGCGGTCAATGGTTTGATCTACATATTCTGGCAAGCGGCTACGTCACAAAGTGTTGCATTGACGAAAGCGGATATGATGGAAACCCAGCCTATGATGTTCGTCTGAATGACGTGCTTGATATTTATCGCAGCACACAAGATCTTCGTAAGCGACTGCCTTCGCGAAAGGATCTTCCAGCATGCTCCTTCTGTCTTCATCTTGGTTGACATTGTAGATGGTTGGGCGCATTCATGGAGCCAGTTTCAACAGAAATACAGTCTATCCGCCAGCGTCTTATTGAGCGCTATCAAATCCAGGCGAGCGGAATCCTTCATCTTGGTGCACATTTCGGCCAAGAGCGCGAACGTTATGCCCAACTTGGAAAATCGGTGCTATGGGTCGAAGCGCACCCCGAAATCTTCGCGCGATTGCAGAGGAATCTGATTAAATATCCGAAGCAACGAGCTCTGTGTGCGCTGCTTGCTGAGATTGACGGGCAACTTGCGACCTTTTATCGATCTAATAACGCTGATGGTGTCAGTTCCTCGCTCTTCAATTTTGGTACCTATGCGGTTGGTGAGCGTTCCCTGTGGCCAGAGCTCGATTTGCGAATGATAGGGAAAATCAGCTTACCAACTCTGCGCCTAGATACTTTAATGATAGGTAACGCCATCAAAGCCGAGGACTACAGTTTCTGGGTGGTCGATCTGCAGGGTGCCGAGGATCGTGCTCTTGCAGGTGCCGACCAAAGCATCGTGAGTTGCAAGGCGCTATTGGTGGAAGTAAGTACTGTAGAAGTGTATCAAGGTGGCGCACGCTGGGAAGCGTTACGTGAGCAACTCGGTACATTAGGATTTGTGCCTCTCTGGGAACCCATCCGACCCCATGACGATGTATTGTTCGTTCATCGCTCCGCGACGAGGACTCCACGTAAAGCCTTTCAATCTGATCATTATTTGCGTCACAACCAGCGGCGGTTGGAGCATTTGGCTTGTCTTGGGCTTAAGCTCAACGACAAGACTGTCTTAGAAGTCGGTGCTGGCATCGGTGACCACAGTAGCTTCTATCTAGACCGCGGCTGCAGGGTGCTGGCCACTGACGGCCGTCGGGAAAACATCGAGATTCTGCGGACACGATATTGCGACTCAGATTGTCTAGAAGCCGCTTGGTTGGACTTGAACAACCCTGAGCCGCTGGAGCGAAGTTTTGAAATTGTTCACTGTTATGGCTTGCTCTATCATCTTGAGCGGCCCGCTGCAGCCTTAGCCTACCTGGCCGATCATTGTGCAGAATTGCTGCTGCTAGAGTCTTGCGTCTCGTTCGGCGACGAGGAGGAGCTTAATCCCATTGATGAGGAAGCAGTGGATCCGACACAAGCGCTCGGAGGTCTTGGGTGTCGCCCGACGAGAGCGTGGATTTGGCGGCGCCTACGTCAGCATTTTTCGCACGTCTATGCCACGCGGACGCAGCCAAATCACGAGGAGTTCCCTTTGGAATGGAGTCAAGCCCACAATTATCCAAGGCAGTCGCTGACCCGAGCCGTATTCATTGCAAGTCGATCTGCTTTGTCGTCGCCAAGTCTGCTACCGGAACTGCCTTATCGTTATGAACGATTTTGAACACAATCCGAATCCGAAAAGAGCCGAGGATTCGTGGGGTCACGGGATTCGCGGGGTATAGCCGCACAGACGGGGTCAGGTCTTGAAAAGCCACATCGTTAATCGGAAAGGGTTGGCCCCCAGGCACGCGCACTGTCTCCAAACAGCTGCTGCCAGTGTACGCAAGCCGATGCTCGACTACCCGCTCAGCACCCTGATGCTGGCCGGCATCCGCGAGATTCTCACCACCACCACACCGCAAGACAGCGCCGCCTTCCAGGAGCCAGTGGGGCATCGCCCTCTCCGATGCCGTGCAGCCGTCACCGGACGGACTGGCGCAGGCGCGAACACGACCTTGGCGCGGTCGTCGTCGTTCCAGGCGGCCTTGCGGCGTTTCTGGGACAGGCGCAGTTTCGACGGGTCTTGCTCGAAGAGGTTGAGGCCGAGGTGA
>JANQGF010000136.1 GCA_028277465.1 Chromatiaceae bacterium
CACCAGTCACATCGCCCGGCGATGCTCCTGGTGGCGCTCCTTGAAGGCGAGCCTCAATCCGGCGCCATCTGGTATAAACATTTCCGGCAATCGCCTTAAAGTGTCGCAATTCCACCGACCCAGGATCGGCGGCCCTTCACCGGGTAAGTTAGTCGCCTCTTCTTCGCCTACCTGCCTTCTCTACCAACAGGAGTTTACGTGGAGCGTTTCGGGCTTCGGTGGTCCGAGGCACCTCGCCCGCCCCTGTCTGCCTCAACGAAGAGCCGACTAACATGCCGGTCACACTCGATGGGCACGCGTTGCTTTGCCCATCTTACGCATATGGTGTTATCCGCCTGGGCTGTGGATTATTCGCACAATCTCTCTGTCTGGGCGCCTGGGTTGGGAGGCTCTGTCTCTCGCGTGTGTGTTGCTGACGAGCAGTTGGATCAGCGGAAGAGAATTCGACGATTACAGAAGCCGTGGATTCTGGCCCCATCGATGGTCGTCTCTTCACCGGAGGGCAGGGGTGCGATCGGATCGGCGAGCCAGGCGGCGATATCGGCGTGGACCCGGCCGCCTTGCAGGTCACGGGGCAGCATGTGCCAGCCGCGTCGGTAGAGGACCAGGCGCAGACCGGCAGGACCGGCCGCCAGGTCACGGATCAGGCGGCAGAAGGCCCGCCGCGGGATGATCTGGTCGCGCTCGCCATAGAGCAGCAAGACTGGCCGTTGTAGGCGCGGGGCCGCGGCACGCGCGGCGTCCATGAGCTCGGTGACACCCCAGAGGGCGTCCACGCGTGTCGCCTTGATGACCAGGGGGTCGGCCGCCATCGCACTGAGCAAGGCGCGATTGTCGGTCGGCCGATGCGGCAGCCCTCGTCCGGTCAGCTCCAGCCCAGGCAGGCTCTGCACGGCGGTCTGCAGGGCAAGACGCTGGTACCAGGGCATGGTGTCGCGCGACCAGACCGCGGGCGCGATCAGGATCAGGCCCTCGACCGCCAATGCCCGCTGGGACGCCGCGACCATGGCGACCGCGCCGCCCATGCTCTCCCCGGCGACATAGAGACGGGCGCGCGGATGCTGGGCGCGCAACAAACCGACCAGGGTGTGAAGGTCCGCCGCAAGCGATCGACTGCCGTGCCAGCGTCCAGGCAGGGCGCTCTCGCCGAAGCCGCGCTGATCGATGGCGTAGGTCGTGATCCCTCGGCGGGCCAGCGCTTGTCCCAGGGATGCGAACGCCTTGCCATAGTCGTTGAAGCCATGGAGGCCGAGCACGACGGTCGTCGGGGGTGCGTCGCTGGTCCAGGTCCTCAAGGGCAACCGATAGCCATCGGGCATGACCGCATGGTCCTGTGCCAGTCTGGGTGGGGCACTGGTTGCCCGCTGTTCGATCACTTGGGGTGATGCACAGCTCACGAGCAGTCCGATTCCCAACAGTGAAACCCTCTTCCAACCGACCAACCCCGCCACCTCCCGACAGTCCGTCGTGCCCCTATCGCCGTACCCGGGAAACGGGGACCGCAACCGACCGTATTTCGCTGCCCACCTGAGCCCACGCATGGGATAATCGAGACGACTCGCTTCGTCAACTCCTGGTTCCCCGCCCACCGGCGCTATGGCCACCTCAAACCCCGACACGGATCGCTCGCTCCAGCTCCTGAGCCTCTTGCGGTCCTTCGCGCAGGAGTCGCGACTCTTGCAATCGCCCAACGAGATCTCCTTGGACACGCGGCTGGAAGCGGATCTTGGGCTCGACAGCCTGAGCCGTTCCGAGCTGATCGCACGGGTCGAAAAGGGGCTGGGGGTGCGGCTCCCGGATGAGGCCTTGCTCGCCGCGACGGGGGCTGAGCTGCTCGGGTTGGTCCCGGCGGGGGATGGCGCTGGGCCAACGAAGGCCCGGGCGTTGCGCTCGGCGGGTGCCGAGGCCGAGGCCGAGGCGGGGATCCCTCTGTCTGCACAGACGCTATTGGAGGCCTTGAACTGGCATCGGGAGCATCATGGGTCGCGGCTGCATATCCTCTATTACGATCGTCACGACCGGCTGCACCCCATCAGCTACGCTGACCTGGCCCAGGGCGCTTCGCGCGTGGCCGGGCGCTTGCGCCGAGCCGATCTGAGTCCAGGCGACCGGGTCGCGCTGATGCTGCCGACCGGGCCCGAGTACTTCTTCGGCTTCTTCGGCGTCTTGGCGGCTGGTGGCGTGCCCGTACCCATCTATCCGCCGGCGCGCCCCCAGCAGATCGAGGACCATCTACGCCGTCACGCGCGGATCCTGGACAACGCAGGCACTGCATTTCTCATCACGGTGACGGAGGCGCGTGCGGTGGCCAGGCTCCTACGGGTTCAGGTCCCGTCACTGCGGGAGTCGATCACACTGGATGGATTGGAGGAGGAGCCCGCGGCCGCGGACTGGGCGCGTCCAACCGCGGACGCGATCGCCTTCCTCCAATACACCTCGGGCAGTACCGGCGACCCCAAGGGTGTGGTGCTCTCGCATGCGGACCTGCTGGCCAACATCCGCGCGATGGGCGAGGCGGTCGCGATCCGTCCGGACGACGTCTTCGTTAGCTGGCTGCCGCTGTATCACGACATGGGTCTGATCGGGGCCTGGCTCGGCAGCCTCTATTTCGCCGTGCCCCTGGTCTCCATGTCGCCACTGGCGTTTCTCGCCCGACCGCGGCGTTGGCTCGAGGCGATCCATCGGCACCGCGGTACCCTGTCGGCGGCGCCCAACTTCGCCTTCGAGCTCTGTCTCACCCGCATGTCGGACGGGCAGCTGGAGGGCCTCGACCTCAGTAGTTGGCGCCGCGCCTTCAACGGCGCGGAGCCCGTCAGTGCCCAGACCCTGCGCCGTTTCGCGGAGCGTTTTGCGGCCTGTGGGCTGCGGGCCGATGCGCTGGCGCCTGTGTACGGCCTGGCCGAGGCGGCGGTTGGCTTGACCTTTCCGCCGGTGAATCGGGGTCCGCGGATCGATTGTATCGACCGCGCCCGCTTCGCCGGCTCGGGCTTCGCCTTGCCGGTTCCTTGCGAGGACCCGGCGGCCATGGAGGTGGTTGCCTGTGGCCAGCCATTGCCGGGCTACCGCCTGCGCGTGGTGAACGGCGAGGGACAGGTGCTACCGGAGCGTCACGAAGGCTTGATTCAGTTCCAGGGTCCCTCGGCGACACGCGGTTACTACCGAAATCCGGAGGCCACCGCCAGGCTGATCCAAGGTGGTTGGCATGAGACTGGAGACCGTGGCTATCTCGCCGGTGGCGACATCCATCTGACCGGGCGCGTCAAGGATCTGATCATCCGTGGTGGCCGTAACCTCTATCCCTACGAGGTCGAGCAGGCATTGGGCGAGTTGGCCGGGATTCGCAAGGGCTGTGTGGTGGCCTTCGCCGCGCTGGATCCGCAGCGGGGAAGCGAGCGGCTGGTGATCGTGGCGGAGACCAAGGAGCATGAGGCGGGGCGGCGCGCGGAGCTCTTGCGGCAAGTTCGTGAACGAGCGACCGACGTTCTCGGCCAGCCACCGGACGAGGTGGTCCTGGCGCCACCTCGGGCCGTCCTCAAGACCTCCAGTGGCAAGCTCCGTCGTCTCGACACGCGCGATCGCTATCTCGCGGGCAAGCTCCTTCGACAGCCGCCACGCCCATTCTGGCAGCTGGTGCGTGCAGGCGGATCGGGTCTCGAGACACGCCTCGCGCGCCTGGCGCGACGCCTTCCAGAGGTCCTCTATGCCGGCTATGCGTGGGGGGTGTTCTACTTGCTCGCCCCCGGGTTCTGGATCCTCATCATGCTCACCCCGAGGCTCGGCTGGCGCTGGCGGATGCTGGGGTTCGGGATCCGCTTGCTTAGACGGCTGGCCTTCGTGCGGCTGGCCGTGAGCGGTCGCGAGAACATCCCACCCCCAGGCCGCCCTTTCATCTTGGTGGCCAATCATCAGAGCTATCTGGATGCACTGGCGCTGATCGAGACCCTGGAACGGCCCATCGGTTTCGTGGCCAAACGTGAGCTGAGCCTCAATCCACTCGTCGGCCGGTTTCTAGAACGCATGGGGACGCTCTTCGTGGAGCGTTTCGATCTCCAACGCAGTCGGTCCGAGTCCGCGCGGATCGGGGCCGCCCTCGCAGGTGGCGAGAGCCTTGGCTTCTTCCCCGAAGGGACCTTCCGCGAGCAGCCCGGCCTGTTGCCCTTTCGCATGGGCGCCTTCGCCGCTGCGGCCGAGGCGGGTGTCCCACTGCTCCCCGTGGTCATTCGGGGTACCCGAGAAATCATGCCGGGTGACACCTTCTTTCCGCGGCCAGGACGCGCCGAGGTCGTCATGGGTCCAACGCTGACACCCCGAGGCCGGGACTGGGAGGCCGCGGTCGAGCTGCGCGACACGGCGCGGGCCTTCATCGTTCGGGAATTGGGGGCAGAGGACGGGACCCGCGTTTAGGCGATTGCCGGAAATCTTTATACCAGATGGCGCCGGGTTGAGGCTCGCCTTCAAGGAGCGCCACCAGGAGCATCGCCGGGCGATGTGACTGGTGGCGCGACACCGAAGGCGGGCATCAAGACAAGTCAGTATGAACATTGACAGAAATCGCCTCAGATTCGCCCTGCAGACTCCCGGGTCGGGCCGGGTGGGATTATAGCGCCCCAGCAGACCAGGGGCAGCAGGCCAGGCTGGTGCCAGAAACTCGCATCCATCCCGGCTCAGTCCGCATGCCACCCGGTTCTTTCAAGCCGCGATTAGCCTGACGATGTCATGGACATTTCCGACGACGAACGCATCAAACACCGCGAGATCGCCTTTCAAGAGATCCATCCGAATCCCTCTCAGGCACATGCAGCGGCCCAGTTCCTGGTCGAGCTCGATGGCGTCCTGAGTGCCGAGCCTGTCTCCCCGACCTTGCTCAAGGTGAGCTACGACGTGCTTCGGGCGACCCTGCAAGAGATCGAGGAGGCCCTGGTCGAACTCGGACTCCATCTCGACAGCCGGCTGGTGTTTCGGGTCAGACGGGCGCTCTTTTATTACACGGAAGAGACGTTTCGTGCCAACTATGGCTGCCTCTCGGACGAGCGTGACTGCACGCAGAAGCTCTTCGCCAAGCGATACGAACTCATCGAACATGGCTGCCGGGATGAGCGCCCAGAACACTGGCGGCGTTATCTCTGATGACCAACGACCAACTCCTGCGCTACAGCCGTCAGACCCTGCTGCCAGGCTTCGGAATCGAGGGCCAAGAGCGGCTCCTCGCGTCCAGCGTGCTGGTCGTCGGACTCGGCGGATTGGGCTCGCCGGTCGCCATGTACCTGGCGGCCGCGGGCGTGGGCCGCCTGCTTCTGGCCGATTTCGACGCCGTCGATCTGTCTAACCTGCAACGTCAGATCCTGCACACCAGCGAGCGCATCGGCATGCCCAAGGCGGACTCGGCACGCATCGCGCTGCAGGCGCTCAACCCCGAGGTCGAGCTGGTCAGCGTCAAATGCAGCCTGACCGCGGATCTGATTCCGGATCTTCTCTCCGAGGTCGATCTCGTCGTGGACGGCAGCGACAACTTCGCGACCCGCTTCGCCGTGAACGCGGCCTGCGTTGCCGCCAGGGTTCCGCTGGTCTCAGGTGCGGCCATTCGAATGGAGGGCCAGGTCTCGGCCTTCTCGGGCCAACCTGGCGATCCCTGCTACCGGTGTCTCTACCCGAGCCATGGCAGCGTCGAGGAGACCTGCTCGGCCCACGGAGTCTTGGCGCCCCTGGTGGGAATCATCGGCAGCGTCCAGGCCACCGAGGCGCTCAAGATCCTGGTCGGCCTCGGCACGCCACTCTTCGGGCGTCTCCTCCTTCTGGATGGCTCCAAGATGGAATGGCGCAGCCTGCGCCTCCCGGTCGACCCGGCATGCCCGGTCTGCTCAGGACGCAACTGAGGCGATTTCTGTCAATCGCCTGAGACCGAGGCGTCGGAAACCGCTCGATTCGATCCTTTCGGTTCGGAATCGCGCCTCGCCTTTGCGGCACCGCCACCAACCAGGTTCCACCGCTCCATGCGCTTCGAAGTCACACCCCAAGAGATCAAGCAGGCCAAGGTCCCTCACGAGCTCTTCCTGACCAACCTGATCGGGAATCACATCCTCATGACGGTCGCCCTCGGAGGGATCGCCGGGAGCTTTCCCTGGGCGCTGGCGCTGATTCCCATCGTCTCTTTCAGCATCCTCGGATTCACCCTCTGGCGCGCCCACCGCGCCATTCGGCGCGACTCCTGGTATGTCATGTGCCACTGGCAAGTCTGCGCGCGTCGCAGCCGCTTCTTCATGCTCATGCTCGGACTGCTGCTGCTGGCTGCAATGCTCGGCTGGGCTGGCTATACCTACGGCGGGATGATGAAGGAGGCGGTCTGGGCACTGGTGGCCGGCACGGGCATCCTGCCGGTCATGGCGACCATCCTGGTGCTGGTCATGATCGAGTCCGACGCACTCTATCACGCCAATCAGGCGAGGCTGCCGGACTGGGTGGTCGAGCGCTTCCCGAACTCGCAGGCCCGACCCATCCCCGAGGACATCGGGGCACGACACCCTTCATCCTAAGTAATGATTCAGAAACAACCTACACACCGTAGGTTGGGCAAAGCGGAGCGTGCCCAACAAGGGCGGCTCAAGTTGCACCACTTGTTTCTGAAT
>JANQGF010000312.1 GCA_028277465.1 Chromatiaceae bacterium
GGGTTAACCCGATCGAAACCGAGGACTGCGGCGCCGTCCAGTTCACGATGGAAAACGGCGCGTTGGCGACCAGTTCGATAACGCTCGGTGCGGCCGACATACCCATAATTACACACATTATGTGCTGTTTTTATATTGGTCCTGTAATAACGGTTTAAAGACCATGTTTTTTATTACTATAACACAATCGTCTTGTTAACAAATTAAAGTAAAACTCGCCCAAGGTCTCGTCAGTTTTTTAAAACGTTTGAGAATTCTTTGGTACAGAAAAGATAATCTTTCTTCGTTGTTCATTTGCCCTTTGCAAACAGTATATTGTAAGTTATAGCTTCGCTTTGCCCAACCTACGGGTGTTTTAGTCGTTTCTGAACCGTTTCTTAGCCCATAAAGAAGCGCTCTGCGACGCGACTGAGGGCCACAGGGTCAGAGACGGTCTCGGCCCGGTATGCATCCATCCGGAGACACGACTTGCCGCAGATCTTCGACGCCCATCTCCATATCATCGATCCGGCGTTTCCCTTGACGGTCAATGCCGGCTTTCTGCCCCAGCCCTTCAGGGTCGCGGATTATCGACGTCGAATAGAACGCCTTGGAATCGTCGGGGGCGTGGTCGTTTCGGCCTCGTTCCAGGGCTTCGATCAGGCCTATCTGCTGGATGCGCTCGAGCGACTCGGGCCCGGCTTCGTCGGTGTCACTCAATTGCCTGCCTCGACACCGGATCGGGAGATCCGACGCTTGGCGGCGCAGGGGGTCAAAGGGGTGCGATTCAACCTCAGACGCGGTGGCTCCGAGTCGCTCGATCAGCTGGAGACGCTGGCGAGACGGGTCCATGAGCTCGTTGGTTGGCACGTGGAGCTCTATGTCGAGGGATCGGACCTCGGCGATTTGCAGGACCGCCTCCTGCGTCTTCCCGCGGTCAGCATCGATCACCTGGGAATGTCCCGCGACGGGTTACCGGCCCTGCTCGCGCTCGCCAAGCAGGGTGTCAAGGTCAAGGCGACCGGCTTCGGGCGTCTCGACTTCTCGGTGGTGGACGCATTACGGGCCATCCACGCCGCCAATCCGCATGCCCTCATGTTCGGGACCGATCTGCCATCGACACGGGCACAGCGGCCCTTTGCGGACCAGGACTTCGAGCTCTTGGTCGAGGCGTTGGGCGAGGGGGCGATGGACTTGGTGTGCTGGGAGAACGGCGTTTCCTTCTACCGACCCTTCGACAGGCCGGATTGACCGGATCTCGGGTTTTCCTTGCGCCATCGAGCGGAGGTCCTGTGGTCGTGCGCTCCGTTATTCTGCTTCGTGGCTGTCCCCCCGGGCTCGACGCCCCGAGAACGCGGCTTCCGCATCGCGCCATCCTTGATCGCGCGACCGATCAAGGATGGCGTTCGACTCCGTGGGCTGGTGCAGCACCAATCTTCGATCGATCGCGGAGCGTGTCTACCTTGGACCGGTTCAACAAAGCGAAATTGGTGCTGCACTAGGCGACCATGCGCCGATAGCTGTGCCAGGTCGCGTAACCGAGGATGGGAAAGAGCAGGATCATACCGATCAAGAATGTCAGTAGACCGATCCCGCTGAGCGCGACGATCAGCGCCGCCCACAGCAACATGCCGGGCCAATTGAGCGCGAAGGCACGAATGCTGGTCTGGATCGCGGTGATCGGACCGACATCGCGGTCGAGGATCATGGGTATCGACACGGCGCTCGTGACGAAGACCGTCCCTGCCAGCAAGAGACCGATGCCGAGGAAGAAACCGGTCACCAGCGGATCGAAGTCCCCGGAGAGCAGCCCCAGGTAGTTGTCGATACTGGGCGAGAGGGTCGTGAATTGGATGGCGAAGAGCAGTGCCGACAAGCGCACCCAGGCCGCGGCGATGAGGCCGAGAAAGAGGACGAAGAGGCTCAGATTGGTGCGCCGCTTCCAGATGAGCTCAAGGCTCGCTCGGATGCTCACGGGTTCGCCCGCCTCCTCCTGACGTGCAGCGACATAGAGCCCGGCGGCGAGGAATGGGCCGAGGAGCATGAGCCCGGTCACGAAGGCGATGGCAAACCATGGAAGCGACCAGGTCAGTGCCAGGGTCGCCCAGCAGGCTGCAGCGAAGGCCGTGCCGTAAAGCAGGCTGCAGACCCGGGTTGCGGAGAAGGTACGGATGCCGGCAGCGAGCCAGTCGAGCGGTTCGGCCATGTCGATACGACGAATCGACGGGGCAGCCGCAAGGCCTGAACGATGCGGTCGGATGGCATGTGTTTTCACGGCGCTGACTCCGGTTTGATGACTGGTTCGAGGTCGCGGCGGCCGGGAATCTCCGGCGACCAGGGGGTCAACCGGAAGCGATTTCACTGCGCGTCACATGAATCCCAGACACCTTGCAATGCCGATACGATTGGGCGGGTTACCCTCCCTTGGGATCGATCGGCCGATCTGAAGTTCAACCGCGGAGGCTGGTCGTTGTCTGCGCCGGAGCCGTCCCCATGGTTAGGTGCTGAGCGGAATCTTGACCACGAGGGGAGCAACATGACTGACAAACAGATATTCGACTATCCAGGGGAAGAGATCGACGTGCGCTGGGACAAGCGACTCTGTATTCATGTCGGCGAGTGTGGCATCGCCCAGGGTGAGCTGTTCGTCGCGAAGCGCGATCCCTGGTGTATCCCGGACAAGGTGAACAAGGCGCAGGTCCGTGAGGTCGTGGAGCGCTGCCCCAGCGGGGCCTTGACCTATTCCGACAAGGATGGCCCGGGTGAAACGACCCCGCCGGAGAACGGCCTCACGGTTGCCTACAATGGCCCCTATTACCTGACCGGTGACCTCCAGATCGAGGGTGCGCCGGAGGAGATGGCGGGGGTGCGATTTCGGGCCGCACTCTGTCGCTGCGGTGCTTCCAAGAACAAGCCCTTCTGCGACAACAGCCACCTCGAGGCCGGGTTCGAGGACTTCGGCGCGGTGGGCGAGACCGGTCCGGGGATCAGCGTGTCCGGCGGGGCCCTGAACGTCAAGGCCATGCGGGATGGTCCGCTGAAGCTCACCGGCAATCTAAGCATTCGCGCCGCCAGCGGGCGGGTGGCTTGGCAGGGCACCAGTGTTGCCCTCTGCCGCTGCGGTGCCTCCAAGAACAAGCCCTTCTGCGATGGCAGCCATCGTGGCGCCGGCTTCAGGAGCGACTAGAAGCCAGCGGCAGGCGGCTGCTTCCCAGGGTCTGCCAAACGGCCTCGATGTGGCTATCATAGCCGCGGTCGTGACCAACCCCCTTGGGAGAGCCCGATGTTTGTGACCGCTTTCGTCCTGGGTCTGCTCTTGTTCATCCTCTACAAGGTCTTCATCCGCGCCTTCTATACCGTCAAACCGGACGAACGGGCGGTCATCACCTCCTTCGGTCGCGCCGAGCGTCTGGGCGACCAGATGACCGAGGACGACACACTGAACGAGGAGGAAAGGGCGCGTTACCGCTTTCCGCGGCTGCACACAGTCGGCCCCGGCGGACCCTATTTCAAATGGCCCTGGCAGGAGGTCCACAAGGTTCGGGTCGTCACCCAGGCGGTCGATCTCACCTGGGACCCGACCAAGACGCAGAGCACGATCGAGGCGGTGACCAAGGACAATCTCACCACAGGCGTGGGCGGCCAGATCCGCTTTCGGGTCTCGGAGCGCAATCTGTACGCCTATTTCTTCGGTGTCGACAGTCCGCTCGAGCATGTGATGGGCTATTTCATCTCGGTACTCCGTGAGCGGATCGCCAACTTCGTCGATCCCAAGGGACAGAACCTGGTCGGGGATGCCGAGCTCGCCGAGTCCGGTGGTCCGCCGGAGCTTTCGGAGGGGGTCTCGATCAATGATCTACGCAAGAATCTCCCTTTGCTGAATGACTATATGGAACAGCAGTGTCGCTCCACCGGCGCACGTTATGGGATCGAGCTGGACGCGGCGCTCATCACCCAGATCGACCCGCCTGCCGATGTGGACCGGGCACTCTCGGCCATCAATACCACCCGCAATCAGGTCGCGGCCGATATCAGTACCGCTCGCGCGGACGCCGAGCAGCAGATCACCATGAGCAAACGCGCCGTGGAGATCGCCAGCAACAATGCACAGGCCGAGGTGGCACCCCTGCGCGAGCTCGCCGAGACATTGTCTCGGATCAAGTCGAGCGGCGGACCCGAGGCCTTGCGTGCCTACATCCGCAACCTGCGGATGCCCTTGCTTGGTCGCGCCGCGCGGATCGTGCGGACCAGCGGCTGGACCCGTTGAGGACAGGAGGAGAGGTGCGATGCTGAGTGATCTCGAAGGCTGGATCGGGCCCCTGACGGGTTTGCTCCTCGGCTTGTTCTTCATTCCGATCTTGCTGGGCCTTGCGCGCAAGCTGGGGCTGTACGCCGTGGTCGCGGAGCGCGAGGCGCAGGTGTTCACCCTCTTCGGCAAGGTCATGGGTACCCTGGACGAGCCGGGTCTGCGCTTTCCGCTCGTCCACTTCGGCGTCAAGGCACTGCTGGTACCCTTCTTCGGCAAGTTGTATCGGGTATCCACGACGCTGCGTCAGCACTATCTGCGCGACCAGATGGTCAACTCGGAAGAGGGGACGCCCATGGGTGTGGGCATCTGGTACGAGATGCAGGTGAGCGATCCCGTCGCCTATCTGTTCCGAAATGCCAACCCGGAAGGTTCGCTCGAGGCGAATGTCGCCAGCTCCACCATCTCGACCTTGAGCAACCTGGAGATGGACAAGATGCTCGAGGATCGCCATCAGTTGAGTCGGCGCGTGCGCGCGACTGTCTCGCCCCTCTCCGAGCAGTGGGGCTATAAGCTGGGCTCGGTCTACATCCGCAAGGTCGCCTTCACCGACCGCCAGATGGTCGACAACATCACCGAGAAGGTCGTCAAGCGTCTGGTGCAGGTCACCAGTGCCATGAAGCAGGATGGAGAGAACCGGGTCGGTCTGATCAAGAGTCAGACGGCCTTCAAGGTCTCACAGAAGATGGCGGAGGCCGCGGCTGCGCGGCCCGCGATCGTCGGGGAGGCACTCAACGCGATCGCGCAACGGGATCCCGAGGTGCTGGATGCCCTCATGGAGGTGATGGAGACGGAGCAGCTGGTCGGCTCCGGGGCCGAGGTCGAGGTGCTGCCGGTCGATTCGGAGATTCTGGTGCAGCTTGGCGGCGCGAGCTGACTTGCAGCCTGGCGCACGCCCTTGGCCAGCAGGATCCCTCGAGACGCCGATTCGACGGGTTGCGCCGTGCCCGTCTGTCTCTGTTTCGACTTCGACGGCACCCTGGTGAACAGCGTCGAGGCTGCCTTCAACGCCTTCCAACGGATCGGGCCGGCCTTCGGCTGCTCCCGCCTCACCCGAGAGGAGATGCAGCGATTGCGCGGGCTCCATGTCCGTGAGGTGATCCGTGTGTTTGGCGTTCCACTCTACCGGGTCCCTCAGTTGGCGGCGCGGATGCGCCGTGCCATGCGCGCGGATCTGATGGAGACGCCACCGGTCGAGGGGATCGCCGAGTTGTTGGAGGCACTTTCCGGACGTGGCTACCGGCTGGGGGTCCTTTCCTCGAATGCGGGCTCGAGCGTACGCCAGTATCTCGAACGCTATGGTCTCCAAGGGTTCGACTTCGTCGTCGCTGGGACCGGGCTCTTCGACAAGGCGTCGGCCTTGCGCAAGCTACTGCGCCGAGAGGGTCTTCAGCCGCGGGAGCTGCTCTATGTGGGCGATGAGTTGCGAGACCTGGAGGCCGCGCACGCGGCCGGGGCCTGCTTTGCCGCCGTCGGCTGGGGCTATACCTCGCTCGAGCGATTGGCCGCCGCCACACCTGATTATGTCCTCGAGCATCCGACCGACCTGCTCGATCGACTCCTTGGAGGGGCGGCGGAAAGACCCGGAACTCTGTGAGGCGTCTGACGGACGAAGGAGTCGGAACGAAACCGCGTCCCGTCGGTGGCCGCTGCTGGCTGCGCGGCCGGGGTCACTCGAAACGACGCATTTCACGCTGGACGCGGTCTAGAAGGGAGAGGAACCGACCTTGGACGAGAGATTCGAACCGGACCCAGAGGCCTACGGCGAGAAAGGGGTGCCGACAGGGGGCCTCGGTGCGCGATTTGCCGGGCTGCGCCGACAGATCGGTCAAACCATCCTGGGCCAGGGGGGGCTGATCGACCGGCTCTTGATCGCGCTGCTCGCGGACGGTCATCTGCTGGTGGAGGGTGCGCCCGGTTTGGCCAAGACCAAGGCGATCAAGGAGTTGGCCGCCGGACTGGAGGGCGATTTCCACCGTATCCAGTTCACCCCCGATCTGCTGCCGGCCGACCTGACCGGGACCGAGGTCTATCGACCGAATGACGGCAGCTTCCGGTTCGATCGCGGCCCGGTCTTTCACAACCTGTTGCTCGCTGACGAGGTGAATCGAGCCCCGGCCAAGGTGCAGTCCGCGCTGTTGGAGGCCATGGGCGAGCGCCAAGTCACCGTCGGGCGGGAGACCTATGCGCTGCCGCGGCTCTTCCTGGTGATGGCGACCCAGAATCCGATCGAGCAGGAGGGGACCTACCCGCTGCCCGAGGCACAGCTCGACCGCTTCCTCATGCATGTACGGGTGGACTATCCGGATCTGGAGACGGAGCGGGCGATCCTGCGGCTCAATCGGGAGGGGGCGCGGCGGGACGGGCCGGTGGCGGCCAGTCTGGTGCTGAGTCAGGCCGACGTCTTCGCCGCGCGCGGGGCCGTGCTCGAGCTCTACATGGCGCCCGAGGTCGAAGACTACCTGGTGCATTTGGTGATGGCCACGCGCGACCCCTGCGCCTATTCGCCGGACCTGATGGGTTGGCTTCGATTCGGCGCGAGCCCGCGCGCGACCATTGCCCTGGACCGCTGCTCGCGGGCCCTGGCCTGGTTGGAGGGACGTGATTATGTCTCGCCGGAGGACGTGCAGGCGGTGGCCCCGGACGTGCTGCGCCATCGGGTCTTGCTCTCCTATGAGTCCGAGGCCGAGGGGCGCCGTCCCGATGACTTCATCGGCGCCCTGCTCGCGCGCGTGCCGGCCGTCTAGTCCACCCGCGGGCCGAGCTCCCCCACCACCACAGTCACCATGACACCGAGACCGGACCGCGCAAGCGCCAACGCTGGTATCTGCGTCGACCTTCGAGAGCTGATCGCGCTGCGCGAGCAGGCGAGGCGGCTGGATCTGGCGCCGCGAGGCCGGGTGCTCGCGACCCGCAGTGGCGGCCATCTCTCGCGCTTTCGCGGCCGCGGGATGGAGTTCGATGAGTCGCGGGTCTATCAAGCGGGAGATGATCCGCGCAATATGGACTGGAGGGTGACCGCGCGTGCCGGTACACCCCATGTCAAGCTCTTCCGCGAGGAGCGAGAGCGTCCGGTCTGGCTGCTGGTCGACCAGGGACCTTCGATGCGGTTCGGTACGCGAGTGGCCTTCAAGTCGGTGGTCGCGGCCCAGGCGGCGGCCCTGCTCGGCTGGGCCGCGGTGGACCGCGGTGATCGGGTCGGAGGACTGGTCTTCGACGAGACCCGCCATCTGGAGCGCCGCCCTGCGGCGCGGGGTGCCGGGCTCCTGCCGCTGCTGGATCGGCTGAGCAGTGCGAGGCCCGCGGAGACGGGCGGCTATGGTGCCGTCGCTGAGGCTGGCGAGCATCTGGCGCGTCTGGTTCGGCCGGGCAGCCTGGTGGCCCTGATCAGTGATTTCGAACGGCTCCGATTGGAGCGCAGCGGCTGGCTGGCCCAACTGGCGGCCGGGAGCGAGCTGCTTCTGATCCTCATCCACGACGGCATGGAGTCGCAAGCCCCGCCCCCCGGGCGGTATCCAGTGGCGATGGGGGAGCGGCAGACGATCCTGGACCTGACCAGCCAGGGTGCCCGAGTTGCCTACGAGCGACTCTTTCGGCGGCGTTGGGAGACGCTGCAGCGGCTTGCCCGGCGTGACCGCGCCCATCTGGTGCGGCTCGCGACCCATGAGCCGGTCGGATCGACGCTGGCGTTGAGACTCGGGGCGCGCACCCGCGGGTCGGTGTCCCAGGGGGCCTCGTGAGTCCGGATCCACTGGCGAGTCTCAAGGACTGGCATCTGCCTGCACCTCTTTCCTGGTGGCCGCCGGCCCCTGGTTGGTGGATCCTGGCGGGGTTCGCCCTCGCGGGCGTCTTGGTCGCCCTGCGTTGGTGGTGGCTTCGGCGTCGACGCGGGGCCCTGTCTCGGGCCGCACTTCGCGAGCTCGAGGCGCTCAGGAGTTCCCTGGCGACCGCGGGTGACGGACGCGCTTTCGTGGCTGCTGTTTCACGCCTGCTTCGGCGTCTCGCCCTTGGGCGTTACCCTCGCGAGCAGGCCGCAGGGCTCTGCGGGGAGGCGTGGCTGGCCTTTCTCGATGCCACGGGCGGTGAGGGTGGCTTCAGCGAGGGCCCAGGCCGGGTCCTCGCCGATGGCATCTATCGGGCGGACCCAATGGTTGGTGCGGGGTTCGATCCCCAGCCCCTGTACCGGCTGGCCGCGACCTGGATCCGTGCGCAGGGAACGGAGGCCAGTACTGATGCGTCTGCTCAGCGACCCTCGCCGAGGGGTGATCGCGATCGCTCGTCCGGGCCGCTCTCGTCCGTCGGTAGGGAGACCGGCCGATGATGGTGCTCGAATGGCCTTGGGCCCTGCTCGCGCTGCCACTGCCTTTGCTGGCGCGTGCCTTGCCCCGAGCGAAGGAGTCGGTCGGTGTGGCGTTGAAGTTGCCGTTCCAGGCAGGGTCTCCCGCGGTGGTGGGCGCGGCGGTGCGGCGGCCGTCCAGGCTGCGGCTGACGTTGGCCATCCTCGCCTGGGGTCTGCTCGTCCTAGCCGCTGGGCGTCCTCAGTGGGTCGGTGAGCCGATGGCACTGCCGGTCGCCGGACGCGATCTCATGCTGGCACTGGATATCTCGGGGAGCATGGACCAAGAGGACTATGAGCTGAACGGCCGGCCGGTCTCACGGCTCGGGGTGGTCCAGGCCGTGGCAGTTCGCTTCGTCGAACGGCGCGACCAGGATCGGCTCGGGCTCATCCTGTTCGGGACCCGAGCCTATCTCCAGACGCCCTTGACCTTTGACGCAGCGACCGTCGCCACCATGCTCGGCGAGGCGGTGGTGGGGCTGGCCGGGCGCGAGACCGCCATCGGCGATGCCATCGGATTGGCGATCAAGCGGTTCCGCGAGCAACCCGAGGGCAATCGGGTGCTGATCCTTCTGACCGATGGCGAGAATACTGCAGGGGCGCTCGATCCGCTCGTCGCCGCCAGATTGGCGGCCCAGTCCGGTGTGCGCATCCATACCATCGGGATCGGCGGCGGGGAGGTCGGGATACGCACGCCCTTCGGATTGCGTCTGAGGCGACCGAGCGCCGATTTCGATCCCGAGACGCTGAAGCGGATCGCCGCGGTTACCGGCGGACGTTTCTTCTCGGCGTCCAGCCGGGAGCAGCTGGAGACCGTCTATGCAGAACTGGACCGGCTCGAGCCCAATGAGCGCGACGAGCGGACCTACCGACCCGTGCGCGCCCTCTTCGTGTGGCCGGCATCCGTCAGCCTCCTGGTGACGGCCTGGCTGGCGGTGGGCTCCATGAGGGCGCGGGGCTGATCTCCGGGAGTCCCTGACGAGCGATGCCGATCCTCTCCGAGCTCCATCTTTTGCGGCCCTGGTGGCTGCTCGCCCTGGTTCCTCTGGGCCTGCTCCTGGTGACATTGTGGCGGCGACGATTGGGGGAATCCATCTGGCTGAAGCTCGTCGATCCGCATCTGCTGCCACATCTCCTGGTGGGCGAGCGGGGGACACCGAGGCGCTCGCCACTGCTGCTTCTCGGGGTCGGTTGGTTACTGCTGGTGCTGGCCCTCGCGGGCCCGGCCTGGGAGCGACTGCAGCAGCCTGTGTTCAGTGCGGGTGCCCAGTGGGTCATCCTGCTCGATCTCTCGCCCAGTATGAACGCGGCCGACGTGGCCCCCTCGCGGTTGGCGCGGGCACGCTTCGAGATCCTGGACCTGCTTCGGGCCTCGACCGAGGGCCAGGTGGCGCTGATCGCCTTCGGGCCCGAGCCGTTCGTGGTCTCCCCGCTCACGGGCGACGCCCGCACCATCGCCGCCCAGGTCCCTCAGTTGACCACGGACCTGATTCCTGTGCCCGGCCCCCGCCGCACGGAGCTTGCGCTGCGGGCGGCGAGCGAGATGCTCGATCGGGCGGCGGGTCGGGGGGGTGAGCTGATCCTGGTCACGGACCAGTTAGACGACCCGGCCGCGTCACTGGCGATGGCGCAGGGGCTGGCGTCGCTCGGTCGGCGGCTACACGTCCTCGCGGTGGGCACCGAGGAGGGGGCGCCCGTGCCCGACCCCAAGGGTGGATTCGTCAAGGATGGTGCGGGCGGTATCCGGATCGCGCGGCGAGATTCGCAGCGGCTGCGCGAGCTGGCGCGGGCCGGCGGCGGATCCTATCTGGAGGCCGAGGTGGGCGACCGCGATACCAGGACACTGGTCGCCGGAGGTTCGGAGCTGGTCGACCGGGTCGAAGAGACGACCTTGACCGCCGACCAATGGCGTGAAGAGGGTCCTTGGCTGCTCCTGGTCCTCTTGCCGCTGGCGGCCTTGGGCTTCCGGCGCGGGTGGCTGCTGCCGGTCGCGGCCCTGGTTCTGGTGCTGCCCCCCGGTTCGAGCCTCGCCGTCGGCTGGCCGGATCTCTGGGCACGACAAGACCAGCAGGCGGCGCGACAGCTGGTGGCCGGCGACGCACAAGGAGCGGCCGAGCGGTTTCGGGATCCGGCTTGGCGTGCAGCCGCCAGCTATCGGGCGGGCGATTTCGAGGCCGCACTCGCGGCCCTGGCCGGCTCGCGCGGTCTGGATGCAGACTACAATCGGGGCAACGCCCTGGCGCGGCTCGGGCGACTCGAGGAGGCGGCCGAGGCCTATGAACGCGTCTTGGCGCAGGACCCGGATCAGAGCGATGCCCGACACAATCTCGACCTGGTGCGGGCACTGCTCGAACAGCAGGATTCATCGGAATCGGGGCCCTCGTCGCCGGATGGATCGACCGCCGAGGCTGCTGGACAGCCGGAGAAGGGCGGGGAGGGTGATGCGGACGGGCAGAATGCCGGTGAGCAACCGCAACTCCCGCCTCGCGAGAGTCGCGAATCCCAGGCCGGGGAGGAGGGGTCCGGACGTGGCCGAGGGCAAGCCGGCGCGGGTTCTCCGGAGTCGGGCGGTGAGGAGGCCGAGCAGACACCGGCCCCGAGTGGTCCCACGGAGGCGGGCACGCCGCCCGGTGACTTGGCGGCGGGCGAGTCGGGCGCGGGAGCCCCGCCGGGGGCCAGCGATCTGGGTCCGGAGCCGCTCGAATCGGGACCGGATCCGGCATGGCCCGAGACGGCTGATACGGCCGGCACGGAGTCGAGCGGGCGCAGACCGGAGGCGACAAGCGATCCAGAAGGACGGGCTGCCGATGGACTCACGCCGCGCGAGCGCGAGCAGCAAGCGGCCCTGGAGGCCCAGTTGAGACGCGTCCCCGACGATCCGGCCGGTCTGCTGCGACAGCGTTTCTTGCTGCAACACCTGCGTCGAGAAGGACGCTTGCCTTGATGCTGAAACCACGACTCGAATCCTTCGCTCTTCACTTGATCATCCTGGTCCTGGTCGCGACCCCCGGCTGGGCGGCCGATCTGGATGTCCAGCTGGACCGCACCCGCTTGCGCGCGAATGAGACGCTGACCATGCGCCTCGTCGCGGCCGGTGGTGCGCGGGGGGAACCGGACTTCACGCCATTGGAGCAAGACTTCGACATCCTGAGCCAGCGGCAGAGCAAGGTGACCCGCATCCTGAACGGACAGATGTCACACACGCGTGAATGGACCCTGGAGCTTGCGCCCAGGCGAATGGGGCGCCTCCCGATCCCGGCACTGAAACTGGGGAGCGCGAGCAGCCAAGCGCTGACGATCGAGGTGGTCGACGCCGATGATCGCGGTCCAGGGGCGGTTCCAAAGGCGCTTTCCGTGCATGCCGAGAGTGAGACCCAAAGGCCTTATGTCCAGCAGCCCTTCGGCTATCGGGTGAGGGTCTATTTCAGACAGCAGCCACGACATGCGCTGCTGTCCGAGCCGGTTGCCGAGGGTGGGATCATCCAGCGGGTCGGTGACGACCGGGGCTATGACCAGGTCATCGATGGCGTCGAGTACAGGGTGATCGAACGGGACTATCTGGTGATTGCGCAGCGCAGCGGGCCGCTCACCATCCGAGGACCAAGGCTCGAGGCCAGTCTCCCGGATGACCGCGGAGGAAGGCGCCGCGATCCCTTCGCCGACTTGGATGAGGCCTTCGGCGGGGGCTTCTTCCAGGGATTTCCAGGAATGACGGGCCTGTCCGGCCCCACTCGCCGCGTGATCGAACGGGCCTCGGATCTGGAGATCCAGGTGCGTGCTCAGCCGGCCGGCTCCGGTGCGCCTTGGTTGCCGGCCACCTCGGTCCAGATTTCGGACGAATGGACACCGAGCCCGCCCCTCTTCCAGGTCGGCGAACCGGTGACGCGGACCCTGACCGTTACCGCCCAGGGTACGACGGCGGCCCAGTTGCCGCAGCTTGATCTCGGCGGGATCGAGGGCGCTCAGGTCTATCCGGACCAGCCGCAGGGCGAAGACCTTGCCGGCCGCTCGGCGCCGACCGCGTTGAAGCGTTTCAAGCTGGCCTTGGTGCCGACCCGTGCCGGGTCCATGACCTTGCCGGAGATTCGACTCCACTGGTGGGACACCGTCGCCGATCAGGCTCGGGTCGCGGTGGTTCCGGCGCGTCGGGTGGAGGTTGCGGCTGGTCGGGGCGCAGCCGCGCCGCCGGCGCCCGCCGCTGTCGGAGAGGCCCTCGTCGATCCGGCGGCGACGGCCGGATCCGAGCCCGGCGCGCCGGTCGAACCGAGCCGGCGCAGCGAGACCGGAATGAGTCGCGGTGATGCCGGGCTCTGGCCTTGGCTGGCGCTGGTGCTGGGTCTCGCCTGGTTGGGGACCCTCGGCTGGTGGGCACGTGAACGGCGATCCGGCCGGTCGCCCAAGGGTTCGGATCGGGGCTCCGAAGATGGACGCGCCGAGTCGCTGGGTAGAATCCGTCGCCAGATCGAAGCGGCCTGCCTGGCGGGCGATCCACGCGCGGCGAGAAACGGGCTCCTCGGTTGGGGGCAGGCGAATTGGCCAAGCGACGCGCCCCGGGGTCTCGGCGAGCTGGCCATACGGCTCGGGGGGGAGGCGGCCCCCGTCTTGAGGGCGATCAACAGGGCCCTCTATGCCCCCTCGATCCAGGCCTGGGACGGTCGAGCAGCCTGGAAGGAGCTGGCTCCACGACTGGATGAGGCGAGACGGGGCAGCTCGGCTCGGATGGAGGGTCCGCTGCCGGAGCTCTATCCTCGCGTCTGAAGGTGGCGCGCGCTCGGAGGACGCGTCCTCTGCAGGGGGCTAGCGGTTGCGGGGCAGAGCGAGACGGTCTCTGCCAGTCAATGGTCGCGAGCGGCCGCTGGCGGGGATCGGTCGATGATCTGTCGGTAGCGGATCTCACCGGCGAGCTGGCTGACTGGGAGACCGTGTTCGGGATGGACCGCGTCGGGCGCGATCTCGATCAGTGGAGTCAGCATGAAGTCGCGGAGCAGCAGACCCGGATGAGGGACCTGGAGGTGCGACTCCTTCAGGATGAGTTGGTCGAAGAGCAGGATATCGAGATCGATGGTGCGCGGTCCGTTCTTGGGGCCGCGACGACGTTTCAGTTTGACCTCGATGCCCTGAGTCTCGCGTAGCAGTCCGAGCGGTGAGAGTCGGGTCCTGAGGCCGACCACCAGGTTGATGAAATCGGGCTGTGTCTCGATGCCCCAGGGTCGGGTGCGGTACCAGGAGGATTCCGCACAGACCCCTGAGGCGGGGATCCCATGCAGGAGATCGAGACAACGGGTGATCTGCCGGAATGGGGCGATATTCGAGCCGATCGCGACGTAGGCAATTGAATCTTGTGACACGGTGAAATGGTGAGTGCGATGGCTGGATCCATGTCACACCTGAGGCACTCAGCGAGTGACCACTGAATGACAGAAACCAAGACTGTATTTCTCGTCGACGATGATCAGGGTATGCGGGATTCGATGGCGCTGATCCTGGAACTGGCGGGATACCGCGTCAAGACCTTCGCATCCGCGACCGATTTCCTGGACGGCTTCTCCCCCGACGAGCACGGATGCCTGCTGCTGGACCAGCGTATGCCGGAGATGAGCGGCCTCGATCTGCAGCAGGTGCTGGCCGAACGCGGCTGTCCCCTGCCGATCATCTTCTTGTCGGCGTTCGGCGATGTCCCCACGACCGTGCGGGCGATCCAGGGTGGGGCGATGGATTTTCTCGAAAAGCCCGCAAGCCCGGAGATCCTGATTCAGCGCATCGATGCGGCCCTGGAGGAGGACCGCAAGCGTCGCGAGGAGGCCGCGACCGAGAACGACATCCTGCAGCGCTTCCGCCAATTGACGCCGCGCGAAAACGAGGTCTTGCTGCTGACGACCCAGGGTTTGACCAATAAGGATATCGCGCGTCAACTGGGTATCAGCCCGCGTACGGTCGAGAACCATCGCGCCCGTATGATGGAGAAGATGCAGGCCTCGAACCTTGCCGACCTGTGTCGGATGGCCGCGACCTGCCTATCCCACGCGAACGGGCGATGATCTCGCGTCCAGATCTGGACAGCGATTTTCCAGGTTTCCTTTGAGTGTTCCTACGGATACCTGGTTGCCGCGGCCTCGTCTAGGCTTGTCGGGCGACGGCAGGGATGCGCGCTTGATTGCCTCTTGCTCGTCCGGCGCCGAAGGCTTTGCCATCGAGCAAGGGGCTGTCGTCCGGATCGAATGGCTGTCGCCGGAACGCTCGATAGCCCTTTGCTGCATTGATGAGGCATGACATGAAGATCGACAGCTCGGACAAAGAAGCAATCCTCGGGACGCCTCCGTCGGTATCGATGCTGGTCAAGGAAGAGGCCGCCCGTTGGAGGGAAGCGGCGTCGGCGAACCACTGGGAGGTGCTTGATCTGCCTGCCGACTTGGAGTCGCGATATGACCAGGCCCGCAGAGCGGCATCCGAAGGCCACGCGCGGCAGGCGCGGCTGCATCGCCGGGTCGCTTCCGGCCTCTGACGCCTTATGCCGGGTGCGGAGAAAATCAGCTCTCGGACCGACGCCGTATCCGAGAAGACATCTCACCGTCTCGAGGCCGAGTGATGGACCCGCCGACGAAAGGCACCTTCACGGTGACCGCACCTGGAATACGGTCTGCAACCACTTCATCCAATCCTCCGGTCAGGTACAGTCGGCATTGCCCAGACACGTCTGGGGCGGTTCGACACCCGGGTCCAGACGGACATTGGGTGCCATGAGCGGCCATGTCATGGCAATCGACCCCAGCGCCAGGCCCAATCCAATCAACCCGGCCAGCCGCCGATGGTACGGGCGGTGGTAGCGGGCGACTAGCCTCTCGACCAGCGCGGGGGTGAGATGCTCCCGGTCGATGGGTAAGTCCCAGCAGCTGTAGGTCTCGTGCCCCCGTCCTCGCGAATGCCGTCTGCAGTTGGACTGCAGGTGCACGAAGGCACGGGCAATGTCCGAGGAACCGATACCCTCGCCGAGCATCCGTTCGGGATTCTGGTGAAAGGATTCTATCCCGATCTGCTGGTTGTCGGGGACGGGTAGGGGGCTTGATCCACAGGATCCCTTCGTCCAATCCCGCCAGGCTCTCCCAAGTCCAGAAATCTCGGTCGTCCGTCAACCTCCGCACGGGATGCAGTCCGAGCTCGTCCAGTTCGGCCGGAGGAAAGGCCACGAGGTTGGCTCCATTGTCCGAAGAATCCGACGCTCAAGTGATCGGCCTCGGTGCGGCCGATGCCCACGCGGGGCCGACATGGGCTGTCAGCCGCACAGGGAATCGTATATTGTTGGGCATCACGCGCCGTGGCTTGGACAGGCCCGCCAGCGTCGTACGGTCCATCAGCCCGATTGACGGACCGGGCGGCGATCGGTTAGCTTTGCGCGCTTATGTCGCTAGCCCTTCCTGACCATCTCGATCCCTGGCATGCGGTGAGGGCCGGTCTTGCATTCGCCGGGGAGGTCGCGTTGACTCGGATGCCTCGTCTGGCGTCCCTCGTCGTCCCAGGCGATCGCGAGTCGGAAACACGGATCAGTTATCGTCTGCGTTTCGGGCGGGACCAGAAGGGACGCGCCGTCGTCGAGGGGCAAGTCGGTGCGCGGTTGCGCCAGGTGTGTCAGCGCTGTCTTGAAGAAGTGATGTTCGAGATCCATGCCCCGCTCAGATTGGGTTTGGTGCACGCCGGTGAGGCGGCCGGGCTTCCGGAAGAGCTCGATCCTCTGGTCGTGGGTAGCGAGCCCTTGCGTCCCTTGGATCTGATCGAAGACGAGCTGTTGCTCGCCATTCCAGCGGTCCCGCGGCATGTACCCGGGCGTTGCCAAGCGCCGAGTGCATCAGGGCTCCGGGAGGTCCCGCGCACTGGGATGCCGGATGGGTCCGGTTCAGCCGGGCGTGTCGCTCCAGTCGCAGCGAGTGAACCGAGTGGGAGGCCGCATCCCTTTGCGGTCTTGGCGGCGCTCAAGGGAGATCGGAGCGACTGAGAGCTGGTGGAGGGTGTGGCAGGGACTCGGTCGGCCGATCTCATGATGAGTATCGCGTTTTTTTGAGTATCTTGATGTGGGCGCCACGGCGGTTTGCCGGTGCGTGTCCTGCCCGGAGGCAAAGATGGCAGTCCAACAGAATCGCAAGACCCCCTCGAAGCGTGGTATGCGTCGCTCTCACGATGCGCTGACCAGGCCCACCTTGTCGGTCGATCCGACCAGCGGCGAGAAACATCGGCGCCACCATGTCTCCCCCGATGGCTATTACCGCGGCCGTAAGGTCGTGGACAAGTCGGAGTGAGTCGCCCCCGTCGTTTCGGCATTGCAGATTCAGCCCGCTTAGCGCCGAAGGAACGACCGCCGATGAAGCGTCGATGCACCATTGCCTTGGATGCCATGGGGGGGGATCACGGCCCGAGCGTCGTGGTCCCTGCGGCGCGCAGATTCCTGGCGACCAATCCACATGTGTCCTTGATCCTGGTGGGAAAGGAGGATCTGATCCGCGAGCATCTGAGCGGGGAGCCCCTGGAGGAGAGAGTCCGGGTTCACGCGACGACGCAGGAGGTGGCGATGGACGAGTTGCCCTCCAAGGCGTTGCGTGGAAAGAAGGATTCGTCCATGCGAGTGGCGATCGACTTGGTCAAGGACGGCGGGGCCGATGCATGTGTCAGTGCGGGGAACACGGGGGCGCTGATGGCGACCGCGCGCTTCGTGCTCAAGATGCTCCCGAACGTGGATCGGCCTGCCATCATCACCGCGGTGCCGTCGCTGTACGACCACACCCATATGCTGGATCTGGGTGCGAACGTGGACTGTACGGCAGAACACCTGTTCCAGTTTGCGGTCATGGGCAGCGAGCTCGTCGCTGCCGTGGAGGGGATCGCTCGGCCAAAGGTTGCGCTCCTCAATATCGGGCAGGAAGAGATCAAGGGGAACGAACAGGTCAAGCAGGCGCATGAGCTGCTCTCGAGTAGCGGCCTGAACTATATCGGTTATGTCGAAGGCGACGGCATCTTTCTCGACGACCTGGATCTGGTGGTCTCCGACGGCTTCGTGGGCAATGTCGCGCTCAAGTGCAGTGAAGGGGTCGCCAGGTTCGTGCGCCATTCGTTGGCGAGCCAGTTCAGGCGTACCTGGTTGACCCGGCTCGCCGGCTTGGCCGCCTTGCCGATCCTGCGGGGCTTGCGGCGCAACATCGACCCACGTCGTTACAATGGTGCCAGCCTACTTGGTCTGCGCGGCATCGTGATCAAGAGCCATGGCGGTGCGGATGAGGTCGCCTTCGAGAACGCCATCTACATCGCCGAGAAGGAAATCCACGCCAGTATCCCACAGCGTATCGGCGAGCAAGTCGGCCGGCATCTGGATCGCGAACAATACAGGGAAACGGCCTGATGAAGTATTCCCGTATTCTCGGGACCGGCAGCCATCTCCCCGCACGGGTGATGACCAACGCGGATCTCGAGGCCATCGTCGATACCACTTCGGCTTGGATCCGGGAGCGCACCGGCATCGAGAAGCGTCATCTGGTCTCCGAAGGTGAGACCTGCTGCGATCTCGCGGAGGTCGCGGCCCGAAGGGCCCTGGATGCAGCCGGTGTCCAGGCCTCGGAGTTGGATCTGATCCTGATCGCCACCACCACGCCAGACCGGTTCTTCCCGAGCACCGCCTGTCTATTGCAGCAGCGGCTGGGGGTTCGCGGTTGTCCCGCTTTCGACCTGCAGGCAGTCTGCGCCGGTTTCGTCTACGCCATGGACGTCGCCGACCGCTTCATTCGAACCGGTGCCGCGCAGCGTGCCTTGGTCGTGGGGTCGGAGACCATTTCGCGTATCCTCGACTGGACGGATCGAACGACCTGCGTCTTGTTCGGCGATGGCGCCGGGGCCGTGGTGCTGGGCTCGGCGGACGAGCCTGGGATCGTCTCGAGCCATCTGCACGCCGACGGCGCCTACAAGGACCTGTTGCAGGTCCCCGGCGGGATTGGAAACGGACGGCCGGAGGCCGCCTTCATCGAAATGAAGGGAAACGAGGTGTTTCGGGTCGCCGTGACCACCCTGGGTCGGATCGTCGATGAAACGCTCCAAGCCAATGGGCTCTCGAGGTCCGATGTGGATTGGCTGATCCCGCATCAGGCGAACATTCGCATCATCCAGGCCACGGCCCGAAAGCTGGATCTGCCGATGGAACGGGTGGTCGTGACCGTGGATGCCCATGGCAACACCTCGTCTGCATCCATCCCTCTGGCCTTCGACCAGGCGGTCCGTGATGGACGTATCCGACGGGGCGAGATGCTCCTCATGGAGGCGTTCGGAGGCGGTTTCACCTGGGGCTCGGTCCTGATCCGTTACTGACGGGACCCTTCACCGATTCGACGCGGCGCTCTCTAACTCATGGCACAGTCACTTGCAGTCTTCTTTCCCGGGCAGGGTTCCCAGTCGGTTGGCATGCTCGACGCGCTGGCTGCGGCCTATCCTGCCGTGCGACACACCTTCGAGGAGGTCTCCGATGCGCTCGGCAGGGATCTCTGGCGACTCGTCAGTGAAGGCCCGAAGGCGGACTTGGACCTCACGGAGAATACGCAACCGGCCATGCTGGCAGCGGGCATCGCGGTGTGGCGAGTCTGGCAGCAGGCGGGGGGGCAGCCCGCCACCCTCATGGCCGGGCATAGCCTGGGCGAGTATGCGGCGCTGGTTGCGGCGGAGGCCGTGCCCTTTGGGGCTGGTATCTCGGTGGCCGCCGACCGCGCTCGCTTCATGCAGGAGGCCGCGCCGGCCGGTGTGGGTGCGATGGCGGCCGTCTTGGGTCTGAGCGACGATCAGGTCCGCACCCTCTGCGCCGAGCAGGCAGGCGATGCGGTGTTGGAGCCGGTCAACTTCAACGCGCCGGGTCAAGTCGTGATCGCCGGCGAGGCGGCGGCGGTCGAGCGGGCGACAGCGGCAGCCAAGTCTGTCGGCGCCAAGCGGGCGCTGCTGCTGCCGGTCAGCGTGCCCTCGCATTGTGCCCTGATGCGTCCGGCCGCGGAGCGGCTCGCGGAGCGGCTCACGGAGATTCCCCTCGCGGTCCCTGTCGTCCCGGTGATCCACAATGCGACCGTCACGGCCTCTGACAGCCTGGAGTCTCTGCGCGACCGACTGGTGGCACAGCTCCACAGTCCGGTGCGTTGGGTCGAGACGGTGCGCTCGGTCGTGGAAGCGGGGGTCTCAATGGCGATCGAGTGCGGTCCGGGCAAGGTGTTGACCGGGCTGTGCAAACGTATCGATAACAAACTGACGACGCTTCCGGTCTTCGACCCTGAGACACTGGACGCGGCGCTGGAGATGACAGCCAATGCTTGAAGGAGAGATCGCTCTGGTTACCGGTGCTTCGCGCGGCATCGGGCGCGCCATCGCGATGGCGCTGGCGGCCCAAGGTGCGGCAGTCGCGGGTACCGCGACGACCGAGGCAGGTGCCGCGAGGATCGAGACGTCACTGAAGGACGCGGGTTACAAGGGCCTGGGGCTGGTGCTCGATGTCTCGGATCGCTCGGCCGTTGACGCCATCCTGAACCCTGTGAACGAGCAGCTGGGCGCCCCGACGATTCTGGTCAACAATGCCGGCATCACGCGTGACAATCTCTTGATGCGGATGAAGGACGAGGAGTGGGACGCCGTGATCGAGACCGATCTGAGCTCGGTCTATCGGCTCTCGAAGGCCTGTCTGCGCCCCATGAGCAAGGCGCGCAAGGGCCGAATCATCAATATCACGTCCGTTGTCGGCGCGATGGGCAATGCCGGTCAGACCAATTATTCTGCTGCGAAGGCCGGCCTCATGGGTTTCACCAAGGCGCTGGCGCGCGAGGTCGGGTCCCGTTCCATTACCGTCAACTGCGTGGCGCCAGGCTTCATCGACACCGACATGACGCGGGTGTTGCCGGATGGGCAGCGCGAGGGTCTGCTCGGTGCAATCCCGCTTGGCCGACTGGGTCAGCCAGAGGAGGTCGCGAGCGCGGTCGTCTTTCTCGCCTCTCCGGCCGGCGCCTATATCACCGGCGAAACGCTCCACGTCAACGGTGGTATGCACATGTCGTGATGGTTGGGCATGGCTTAATTAGTCATTTTGAATCAGTTCCTTAGTTGATGTCCATGGTGTTTGGCCGCGGCTTTCATCGGTCATCGTTTGTCACTAGAATACGGCCTGGTCCAGCGAGGGCCACTTCTATTCATCCGGAGGAATCAATCCTATGAGCAAGGTTGAAGATCGAGTGCGCAAGATCGTCGTCGAGCAATTGGGCGTGAAAGAAGAGGAGGTCACCCCTGAGGCCTCCTTCGTCGACGATCTGGGCGCGGACTCACTCGACACCGTGGAGTTGGTCATGGCCCTCGAGGAAGAGTTCGAGACCGAGATTCCGGACGAAGACGCCGAGAAGATCACGACTGTGCAGCAGGCCATCGATTACATCCACGCTCATCAGGCATGAGATGAGGTCGAAGACACACACGACGCCAGGTGCGGCAACAGGGACTGGACGCGGCGCGACCTTGCCGACTTCGGCGTTCTGAACGGTAGAGGTAAGTGATGGCAGGCAGAAGGGTAGTAGTCACCGGGTTGGGCCTCGTGGCGCCGGTGGGGCTGGACGTCAAGTCCTCATGGGAGAGCATCCTGGCCGGCAGGAGCGGGATCAAACCAATCACCCACTTCGATATCGAACCCTTCAGCACCCGCTTTGGTGGGCCCATCTATGGCTTCGATCCGAGCGAGTATATCTCGGAGAAGGACGCCAAAAAGATGGACAAGTTCATCCATTACGGGATGGCGGCGGGGTGTCAGGCGATTGCCGACGCGGGTCTCACGGTCGACGAATCCAATTGTCGGCGCATCGGCGTTGCGATTGGGTCCGGCATTGGTGGAATCACTGGGATCGAGAACAATTACGAGGCCTATCGCACGAAGGGGCCGCGTCGCATCTCGCCGTACTTCGTGCCCGCCAACATCATCAATATGGTTGCCGGGAACCTGTCGATCAAGTTCGGGCTCAAGGGGCCGAATTACTCGATCGTCTCCGCCTGTGCCACCGCCACTCACAATATCGGCGAGGCGTCCTTCATGATCCGTCACGGCTATGTTGACGTGATGCTCGCTGGTGGTGCCGAGATGGCGACCTCCCCGGTTGGTCTCGGCGGTTTCGCGGCCGCCCGTGCGCTCTCCACCCGCAATGATGATCCCGAGGGCGCCAGCCGCCCGTTTGACAAAGACCGCGATGGTTTCGTCCTCAGCGACGGGGCCGGTGTCCTCGTGCTCGAGGAATACGAGCGGGCCAAGGCACGTGGTGCGAACATCTATGCCGAGCTGGTCGGTGTGGGCATCAACTCGGATGCCTATCATATGACCGCACCGTCGGAAGATGGCGCCGGTGCGTCCGACTGTATGCTAATGGCCTTGAACGATGCTGGTCTCAATCCGGAGGAGGTCGATTACGTCAACGCGCACGGGACCGCGACTCCTGCCGGAGACATCGCCGAGACCCTGGCCGTCAAGCGCACGTTCGGGGAGCATGCCTATCGGTTGCCGGTCAGCTCGACCAAGTCGATGACCGGACATATGCTGGGGGCGGCCGGCGGTGCCGAGGCGATCTTCACCATCCTCGCACTGCGCGACCAGATCGCCCCGCCGACGATCAACTACGAGACCCCGGATCCGGACTGCGATCTCGATTGCGTGCCCAATACGGCGCGCGAGATGAAGATCGGCGTCGCCCTCACCAACTCCTTCGGGTTCGGTGGCACCAATGGGACGCTGATCTTCCGACGCCCCTGATCTGGGCCTCCTTCGTTGGGGTGTCGGTGCGATCGCCATCGATCCTGGGCTCTCCGGTTGCGCTGGGTGCAGCCTGGCGGGTCCTGGTCGACGGTCATCCAGGCGACGCGATCGGGATCCTGGATCGAGGCTTGCATTACGGGGACGGCCTGTTCGAGACCATTCGGGTTCGAGCCGGCCGGCCTTGTCAATGGCGGCGCCATCTGGAGCGGCTGAACTGGGGTGCCGGGCGACTGGGTATGCCGCTGGTCGACTCAGACAGGCTCGCCGACGAATCGCTGGCCATTTCACAGGGTCTGGATGACGGGGTGTTGAAGATCATCCTCACCCGAGGCAGCGGCGGGCGTGGCTATCGTCCGCCCCTCGCGCCCGCTCCGCGCCGTATTCTCATCCTCTATCCCTTGCCCCAGGATCCTGGTGCGACCTTTGAATCGGGCGTCCTCGTTCGCTACTGTCGAACGCCTGCATCCCTCAACCCCGCCTTGGCGGGCATCAAGCATCTCAATCGTCTGGATTCGGTGCTGGCCCGGCGCGAATGGGACGATCCGCGGATCGCCGAGGGGTTGATGCTCGACCCCTCCGGCCGTCTGGTCGGCGGTACCATGAGCAATCTGTTTCTCTGGGATGGCGAGCGACTCCTGACACCTGGTGTCGAAGGCGCTGGAATCGCTGGGACGACCCGCGGATTGATGATCGAGACGGCTCGAAGCCGGGGCGTCGTCTGCGTGGAGACCAACATCGAACCCCCAGATCTGAAGCGGGCCGAAGGGCTCTTTCTGACGAACGCGGTCGCGGGGGTCTGGCCCGTGAGACAGCTCGAAGATCACGCCTTCGACCTCGGGCGTCTTCCCTGGGATCTCTTGGCGGCCGTTCGTCAGGCTGCTCGTACCTCTGGATGACTCGCGCGATGACCTGGCGGTTCGCCCTTCTCCTGCTAACGATCGCCGCAGTATCAGTGGGTATCGGGTTCGGACTCGACTATCAGCGCTTCATGGCGACCCCGATCGCGGTCTCCGGATCCAGGACGGTCCTCGAGATCCCGAAGGGAACCTCGCTCTATGTGCTCGCCCGGCGTATGAGCGATCAAGGCCTGTTGCAACGGCCCTATTATTTCGTGGCCTTGGCCTATCTCCGGGGTGAGCAAAGAGGCATCAAGGCGGGGGAATACGAGCTGACGAGGGACATGACTCCACCTCAGGTCCTCGACCGTATCACTTCGGGTCGTGTCATCCAGTACTCGATCACCTTGATCGAGGGTTGGACCTTTCGCCAAGCGCTGGCGGCCATCGATGCGCATCCGCGTTTCGGCGGGGGGGGGCTGGCGACCCTCTCCGACGAGGCACTCATGTCCAGGCTTGGGCGCCCGGGTCAACACCCCGAGGGCCGTTTCTTTCCGGATACCTACCATTTCCCGGGCGAGACCAAGGGTTTGACCGTTCTGGGTCGTGCCCTGGTGCGCATGGATCACGTCCTGGCCGAGGAGTGGGAGGGTCGCCGGACCGGGTTGCCGATCGCGATCCCATACGAGGCGTTGATTCTCGCCTCCATCATCGAGAAAGAAACCGGCGTGGCCAGCGAACGGGCGCGGATCGGAGGCGTGCTGGTGCGGCGCCTGGATCGAGGCATGCGTCTGCAGACCGATCCGACCGTCATCTATGGTCTGGGTGCGGCCTACGATGGCAATCTCCGGCGGGCAGATCTACGCACGCCGACCCCTTACAATACCTATGTCATCGAGGGTCTGCCGCCGACCCCGATCGCCCTGCCCGGACGCGCAGCGATTCGCGCGGCGCTCCAACCTGCCGATGGCGACAGCCTCTATTTTGTCGCCAGGGGTGATGGGACCCATCACTTCTCGGCAACGCTGGATGAGCACAGACGGGCTGTGCGGCGCTATATCCTCGACCGGCGATGAGCTCGGGCAACTGCTCGAGTGTTGTCACTGTCCTTGTTCGCAACCGGAGGAATGAATGAGCTGCTGCACACCAGGGTCTTGCCGATGATGGACCTCTTGCTGGAATCCATGTTCGAATATCTGCTGTTTCTGGCCAAGACCCTTACTCTCCTGGCCGGGATCGCTGTACTATTGGTCCTCGGGATGCGTGTACGCCGTTTCAGCGATCGCGGCGAGCATCTGGAGATCACGGACCTCAATGACCGTTACCAGACGCTCACCCGCGCACTCAAGGAGTCCTCGCTGCCAAGAAGGGTCTTCAAGGACTTCATCAAGTCGGAGCGCAAGCGCGAAAGGGCGCGCGACAAGGCCGCAGAGTCCGGGCGCCCGCGCCTGTTCGTCATCGAGTTCAACGGGGATATTCGGGCCAGTGAAGTGGGTGCGCTACGGGTCTTGGTCACCACGATCTTGTTGGAGGCCAAGCAGGGTGACGAGGTTCTGGTGCGGCTGGACAACGCGGGCGGCATGGTGAGCGAACATGGGCTCGCCGCGTCGCAATTGGCGCGTATCCGCTCGAGCGACATCCCCTTGACGGTGGCGGTTGACAAGGTTGCGGCCAGCGGGGGCTATCTGATGGCCGCGGTGGCCAACCGCATCATCGCCGCGCCCTTCGCAATCCTGGGGTCCATCGGTGTACTCGCGGAGGCCCCCAACTTTCACCGTCTGTTGCAACGTCATGGCGTGGATTTCGAGCTGCATACGGCGGGCGCGTTCAAGCGCACTCTGACGCTTTTCGGTGAGAACACGGACGAGGGTCGCCAGAAACTACGCGAACAGTTGGAGGAGACCCACCGCTTGTTCAAAGACTTCGTCCTCGAGTACCGCCCCGGACTGGATCTGGAACGCCTGGCGACCGGCGAGTACTGGCACGGCCAGCGGGCCGTTGAGCTTGGATTGGTGGACGCAATTCAGACCAGCGATGACTTTCTGTTGGCGGCGAGTGCGGAGAAGGATTTATTGAAGATCAAGTACAGCGCCCACAAGAAACCCATCGAGCGGCTCTTGTCGAGCATCCAGGGGGGGATCGAACGTGTACTCGCGACTTGGCGTGGCTAGCCGCCTAAGGAACGATTCAGAAACAAGTGGTGCAACTTGAGCCGCCCTACGGTGTATAGGTTGTTTCTGAATCATTACTAAGGGCATGGCCACCTCGAATACCCCTGAGAGTGCCCGGTGACCTCGACCCCGAAAGGCGTGCCCGCTTTGGACAGGATTCGATGGATTCCGTAACGGCCGTGGATCCCTTCTTGACGTGGACCGCTGGCATGGTATCGATGCCGTTAGGCGATTGCCGGAAATGTTTATACCAGATGGCGCCGGATTGAGGCTCGCCTTCAAGGAGCGCCACCAGGAGCATCGCTGGGCGATGTGACTGGTGGCGCGACACCGAAGGCGGGCGTCAAGACAAGTCAGATGGTATGAACATTGACAGAAATCGCCTTAATCCGGGGCAGCGCCCCTTCTGGTGTCTGCTGGTCTAACCTGTATCATCTCGCATATGAGTGAAGAACATCGAAACTATCGGGAGCGTAGGATACAAACTCGGTATCCCGTTGACCTGCATGCCAAGGTGCGCGGCCGGAATCAGTCGCCGACCAACTGCCGGGTTCGCAATATCTGCAACGGGGGCGTGCTTCTCGAGGCGGGTGGGGGAGCGTCCGAGCTGCCCTTCCAGCCCAACGAGCATGTGGATCTTCACTTCGATCTCCCCGATGCCCAGAGCATGGATCCGGTGCAGGCTGTCATCGAGGTGGTCCACCGTGTCGATCAGGGTGTGGGTGCGCGTTTTATCCGTCTGGTGGGCGATGGAAGGGCACGGCTCGTCCGCTTCATCAGTGAGGCCGCAGCGGCGCATCAGGGCGACGCAGATGAGGAACTGGATCCGAGCCGCGCACGGGCACGCGACATCCTGCAGGATGTTGGTCGCAAGCACCTGGGGGGGCTGCTCGATTCCTTGTTGGAGACACTGGTCGAGGAGCTCTGGCGGCATAGTGAGCGCGCCGGGAGCGATTCCGAGCGGACGCGCTTCACGGGAGAGATTGGCATGCTGGCGCGTGCAATCCAGGACGAGAGCATACCCAATCGGCTGCTCGAGGAGTTGCTCGAGGCCTTGAGGAAGCTCGGCACCGGCGCACCGGGCGAGTCCTCCGAGTCTCCGGAGAAGTCAGCCGATTCGACCGAAGAATTGCAGTTGGTGGACCAGGACGAGTTCGAGATCTGGCTTGCCAAATCGCAGTTGGCCAATCGCTTGGAGCAGGAGCTGCACGAGCCGCTGGATTCGCTGCGCAACCAGGTGGCCGCCTTGTTCCAGGGGACCTTTCTCCCGATGGAGCCCCTGGCATTGGCCGACGCCATCGAGCAAATCTTGCGGGATATCGGCATCGGTCTACAGCTGCAGAGATTGTCCATGGAGATTGTCGCGAACCACCTGTCGCGCAATCTGGGTAGCTTCTATCGCGAGGTGCTGTGGGCCTGGTCGAAGGCTGGCCTCTCGGCGTTCGAGCCCGGCGCCGATGGCTCTGTGGCGGCTGCGCCGGCGCCTTCGGCCGATGCCACGGGTCCCGAGGCGCAGGCCGGGACCTCGGATTCCATGCTGCCGTCCGAGCCGACAGAAGCGGTCCCGACCCCTGATCCTGGTGTGTCCGGCGCAGCTCATCAGGCGGCTACCGGCAGACCATCGCGCGCTCGAGCCGCGCAGACAGGGGCGCAGACCCCTGCTCATCCGGAAAAGGGCCCGGCCTCTCTGGCGCAGAAGCGAGAGGCCCGGCTCTTCGCGGGTTGGCGTCGCATTGCGGATCTGCTCGCCAGTCTGCCCGCGGATCACCAGGTTCCGGAGCCGGACGCGAACCGCCCGCTCAAAGAGGTCGTTGCCCAATGGCTTGCGGCCGCAGAGGCGAAGAACCACCATCCGGACCGCCAGCCGGTGATGTCGCCCCAGGTCGAAGAACGGGTGGAGCTGACCGACCGGCTGCTTGCTCACATGCTGGCAGACCCCTCGACGCCGCAGCGGCTCAGGTCACTCATCAAACCGCTCACGACGCGCTTCCTGTCCATGGCCGTCACTGGGCCCGAGGCGGTTGCGGACGCCAACCGGCCCTTGGTCAATCTGATGAATCGGCTGGAGCACCTGCTGTTGTTCCTGCTGAACGAAGAGGGCGACGATCTGGGTTTGCAGGGCGCCGTCGAGAGGGTCATTGACAAGTTGGTCTCGTCCGACAACCGGGATCTCGAGACCCTGACCGGTCTGTCGCAGCAGCTCGGTGACCTGGAGACCCGCGCGGGCCGCGAGTATCAAGGAAATGTGTCCAGTTGGGTCGATGTCTGCGAGTCGAGAGAGCGGGCGAGATTGGCCCGTGAGCAGGTCCGGCAACGGTTGAACACGGCGTTCTCCGGGAAGCGGATTCACAAGGTCGTCGACGAGCTGCTCGAATCCGGCTGGCGAAGCCTGCTGGAGTCGGTGTGTGCCGGTGTCGGGACGGAGGGTCCGCGCTGGCGCAAGGCTTGGCAACGTCTGATGGCCCTGCATCGGATGACGGCTGGGCAGGAGGCGAGCGATACCGAGAGGGAGTCGGACCTGGATTCCCTGATCGCGGATCTTCGTGAGTCACTGACCTATATCGGGACGGATCCGATCGTTTGCGATGAGCTCCTGGGACGGATCGAGACCGCCGTGCGTCGCGTGCGCGCATCGATGGATCGTGAGGACGACTATCTACTCTTCTGCCCCTTGGCACCCGAACCGGACAGTGAGCCAGACCAAGTCCCATCTGGGTTGCCCACGGCGGACTGGGAGAAGGGACTCGAGCAGGTCGACGCACTGCCGCTCGGGGCCTTGATCTGGATGCGGCTCAAGGACGCCAAGAAGGCACTTCGCCTCATCTGGCGCAATGAAGACGGCTCACGTCTGGCGGTCACGGATACGATGGGAAAACGCATGAAGGTGTTGCGTCGTTACCGGCTGGCGGAGGCCTTTGCCCGTGGCCAGGCGCGCGCCCAGAAGCCGACGGCGAAGCGCATGGTCACGCGTGCCGCCGACGCGGCCCTATCGGACATGCAGCAGGGTCTCAGTTACCATGAGGCCCATGATCCGCTGACCGGTCTATCGACGCAGCGACATCTGGTCGGCTCCTTGACCCAGTTGCTGGTGAAAGAGGCCGACTCGCGTAACCGGCATGCATTGTGTCTTCTTGAATTGGATCGTTACGACACCCTGACGGGTGCTTACGGCTACAAGGTCGGTGATCGCATGCTGCGTGAGGTGGCTCGGCTCCTGGAAGGTGTAATGTCGGACGCGCTTTGTATGGCCTACCTCGGGGGAAGCCGCTTCGGTTTGCTGACATCCATCATGGACCGAGATCATGCAACCGAGATCGGCGAATCGATCCGTGCTGGCTTGACCTCGATGCCCTTCGACCTGCAGGGAAAGCCTTTCCGTGTCACTGGGAGCCTCGGCATCGCCATCTTGACCGATGACACCAGGAGCCCGGACAAATTGCTTTCTGGGGCCAGCGTGGCCTGTTTGGCGGCGCAGCGAGAGGGGGGCGATCGCGTTATCGTCTTCAGCAAGGACAATGAGATCATTGCGCGCCAGGTGGATCATATGCGTGGCTGGGCGCAAGCCGAGGACGTCCTCCACAAAGGTCGCCGGCGGCTGCGTTATCAGCGCATCGTCCCGCTCGATACCACCGCTGAGCTTTCGCCGCACTGCGAGATCCTCTTGAGTGTCTATGACGAGGACGGCGTGCCCTTGTCGCTGCAATCCTTTATCGCGGCCGCCGAGGCGTTCAACATGATGCGCGAAGTCGATCGCCAAGTGATCGACGAGGTCTTCGAATGGATCTATGCGCATCCCGAGAAGGTGCGTTCGGTCGGGGGTATTGCCATCAATCTCTCAGGGCAGTCACTCGGTGACCCGGGTCTGGTGGGTTATATCCGCCGTGGTTTGGATCGTTTTCGGATCCCAGTCGAGATGGTCAGTTTCGAGGTGACCGAGACTGCCGCCATCGTCAATCTGGATCAGGCCGCGAACATGTTGGAGGGCATCAAGGCGCTGGGTTGCCGCATCGCGTTGGATGATTTCGGCGCCGGCATGTCCTCCTACAGTTATCTCAAGAATCTACCGGTCGATTTCGTCAAGATCGATGGCTCCTTCGTCAAGGACATTCTCGTCAGTCCCGACGACCGCCAAATCGTCAAATCATTCAATGAGATCGCCCATTTCATGGGCAAGAAGACGATCGCCGAGTACGTGGAGAACCAGGAGATCATGGAGCTGTTGCGTGACATCGGTGTCGATTACGCTCAGGGCTACGCGATCGAAAAGCCGCAGTTCATCGATGAGATGAACTGAACCGCGTCTAGAGCAAAATGCGTAGTTTTCACTTTGTGTCTGGCTTTGAGGACTTCACCGGCCTTGGGAGGGACGCGGTTTAAGGCGACTTCCTGGAAGGAATTTACCCAAGAGATCGACCGGTTGTTGGGCTGAGCCAGAGCGAAGCCCAACAGGCGCCGCTGACGCGGGTCAGAAGCATCATCCCCAGTCGAGGACGCATGAATCCACAGTCCCAGTTCCCTGACCGCTATCCACCGAGGGCAGCCCTGGAAGCCGCCTTCCAAGCGGTGCGGCGTGCCAAGGTCCCCCAGGTTCCCGATGTCGTGCTTGGATTGAGAGAGGAGCTCGCTCGCGCGGAGCCCAGGTTCCAGGTCGCTGCCGATCTGGTTGCACAGGATCTCGCCCTCAGTGGTCAGGTCATGAAGACCATCAACTCGCCCTTGTTCTCCTGTCGGACCAAGATCGGTAGCCTTCGGCAGGCGGTCACCATGATGGGTATCGATCGCTTGACCAACCTGGTGACGGCTCAGGCCTTCAATCGAGCGCGGGACGCTGCAACCGGACCGGCGCGTGTCGTCTGGGACTCGATCATGGAGCAGGCGCATGCCACCCTTGCCGTTTCCAGGGTGGTCGAGGGCGCCAGTTCCGAAGAGGCCTATCTGTTCGGGATCATGCAGGATGCCGGTAGCCTGATCTTCGCCGATCTGCTCCCAGGCTATGGGGCCGAATGGACCCTACGCCGTGCCGAGCCCCAATCTCTGCTCGATTATGAGCGCTCAGCCATGGGCGTCGATCACACCACGGTCGGCTTCCTGCTGGCCGGCAACTGGCGGCTCCCCGAGCCGGTGGCACTGGCGATCTACCATCACCATTCAGCGGACGTCACCGCATGGGCAGAACCGAGGGTGCGATCCTTGATTGCGATGGCGAAGCTCGCGCACTACCTCATTGCGCTCTCTCATGCCACCCAGGAGATGCCTGAGATGCTCGTTTATCGGGACACCGCGCGACAAGAGCTGAACCTCTCTGACGAAGATTGGTCGGTGTTGCAACAAGAGTCGCTCGAGCGCGGTTGGTCTCAACGCTAGTCTCCGCAAATCCCGCCCTGGCGCTCTGTCAAGCGAAGGGATTACAATTAATAGTTACCGTGGAACAGTACCCCAGCCGCTCGATTTGGTAGGAGCGGCGCCTCGCCGCGACGAGCCTGCAAACTGCTGCGGCTCTTGTTCCATGCTCCGGGGTGCCAGAGACACGGCGTGACCGTTAACCCGATGGAGCGAATCATGTTCGACATCAATCCCATTGCCGCTCAGATCAACGACCTCAAGGGACGGGTGGAATCCCTCAGGGGGTATCTTTGACTATGTGGAAAGAAAGGACCGTCTGACCGAGGTCCTACGAGAGCTCGAAGAGCCCACGGTCTGGGGGGACCCGGAGCGCGCGCAGGCCCTGGGACGTGAGCGCGCCTCGCTGGAAGGGGTTGTCGTCACCATCGAGGAGCTCTCGTCGGGCCTCGCGGACGCCGACGACCTGCTCGCGTTGGCCGCGGATGAAGGTGACGAGGCAACCATGGATGCACTCGTCGCGGACCTCGGGCGCTATGAGTCGCGGGTGGGGGAGCTCGAGTTTCGCCGCATGTTTTCCGGGGAGATGGATGGCAGCAACGCCTTCCTGGATATCCAAGCTGGATCGGGCGGCACCGAGGCCCAGGACTGGGCGGAGATGCTGTTGCGCATGTATCTGCGCTGGGGCGAGGCGCGCCGTTTCAAGACCGAGCTGATGGAGGTGTCGCCAGGTGAGGTGGCGGGGATCAAGTCGGCCACCGTCAAGTTCGAAGGCGATTACGCCTTTGGCTGGTTGCGCACCGAGACCGGGGTCCATCGTCTGGTGCGCAAGTCGCCCTTCGATTCCGGCAATCGACGGCATACCTCTTTCGCTGCGGTCTTCGTCTCGCCCGAGATCGACGACAGTGTCGAGATCGAGATCAATCCAGCGGATCTGCGCATCGATGTCTATCGGGCGAGTGGTGCTGGCGGTCAGCACGTCAATCGCACCGAGTCGGCAGTGCGTATCACGCATCTGCCGACTGGGACCGTGACCCAGTGCCAGAACGACCGCTCCCAACACAAGAACAAGGACCAGGCGATGAGGCAGCTCAAGGCCAAGCTCTACGAGTTGGAGATGCAGAAGCGTCAGGCCAGTCAACAGGCGGTCGAAGACAGCAAGTCCGACATCGGCTGGGGTAGTCAGATCCGCTCGTACGTCCTGGATCAGTCGCGCATCAAGGATCTGCGGACCGGGGTGGAGGTCGCCAACACCCAAGCGGTCTTGGACGGTAACCTCGATCCCTTCATCGAGGCTAGTCTCAAGCGCGGTCTGTAGATCGTGGGAGAACCGAGCGAATGAGCAAGCAGGCAGGGCGCAACCCGGCGGCGGATACGGGCTCGCTGTCGAGCGACGCGCCAGAAGATCACAAGCTGGTGGCTCAACGACGCGAGAAGCTGACCCAACTGCGGCGCCAAGGAAACGCCTTTCCGAACGATTTCCGGCGCGACGTCATGGCCGGTGAACTCCAGGCCCATTACGGGGAGCAGGATCCGGAGTCACTGGAGTCAAGTGCAGTTGGAGTGAAGGTTGCCGGGCGTCTGATGACGCGCCGCATCATGGGCAAGGCGAGCTTCGCCCACCTACAGGACATGTCGGGGCGCATTCAGCTCTTCGTGCAGCGTGACCTGGTCGGTGAGGAGGCCTATTCGCAGTTCAAGCGAGACCTGGACCTCGGCGACATCTTGGGCGTGGAGGGGACGCTCTTCAAGACCAAGACGGGTGAGCTGTCGGTCCGCTGCAGCAGGGTTCGTCTTCTGACCAAGGCGTTGCGGCCCTTGCCGGAGAAGTTCCATGGGCTGACGGACACGGAGAGCCGTTACCGCCACCGGTATCTGGATCTCATCATGAATCCGGATGCGCGCGAGACCTTTCGTCTACGCACCGCCATCATCCAGTTCGCTCGTGACTATCTGAATGCCCGGGGCTATCTCGAGGTCGAGACGCCCATGATGCAAGTGATTCCAGGCGGGGCGGTGGCGCGGCCCTTCGTCACTCACCACAATGCGTTGGACATGCAGTTGTTTCTGCGGATCGCGCCCGAGCTCTTTCTCAAGCGGCTCGTGGTTGGCGGTCTGGAGAAGGTTTACGAGATCAACCGCAATTTCCGCAACGAGGGGTTGTCGACTCGCCACAATCCCGAGTTCACCATGCTGGAGTTCTATCAGGCCTACGCGGACTACCGGGACCTCATGGACCTGACGGAGGACCTCTTGCGCCAGATGGCGCTCGAGGTCCTGGGGCGCACGCGAATCCAGTATCAGGGAGCAAGCTATGATCTGTCTCGGCCCTTCGCGCGCCTGAGTGTGCGCGAGTCGATCCTGCGTTTCAACGCCGATCTGGCTCCGGCCGATCTGGACGACCCGGAGCGCCTAAAAGCCTTTGCTGGGCGGCTCGGAATGGAGCTGAAACCGACTTGGGGGTTGGGCAAGCTCCAGCTCGAGTTGTTCGAGCGGACGGTCGAGGACCGTTTACTGGATCCGACCTTCATAACGGAGTATCCGACCGAGGTCTCGCCGCTGGCGCGACGCAATGACGAAAATCCCTCCGTCACCGACCGTTTCGAGCTCTTCGTCGGGGGGCGCGAGATCGCCAATGGGTTCTCGGAGCTGAACGACGCCGAGGATCAGGCGGAGCGCTTTCGCCAGCAGGTTGCCGAGAAGGAGGCCGGCGATACCGAGGCCATGTATTTCGACGCCGACTATATCCGTGCGCTGGAGCATGGTATGCCCCCCACGGCGGGCGAGGGGATCGGGATCGACCGGCTGGTGATGCTGTTCACCGACTCCCCCTCCATCCGCGACGTCTTGCTCTTCCCGCATATGCGTCCGGAGGCCGCCTCCTGACGCGCAGGGGCGAGAGGTTCAGGATTGCTCGGCCTCTACCGGGAAGCCGTAAGGCGGTGCCGTCAGAGATAAGGTGGGTCCCTGTTCGCCGAGCCTGACCTCTCCATCCTCGGCGGCACTGATTTCGGCCACTGCGAGCAAGGCGTAGCACCCCTCGCTCAGGGGAGCGACGTCGACCACGCGGCCACTCGCCTGTCTCGAGGTACTGGCGGGTGAATAGAGTTCGTCCCCGGGTCGGGGTGGCGTCGAGGTAGCGACCTCGGCGAGATACATGCGCCGCTTGAGCTTGCCGAGGTGCTGCATGCGTGCGACCACCTCCTGGCCGGTGTAGCAGCCCTTGTGGAAGCTGACGCCGTGGATCAGCTGGAGGTTGGTCATCTGAGGAACGAAGGCCTCGGCGGTCTGGTTGTAAATGGTGGGAATGCCGGCCTGGATGTCGAGCAAGGTCCAGTCGGCGCGATTGGCGGGGTCGGCCTGGCCGCTGAGCTCGTCCCAGGCCCGACTCGCGGCAGGAAAGGGACCGAGCAGCTCGAAGCGCGGAACGGGACCTGGGAGACGGACCAGGACCAGCTCTCCGGAGATGGCCAGGTTGTCGTCCCGCTCCGGCGCCGAGAGTCCCCGCTCTGCGAGCAGACGAGGTGCCTCTTCGCCGGCGATTCCAATCCGCAGCAAGTCGTCGCTGGCGTCTTCGAGCGTTACCTTGCTGCGTAGGACGAAGATGCGCAAACGCTTGAGGATCTCCGGAAGCCGCTCGGCCAGGGTCTGCAGATAGAAGGTCTCTTGGATGCGCATGACCCGAAAGCTGGCCAGCATGCGGCCTTTCTGGCTGCAGTAGCTGCTGATCTGGGTGTGGATGTCGGAGACTTCGCGGATATCATTGGTGAGTTGTCCCTGCAAGAAGGTCTCCGCGTCCGCACCGCACACCCGGATCAGTCCCAGATGGGAGAGATCGAAGAGGCGCGTGCGGTTGCTATCGGCTGGCGTTGGGAAGTGGACGCCACCGTCGGCGCCGATCTCAGCCTTGCGTGTGGTGAGGAAGTCTCGCCATTGACTCGTCATGTGAAGGACCTCGAAACTCTTGGCGTCGTGAGCTTGCACCCTGAAAGTCTCCACCCTCTATGATACGCCAGTCCTTTCGATCGGCGTCTCGGGAACGAGAGTCGGTACTCATCGGCGGGTGCCGAACAAACTGGAGATAGAAGCGTCTTGTCGTCACATCAACCTAACCCGCCCGTTGACAGTCTGGTGCTCTACAAGGTCCGGCCAGCTCGGGTCGTGAGCGTCGGTGAGAAGATCGAGATCGAGCTCGACGGCGGACAGAGCAAGCGGGTGCGCGCCAAAGACGTCGAGCTGCTCCATCCGGGTCCGCTGCGCGACTTGTCCGAGCTGGCCCCTCAGGAAGGCGAGCTGAACGAGGCGTGGGAGCTCCTCGAGGGTGGGGAGACCACCCTGAAGGATCTGGCCGAGCTCGCCTTCAATGCCTTCACACCGGCCACCGCGTGGGCCGCCTGGCAGGGTGTCGCCGAGGGTCTGACCTTTAGCGGGACGCCGGGTGCTATCCAGGCGCGGAGCCGAGAGCTCGTCGAGCGCGACCGGGCCGAGCGGGCCGCAAAGGCGGCTGCCGCTCGGGATTGGCAGGCCTTTCTGGAGCGGATGGCTGCCGCCTCGCCCGCGCCGGAGGATGCGCCGCGGCTCGATGAGGTCGAGCGGCTGGCCCTGGGTCGGACCGACCGCAGCCGCGTCCTGGAGGCCCTTGGTTATCCCCAGACAGCGGAGAGCGCCCATCGTGCGCTGATCCGGGTGGGTTGCTGGGAACGCGACCACAATCCGCACCCGGTGCGTTGCTCCGCCCCGAGGGCCGATCCGGATCTGCCGGTCCTGGAGGTGCCCGAGGAGGAGCGGCTCGATCTGACTCATCTACCGACCTTCGCGATCGACGATGAGGGCAACCAGGATCCGGATGACGCGCTGAGCCTCGAGGGTGAGCGGCTGTGGGTGCACGTGGCCGATGTGGCAGCACTGGTGGCGCCGGACAGCGAGATCGAGCGTGAGGCGCGAGCACGGGGGGCGAACCTCTATCTCCCCGAGGACACGGTCACGATGCTCCCGGTCGCCGTGACCGAGCGGCTCGGGCTGGGTCTGCAACCGATCTCGCCGGCCCTCTCGTTCGGCATCACTTGCGGGGAGCAGGGCGATCTCCTCGAGGTCGAGGTTCACCGGACCTGGGTGCGCGTGGAACGCCTGACTTATGAGGCCGTCCAGCAGCGACTCGAGATGCCTCCTTTCGCTGCGATGCGGCGCATCACCAGCCGTTTTCGCGCCCGCCGCATGGCCAGCGGTGCCAGCGAGCTGGCCCTCCCCGAGGTGAGTATCCGGGTCGTCGCCGGGCGGGTGATCATTCGCCCGCTCCCACGCCTCGAGAGTCGCGCCCTGGTCACGGACGCCATGCTGATGGCGGGAGAGGGGGCCGCGCGTCTGTGTCTCGACCAGGGTATCGCGATTCCCTTCGCAACCCAGGCCGCGCCAGACAATGGGAAGCAACCGACCGATTTGGCCGGCATGTTTGCTCGGCGGCGCAGCTTCAAGCCGACCCGCCTCATGGCGGAGCCGGGGCCTCATTCCGGATTGGGTCTGAAGCTCTATACGCGGGCGACGAGTCCACTCCGACGTTACTCCGACCTTCTCGTGCACCAACAGATCCGAGCCCATCTGACCGGGTGCGAGTGCCTGTCATCGGAGCAAGTCACCGCGCGGGTTGCCGAGGCCGAAGCGGCGGCGGTCTCCATTCGTCGTGCCGAGCGGCTCTCGAATCAGCACTGGAAACTGATCGCTCTAGGATCCAACCCAGGCTGGCGCGGGGAGGCCGTGGTGGTAGGGCGCGAGGACCGCAAGGCGGTCCTGCTGCTGCCCGAGCTGGCGATGGAGGCGCGTGTCAGGATGCGCGACGAGGCGGCCCTGAATGACCGCCTGCGCGTGGCCTTGAACGAGGTCGACATCCCCGGTCTGACCCTGAGCCTGCGCGTCCTCGGTTAGGCGATTATTTCTGTCAATTCTCATCCCACCTGGCTGGTCTTGACGCCCGCCTTCTGCGTCGCGCCAGCAGTCACATAGCGCAGCGATGCTCCTGCCGGCGTTCCTTGAAGGCAGACGCCAATCCGGCGCCATCTGGTATAAACATTTCCGGCAATCGCCTAAGTCGGACCCAGAGTCCCGATGCCTTGATCTGGATCAGTTGAGTCCAGGATTGACAGCGCTTACCCTTGCAGCCTTGTGGATTTCGGCCAGTCCCAGAGCTGCAATTATGGTACCCCTTGCGTCGAGCGGGAGTGCCGCATCGCGCGAAGGCTCGAATCGACTCTGGTTCAGGCACTCCACTGCCTGACTGCACCCGTGTCCAAATGGACGAAATCCGAGCGCGAATAGTAGCCGACCCCTCCGCGGTTGAGCGCGATGGCTGCGTTGCGGATGTATCGGGCTGATAAATCGGGGAAGCGAATATCGATGGCTTGGCCCTTGAGGTGGAGGCTGTTCTTGGCGACGCCTCGGGAGGTGCGACGAAGCATGCGGTTCGTGCTGGGAGACCTATAAGCACTCAGAACGTGGAATCTGGCGCCTGGGTCGTCGAGCCGGCTCTTGACGTCGTAGAGCAGGTCGAACAACTGGGGATCCATCGCGATGGTGTCGCCGGTGCGGAAGTCGCGAAAGAAATGATTCAGCTTCTGGAGCGCACCGCGCTGATAACGGTCGCCGATTCTGTAGATGACCTCGATCCGCTCTTCGGTGTGCAAATGATAGAAGGACAGGACTCGTGGTCGGTCAGTAAGTCGCCTGGCGAAGACAGGCGAGCAGGCCGCTGACAGCGCGGCCCCCAGGAAATAACGTCGGTTCATGTTCCCCCCGGTACACTTTGGACGTTGGTTTTTTTTTGGAGACTGTGATTATTAGGCAGGCGAGCCGAGAAATCAATCGCAAAATGTCTTAAAGTTGTTTCTGAAGAAAACTTAAAGTCTTACACGAAGTAGAGAATATACCATCTCGTGAAATCAGGCAAAGCAATAAGCACTTCATAAATTACCTGATTCAACTTCAGCTCAGTTCAGCCCGGGGTGGTTGGTCGCTGCAATCGAGTGCCAGAGTGGCTTCGCATGGATCCAGGCGGCAAAATCCTAGACGGGGAATTGGGCGATCTATGGACTTGGTTGCCAATTCCGAGGGGGTAGGCCATGCAGGGGGGGATGGGTGTTGTTCTGATCGCAACCGTTGCCGCGATTGTCGCCGCGGGACTGGTTCAGGCTGATGTCTATAAATACGTGGATGATGGCGGAAACGTCTACTTCACGGATACACCGCTGAAAGGCAACCGCTACCGGCTGGAATGGCATCGAGAGGCGAAGAAGCTGGTGCGGGAAAGTCGGAAGAAGCTGGTCAAGAGCCGGAAGTGGAGGGGTCAGGCCATCAGCCCCTCGCTCTCGAAGCGACGTTCCGTCTACGAACGACTCATCGCGGCCAACGCCCGCCGCTATGGTGTGTCGCCCGCGCTGGTCCACGCCGTGATCCGGGCGGAATCCGCTTATAAACCAGCTGCCGTTTCGTCAGCGGGGGCGCAGGGCCTGATGCAGTTGATGCCTGCGACTGCGGCGCGTTACGGGGTCTCGAATAGCTTCGACCCGGCCGAGAACGTGCGTGGAGGTACGGCCTATCTGCGTGATCTGCTGGACATGTTCGATCAGGATCTCCGGCTCGCCCTCGCGGGCTACAATGCCGGTGAGGGGGCCGTCATGAAGTATGGTCGTCAGATCCCCCCCTATGCCGAGACTCAGGCCTATGTTCGCAAGGTGCTCCAGTATTACTGGGCCGAGCGGCCGGCCAGCATCGTGATGAGTGTGCGCTAGATCCGGCGTTTCAGGCAATCGCCTCAGTCTTCGCCGATCACGCGTTCCTCGCGCGGGAGCGAGAGCAGTCGTTCTGCCTCACCCTGCTGGCTCGCAAAGATGAGGCGATACTCGATGCCGTTCTGGCGGTCTTCGGCTTGGCGCCGGCCACGGACCAATGTGCGGGCGTCCTGGTAGCGCTCGAGCGTATCCAGATGCTCGAGCTGGCGCGGCGGCGAGATCTTGTAGACGAAGTAGGGCATGACGAGGGAATCCCCTTTCGTTCCAGGTTCTTGAATGCTTTACTTGGACCGCGGACCTGCTGTGAGCGGTCTGGAGCCTGACGGACACTCATCCGGGCGCAAGTCTAACGCAATCCCGCTCTCTCCTTCCTCGGTTCAGGCGCGGTCTTCATTTTCAAGCGCCTAAGCGATTGAAAATGAATCGAAGGGGAGAGCGCAATCTTCAGCTTTGCGTCGTGAAGAATCCCAGGGAGGGGATTTTTCAAGGTCCCCATAAGCATAACCTTAGTAAAGGCGGTCTGCGAGCCGTGATAAGGTTTCGGCATGGTCGTCCATGTCTGCCCGGAGTCTCGAGTTCGGGCCGCTGGTGCGGCCGGTTCGCGAGTCGTGAGAGATCGATACGAAAATTCGCCTCATTCCCCCTGGTCGGGGATTCGCCGGCAGGCGCGGGATGAGGCCGAGAGGAGAGACAGGCGATGATCAAACCAGTGGGTTCCGATGTCTTGAAACCCTTGTTTGTCTATGATCCAGACCAGCACCACGCACTGATGCGCGAGGCCGAGACCCTGCCGTCAGTCGTCGTCAGCTCCCAGGCGGCCGGGAACGCGGTCATGATGGGCGGCGGTTATTTCAGTCCATTGGACGGCTTCATGAATGTCGCCGATGCCCTGAGTGTCGCCGAGACCATGCGGATGAGCGATGGCCGCTTCTTCCCGGTGCCGATCCTCTGTCTCGTGGACGAGGTGAGTGCCCTCGGTGAGGCCAGGCGGATCGCCTTGCGTGATCCCAACATGCAAGGCAATCCGGTGCTGGCGATCCTGGATGTCGCCGCCATCGAGGAGGTCACGGATGAGCAGATGGTCCTCATGACCGAGAAGGTGTATCGCACCCAGGATCCAAAGCATCCAGGGGTCGCGGCCTTCCAGAGCCAGGGGCGTTTCGCCCTTTCGGGGTCGATCCAGGTCCTGCATTTCTCCTACTTTCAGGATGATTTTCCGGATACCTTCCGTACCGCGGTTGAGATCCGCAACGAGATCGCCGAGCGGGGCTGGCGACGTGTGGTCGCCTTCCAGACCCGCAATCCCATGCATCTCGCCCATGAAGAGCTCTGTCACATGGCAATGGAGCGCCTCGGGTGCGACGGTCTTGTCATTCACATGCTGCTCGGCAAGCTCAAGCCGGGCGACATCCCGGCCCCAGTGCGTGATGCCGCCATTCGCAAGATGGTCGAGCTCTACTTCGCGCCCAATAGCGCCATGGTCACCGGCTACGGGTTCGACATGCTCTATGCGGGTCCACGCGAGGCGGTGCTGCACGCCTATTTCAGACAGAACATGGGTGCGAGCCACTTCATCATCGGGCGCGACCACGCGGGGGTCGGGGACTATTACGGCGCCTTCGATGCTCAAGCCATCTTCGACGAGGAGGTCCCCGAGGGGGCGCTCGAGATCGAGATCTTCAAAGCCGATCATACGGCTTACTCGAAGAAGCTGAACCGGGTCGTCATGATGCGTGAGGCCCCGGATCACACCAAGGAGGATTTCGTCCTGCTCTCGGGTACCAAGGTGCGCGAGATGCTGGGCCAGGGTATCGCGCCGCCGCCCGAGTTCTCGCGCCCCGAGGTGGCTCAGATCCTGATGGACTACTATCGATCGCTGGACTAGTACCCTGTCCGACCTAGGGGGATCGACGCGAGGGAGTGGGACCATTTGGTTTCGGTCTTGAGGTGCATCGTGGGTTCTATGTCACGAAAGACCTGAGTGAAAGGGACCCTTCTCCCGCTTCCGCCGCCGATTCAGCCTGAGTCAGCGCAGGTGTTTCTTGTAGGCCGGGACCACTGCGTTACGGGCCTTGGAGAAGTTCGCGAACTCCATGGTCACGCTGGCCAGCTCGACGCCTGAGAAATCCGCGTTCGTCACATCCGCACGATGCAGAATGGCGCCACCCAAGATCGCGTCCGTCAGATCCACGTCGGTGAGGTTGGCATGTCGGAAGTTCGTGTCCTGGGCCGAGACGTTGCGCAAGTTTGCCGCGCTCAGGTCTGCGCCCTCGAGGTTGGCCAGATTGATCACCGTGAAGCCCTCGGGGAAGGCGCTGGTGAGGTCGGCTTGGTGCAGGCTGGCTCGGACCAGGTTGGCGTCATTCAGATGACAGTCGCGTAGATCGGCGCAGCAAAGATTGGTCTCGCGCAGATTCGCCTTGATGAAGAGCGCCTTGACCGCGATCACCCGAGACAGGTCGCTGCCGTGGAAATCGGTGCCACGTAGGTCGGCATGACTCAGATTCGCCTCCCGCAGGTCCGCGAAGCGGATCTCCGCTCCTCTCAGGTCTGCGCTCACCAGGCGTACGTGCGACAGATTCGCACCGTTCAGCATGGCGGCCCGCGACGAATGCTCCGCCCCGAGACGGGCACGGGTCAGGTCGGCCGAGCTGAGGTCGGCGTCCTTCAGGTGCGTCCCGGTCAGGGTGGCGTCCACCAGTCGGGCGTCGCTGAGACAGGCGTCATTCAGATCACTGGAGGCGAGGTTCGCCCCGGTGAGATCGGCCCCGCGCAGATCAGCGCCATTCAAGAGCATGTCGCGCAAGTCGGCGCCGGCGAGCGAATCGGCGTCGAGTGTTTCTAGGACCTGACCTGTCTCGCGATGTCTGATCTCGACCATTCCAGATGTCCTCCGGTAGTGGGTCCGTTTCGACCCGCTTGGGATGGATTCTTCGCCGCATTGCATGATCCACGCACGCCAGTGCGGCGTGATGCCTGCTCGCTGCTGCACCTGGTCGCTGCGAGTCGCACCTTGCCGGCCCTTGAAGCCCGGCGTGGTGGAGACAAGAGGCGAGGCTCGTCCGGGTGGCACAAATCTATCAGAAGAGCGGCCCGTGGGTAGATCCGAAGCCAGATGGCGGCGGGGTCGGTCGGGAGGATCACATCGACAGTCGCCGGTCGCACGGACTAAGGCGATTTCTGTCAATGTTCATACCATCTGACTTGTCTTGACGCCCACCTTCGGTGTTGCACCACCAGTCACATCGCCCGGCGATGCTCCTGGTGGCGCTCCTTGAAGGCGAGCCTCAATCCGGCGCCATTTGGTATGAACATTTCCGGCAATCGCCT
>JANQGF010000009.1 GCA_028277465.1 Chromatiaceae bacterium
ATGGCGCCGGATTGAGGCTCGCCTTCAAGGAGCGCCACCAGGAGCATCGCCGGGCGATGTGACTGGTGGCGCGACACCGAAGGCGGGCGTCAAGACAAGCCAGGTGGTATGAGAATTGACAGAAATCGCCTAAGGGCCAGGATCGGGTGCCGCTCGCCCCGGAAGATGAAACGGGCAAACGGGCGCCGCTGCAGACGGCGGGAGCTCCCCCTCACCCCGGCCCTCTCCCTCGGGGGAGAGGGAGACGCGCTGCGTCAGCGGCGCGAGTCTCAGGTCAATCTCTACCTCTGAGCGAAGGATCGCTGGGTTCCGAGGTCCCGACGACCAGGGGTGCTGTCATTGGTGCCCCGTCCAGCCAGGGCCGTCCGTCCTCGCCCAGCCTCAACCGGCCCTCCGCGAACAGACGCACCGCCCTGGGATAGATCAAGTGCTCTTGCTCCAGGACGCGTGCGCCGAGCGTCGCGGCGGTGTCGTGGGCCGACACCGGCACCCGAGCCTGGATGATCACCGGGCCGCCATCGAGCTCGGGGGTGACGAAATGGACGCTGGCACCATGTTCGGTCTCGCCAGCGTCGAGCGCGCGTTGATGGGTGTGCAGCCCGCGGAACTTGGGCAGCAGGGAGGGGTGGATGTTGAGCATCCGACCCTGATAGCGACCGACGAATGTCGGGGTCAGGATCCGCATGAAACCGGCCAAGAGGATCAGACCCGGATGGAAAGGGTCGACCAGGCCCCGCAGGGCCGCGTCATAGCTCGCGCGATCGGGATAGTCCCGGTGGTTCAGGACCTCGGTCGCGATGCCGTGGCGGCGCGCGCGCTCGAGTCCGAAGGCATCGGGCTCATTGCTGATCACGGCCAGGATCCGGATCGGCAGGTCCCGCGTCTGGGCGTCGATCATGGCCTGCAGGTTACTGCCGCTGCCCGAGATGAGCACCACCACCTCGAGCCTTTGGTCCGGATTCAGGTCTCGTTCGACATCAGGCATCAAGGGCGCCTCCGCGGTAGATGACGCTCGGCTCACCCTCGGCCGCTTCGATGCGGCCCAGGATCCAGACCTCTTCGCCGGCCTCGCGGAGCAGACGGGCCGCTCTATCCGCCTCCTCGGGCCCCACGCAGACCACCATACCGACCCCGCAGTTGAAAGTGCGAAGCATCTCCGATTCTGAGACCTGACCCTGTGTCTGGATCCAATCGAAGATGGCCGGCCGGCGCCAACTGTCCAGATCCACATGGGCAGCCGTCCCCCGGGGCAGTACGCGTGGCAGGTTCTCGGTGAGGCCCCCGCCAGTGATATGGGCCAATGCGTGGACGGAGAGGGCGCGGGTCAGGGGCAGCACGGACCGAACATAGAGACGTGTCGGGGCCAGCAAGCGTTCACCCAGCGACACACCCTCCAGTTCGGTGGATAGGTCTGCCTCGGTCAAGGCGATGATCTTGCGAATCAACGAATAGCCGTTGGAGTGGGGGCCGGAGGCGGCGAGCCCCAGCAGCAGGTCCCCCGGTTGGACACGCTCCGGCAGGATCAGATTCGCCTTCTCCGCGATGCCGACACAAAAGCCCGCGAGGTCGTAGTCTCCCTCCTGGTATAGACCCGGCATCTCGGCGGTCTCGCCGCCGGTCAGGGCGCAGCCTGCCAGCTCGCAGCCCCGGGCGATACCTGCAATCACCGAGGTAGCGACTTCCAGTTCCAGCCGGCCGGTGGCGTAATAGTCGAGAAAGAAGAGGGGCTCGGCACCACTGACCAGGATGTCGTTTGCACACATGGCGACCAGGTCGATGCCGATGCTGTCGTGCCGCTCGAGCTCGATCGCGAGCTTGAGCTTGGTTCCGACCCCATCGGTGCCAGAGACCAGAACAGGGTGACGATAGCGTGTAAGGGGCAGCTCGAACAGGGCGCCGAAGCCGCCCAATTCGGTGATCACTCCGGGCCTCGAGGTGGCGGCCGCCAGAGGCCGGATGCGTTCGACGAGACGTGAACCAGCATCCAGGTCGACGCCCGCGTCGCGGTAGCTCAGTGAGGTTGGCGTCTTTGCTTGGGAATCCTGCATCGTACCGAGGCTCCAAGGGATTGAGTGAGGCGTCTGGCCGTTGTCGCGGTGACGCAGCTTGCATGGGGTCCGCTGGATGGACCCCAAGGTTCGGGGATCGGGATGCCGTTCCTGAGACCAGATCGACGAGGTGGACCTTGTGGCGTGTAAGCGTGGGGGTGGGCATGGATGGACAACCCCGCTGTCACGGAGTCACGGCTGCATGGAGTTTAGGGCCGCCCGACCGGCGATTCAAACTTGGACAGTCCGCTTCCAGCAGGCTAGCATCTCGACTCTCAGGTCGCGTTGCGGTGTCGGGGTCAGAGACGTGAAGCTCAAAGATCTTCCCAACCTCATCAGCGTTGTGCGGCTCATCGCCGTCATCCCCGTGGTCTATCTCCTTCTGGTGGGCGAATTCGGCTGGGCATTGGCGATCTTCGCCGCGGCCGGCGTCTCGGATGGGGTCGACGGCTTTCTGGCCAAGCACTATGGTTGGCAGAGCCACCTCGGCGGCATCCTGGATCCGCTGGCGGACAAGACCTTGCTGGTCTGTTGCTTTCTTGTTCTTGGCGCGCTCGGGCTGCTTCCCGTCTGGCTGGTCCTGGCGGTGATCTTCCGTGACCTGGTGATCGTGGGCGGGGCCGTGCTCTACAACTATCAGGTCGAGGAGGTGCAGGCGGCGCCTCTGCCCGTCAGCAAGCTCAACACGCTCCTGCAGATCTTGCTCGTGGTCGCGGTCATGATGGATGCCGGTCTTTATTCCTTGCCCACTGCCTTGCTGGAGATCCTGATCTGGGCCTGCTTCGTGACCGTGGTGGTCAGTGGTTCACAGTACGTCTGGATCTGGGGTCGCAAGGCCTGGCGGCAAGGTTGGAGGCGGGGCTAACGGTCATGCCGTGTCTCTGGAACCCCGGAGCATGGAACAAGAGCCGCAGCAGTTTGCAGGCTCGTCGCGGCGAGGCGCCGCTCCCACCAAATCGAGCGGCTGGGGGTGCTGTTCCACGGTAACGCTGATGCCGCGGTTCTGTCACCCCGGAGAATGAGCCTCGGCGCTTGGTTCGGCGCTTGGTAATGTGCGCGGTGCGTACCCTGCGCTGTATGCTCACGGTAACCACCCCGGAAGAGTGAACGGGCGCCGCTGCAGAGACGGTGCGCTCTCCCGCAGGCGAGAGGGAGATGTGGGGCGCTGGCGGCGCGCGTTTCGGTCAGGGTCACTGGTGACCTGCAAGACGAGCGAATTCAACCTAGAAGCGGCGGTTGGGCGGCCCCCAGGGTGCGTTCCGCGTGGTGGCTGGCAAGGCGCAACAAGGCGGAATCGTCGATCGATTCCAACGCGTTGCAACACCGCCAGGCGGGGCGTGCACTGGGGGCCGGAGCGGCCCTCACCCAGGCGGTGAGGCCGCATGAAGCGAGAAAGGTCCTTTCTCTCCATACCTGGCATGAAGCACGAAGCGGTCAACTGCCGTTTCTAGGTTCAACCCTTCAGGTCCATGGGCCGCAGCGTCAGAGGCCCGGTAGCACACGTAGGAACAGGGTCTTGAGATAGGCGGTCTCGGGGATCGCGGGATGGACTGGGTGATCCGGTCCCTGTTGGCCGATCTCCAGCAATTGGAGGCCGCGGCCGGCACGACGCGCTGCCTGCTGAACCGTTCGCACGAAGGCGTCGCGACCCATGTGAAACGAACAGCTGGAAGTGACCAGGAGTCCCCCGGGCTCGAGCAGCTCGATGCCCAGTCGGTTGAGCCTCAGATAGGCCTGGATCCCGTCCTTCTCGTCCTTGCGGCGTTTGATGAAGGCCGGAGGGTCCAGAACGAGGGTGTCGAAACGCTCATTGCGGTCACGCAGATCTCGCAGGACCTCGAAGGCGTCTCCTTGCAGGACCCGAATGCGGTCTTCCAGTCGGTTGCGGGCCGCGTTCGCCTCGAGTTGCTTGAGGGCGGCGCGCGAGCTGTCCACGCAGGTCACGGCTGTGGCGCCCAGGGCGGCGGCGCGCAGTCCCCAGGCGCCGGTATAGCTGCAGAGGTCCAGCACCCGCTTGCCGACCTGGTAGCGGCCCAGGCGGGCCCGGTTCTCGGCTTGGTCGAAGAACCAACCCGTCTTCTGCCCGCTCAGGGGCGCGATCCGGAACTCGAGCCCCTGTTCGATCAGCGTCAGGTCGTCGACCGGAGACCCCAGGACGACTTCAACCCCCTGATCCAGTCCTTCCAGCTCGCGTACGCCGATGTCGTTGCGAAGCACGATCGACTGGGGGCGGACCACCTGTTCCAATGCGGTCAGGATCTCGCCGCGGGCCCGCTCCAGACCCGCGGTCGTGATCTGCACGCCCAACAAGTCTCGGTAACGGTCGACGATCAGACCCGGTAGGCCATCGCTCTCACCGAAGACGAGCCGGTAGAAGGGGCTCGGATAGAGTCGTTGGCGCAGGCTCAGTGCGACATGGATGCGCTCGACCCAGAGCGCGGGACTCAAGGGGCGGTGTCTGTCTCGGCTCACCAGACGGGCGCAGATGAGTGACTTGGGGTTGACGTAGCCGTGTCCCAGCCAGCGCCCGTGGTCGCTCAGTATCTCGACCGGTTGCCCAGGTGCGAACTGCTTCAATGGGGTCTCTCGGGTGTCGACCTCGTTGCTATAGATCCAGCAATGACCGGCGAGCAGGCGACGTTCCTGGTCCTTGCGCAGGATGAGGGGCTGATGCTTCATGGACGATGACCGATGGGGACGAATCGATTGACTGTGATGTCCCTTAGAGACTAACAGAACCTGGAAAGTAGCGTATCCTGCGGGTAGCCGAGGTGGCATTCGCAGGGATCCGCTCGGCTTTCGATTGCCAGGGGTGGGGGCGGGGCGGGCCATGGAAAGCGGGGCGGCAAAGACCCACTCTCACACCTCGGCCCCTCCGCAGTCCGAGCCGCTCGCATCCTCTTGTGTGTCAATCCAGCCCTCAGGATCCGCCAATGTCGACCGCGACCCCTCACCGCACTCCGCAGGCCAACCGTCTTGCCGCGGCCACCAGCCCTTATCTCCAGCAGCACGCCTATCAGCCAGTGGACTGGTGGCCCTGGTGCGACGAGGCCCTGGCCTTGGCGCGCGACCAGGATCGGCCGATCTTGCTCTCGATCGGCTATTCGGCCTGTCATTGGTGTCATGTGATGGCCCACGAATCCTTCGAGGATTCGGTGACCGCGGAGTTGATGAACCGTCTGTTCATCAATATCAAGGTGGATCGGGAGGAGCGTCCGGATCTGGACAAGGTCTACCAGACCGCGCATCAGTTGCTCACAAAGCGTGCTGGGGGCTGGCCCCTGACGGTCTTTCTCACGCCCGATGACCAGAAGCCCTTCTTCGCCGGGACCTATTTCCCACCGCAGCCCCGTCATGGCCTGCCCGCCTTCAATCAATTGTTGCAGTGGATCGAGCAGACCTTTCGCGAGAAGAGGGACGCGATCCGGACGCAGAGTCAAAGGTTGACCGAGGTACTCGTCGAGCTGAAGCCGACGGCCGGCGGTCGGTTGCCGGACGCATCCCTACTGGAGGCCGCGATGCGCCAATTGGCCACGAGCTTCGATGACGAGTACGGAGGGTTCGGCCGCGCACCCAAGTTCCCGCATCCGGCCAATCTGGAGTTGTTGTTGCGCCACCATGCCCTGCATGGCGGCGAGCGGGAACCGGAGGTCAGGGCGCTCGAGATGGCCACCTTCACCCTGGAACGCATGATTCGGGGCGGTCTCGCCGATCAGCTGGGGGGTGGCTTCTGCCGCTATTCAGTGGATGATCAATGGATGATCCCGCACTTCGAGAAGATGCTCTATGACAACGGGCCACTTCTCGCACTCTGCTGCGATGCCTATGCCACGACCGGGGATCCGCTGTTTCAGCAGGCGGCCCGCGCCACCGCGGATTGGGTGGTGCGCGAGATGCAGTCCCCGGAAGGCGGTTATTACTCGACCTTGGATGCCGACAGCGAGGGCCGGGAAGGCGCCTTCTATGTGTGGGACCGCGAACGCGTCCGATCGATTCTGAGCGAGGCCGAATATGCGCCCTTTGCTGCGGTCTACGGCCTGGATCGGTCGCCCAACTTCGAGGAGTGCTGGCACCTGCACGGTTGCGCGACCCCAGCCGAGGTTGCTGCGCGTCTGGCATTGGAGCCGGCCGAGGTCGAGGCGCTCTTGTCGAGTGCGCGTGCGGCACTCTTCGCCGAGCGGGAGCGGCGTGTGCGCCCTGGCCGCGACGAGAAGATCCTGACCGCTTGGAATGCACTCATGATCAAGGCGATGGCCCGGAGCGCGCGCGTCTTGGACCGCCCGGACTACCTGGAGTCGGCCGAGCAGGCCATGCGGTTCATTCGTTCCCGGCTCTGGACCGGCAAGCGGTTGCTGGCGACCTACAAAGACGGCAAGGCCCATCTGAACGCCTATCTCGACGACTATGCCTGTCTGCTCGATGCCTTGCTGGAACTCTTGCAGACACGTTGGTCGGTGGCCGACCTGGAGTTCGGTGTGAAGCTGGCCGAGGTGCTTCTGGATCAGTTCATGGATGACGAGGGCGGTGGCTTCTGGTTCACCGCTCGCGACCATGAGCCACTCATCCACCGGCCCAAGCCCCTGGAAGACGACTCTCTGCCATCCGGAAACGGCATTGCCGCCCACGCCTTGCAGCGACTGGGTCATCTGCTGGGTGAGCCGCGTTATCTGGACGCCGCTTGGTCGACCCTGAAGCTGGCCGGGGAGTCCGTGCGCCGCATGCCCTATGCCCATGCGACGCTCCTCTTCGCCTTGGACGAACACTTGGAGCCGCCCGAGATCCTGATCATCCGTGCCGAGGGTGACCGGCTGGAGACCTGGCGACGTCAGGCGCAAGAGGGATATCGGCCGCGGCGCCTGGTTCTGGCCATCCCCTCGTCCACGACCGGCCTGCCGGGGACGCTCGCTGCCATGATGCCGGGCGAGCGGCCTCGGATCTACCGCTGTCGCGGGACGCACTGCGAACCGCCCTTGGAGTCGCTGGATGGGCTTTGAGGGTTTCATCGACATCGCTGGAGAAGCGGTTTAAATTTTATATTTTTTAATAATTTAAACCGCGAAGCTCCGCTGCTTGTCGTGGCTCCCAAGGCCGATCCAATCAAAGAACTTCGCATACCGCGCTAGGCGCGGTTCAAGATCCCGGATCGCCGTAGAAGACGTAGCTGGTGGAGTAGTCGCTGATCTCGAAATAGACCTTGCGCTCACCCGGATCTGGCCGGCCGTTCAGGTTGAGATCCAGTATCCCATAGCCATAGCGATAAGGTCTGGTGCCAGACCCCTGGGTCGCGCCGGCGGTGGTGAGCTTGTCGACCTTGATGAAGCGTTTGGCGATCCGCTCGCCGGCATAGACCTCCAGGACGCCGTCGACCCCGGTCCAGTTCTGGATCGAGCGGCCGATCTGGTTCTGGGTCTCCTGGGTGCAGCCGGTACAGACAAGGGTAATCGCAAGGGGAAGGGAGAGGCGGGTGTCCACTGCGTACCTCCTCGTGGGCTTTCGGGTTTGGCGGCTCGAACTGGATCCATTTTACACCCGCCAGCGATGGATCTTACCGGCGTTGCGCCTCCGCTCTACCAGCGGTCTTGCCACATGGGGTCGCCGCGCCCACCAGGGTACCTCGTGACGGGCGCCATCGGACCGAGGGTTACCGTGGAACAGCACCCCAGCCGCTCGATTTGGTGGGAGCGGCGCCTCGCCGCGACGAGCCTGCAAACTGCTGCGGCTCTTGTTCCATGCT
>JANQGF010000230.1 GCA_028277465.1 Chromatiaceae bacterium
AGATGGCGCCGGATTGGCGTCTGCCTTCAAGGAGCGTCGGCAGGAGCATCGCCGCGCGATGTGACTGCTGGCGCGACGCAGAAGGCGGGCGTCAAGACAAGCCAGGTGGGATGAGAATTGACAGAGATCGCCTAAGAGGATATCGAGGTGCCCGAAGTCCTACGAAGGGTGCACGCTCGAGTCTCGATCGAACAACATCAGAGGCGATTGCCGGAAGCTGTTGTAACAGATGACCCGGGATTGACGTTCGCATTCAAGGAGAGCTGGCGGGAGCAAAGTAGGACGCTGTGACCCCAACGCCACAGAGAAGACGGTTATCAGGACAAGTCAGATGGTACAAGAGTCGACCCCAATCGCCGAAGCGGACCAGTACCATGACGACCAGGATACAGAACCACACCAGCTGTACCGGCGGGGACCATAGGGATTGGCCCCGATATGCCCTCGAAGTCGAGGTCGAACTGGAAAGGCTCGACCGCGATGCGGGCCACGATTATATCCCGATGGATATCTTCGTGGATCCTAGGACGATGAGAGAGCACTTCCAAGTCTCATCGATCCGTTCCCGGTGGGCGAGAATCCACGCGGGCTCCAATGATCACGAGAAGTAAGCGGGCGCGTTGAACCCATCCCGACGCGGCGCAGACCCGGCCTCCTCGGTCCCGTCTTCGGCCGAGTCCGCACCGAAGGGCATTGCCCCTCGCGGACGGACCCCCGGCTCGCCCAAGTCGAGCGCCCAACTGACCCACCAACCGCTCGACACCTCCTGTGGCCAAGTCGCGCGGCTTGCCGTGAGCCGGCAGGTGTACGAGTCGCTGGATGGGCAAAGCGCGTGCTCCGTCGTTTGACCCGACCTCGTCGAATCGGCGCGCGTGCCCGAGTTGATGGAAATCGCCTAATCTGTCTCCCCGAACCCGCTCAACAAGCGCTCCAGATTGCCTTGATAGAGGGCCTGCCGATCCGAAGCGGCATCCTTGAAGCGACTGTCCTCCTGCGCCAACCCTTGCATGATTTGACCGGCCGCATCCCGCACGCGATCGAGGAAGCCCAACGCCGACCGATCGGCCAGATCCTGCATCTCGCGCATCAGATGACCCAGTCGGCGACCCGATTCGACGCGCTCTGGGTTCTCCAGTTCCTGGGTCTCCCGATACCTGTGGGTCGCGGTGTATTGCTCGCTCCGGCTCATATGCAGATTCATCGAGGCCAGCTGCGAGTCATCGAAGGCGACATCGGACACCTGGTCGAACGCCTTCTGCACATCACCCTTGTAGAAGTCATTGGCGACCTGACCGACGTCCCGCACCAGTTCCTGGATCGCGTCGATCTCCTCGACACTCAGATCGCCTTCCACGCTGAACCGATAGCCGCTGCTCTCGCTGCGGCTGACATCGAGACTGGCGGCCCGACGACCCTCGCCGTCTGCGACCGCGGTGAAGCGGCTCCCGGCCTCGAGCTCACGACTGAAGCTGATCCTGACCTCATCACCCTCACGGGTTTGCAGGGTCAGCTCAAAGTTATCGGCACGCTGGAAACGCTCTGAAACCGCCACCGCGACGGCTCCAGCCTCGGCGATCGGCGCTTCCTCCTTGATCGGCGAGAGCCCGGACAAGGCGTCGAAGGTCGCCCGCTCGGTCGCCTCGACCTGCTCGGCGATCGGCCCGCCGAGCAGGTTCAGATTCGAGAGGATCTCCTTCGCCTCACGAAAACCCTGCTCGACCCCCTTCAGGGCACTCTCGTAGAGGACCTGCAGTTCTTCCTCCGACTTACCCTGGGCGCGGGCATTCTCCAGCCCCAAGGAGACGAACTGGCTGATCCGATCCGCAACCTTCTCGGGGGTGTAGTTGTCGGGGTCCATGGCCTGGATGGCACTCGCATCCACGCCAGGTATCTCACGCGCCAAGGCATTCAGGGCCTTGCCCTGTAGACTGGACAGGGCGCGTTCGGGCCCCTCCGTGGTCGGGAGCGCCTGCGCCTGCCCCGGCCCCTGGTTGTCGGTTCTCAGCGCGAAGGAATTCGACAACAATGAAAGGTGCGAGTGGATCGTAATCACGGCGGGCTCCAGGAGCGATGGTCACGCTGCCCTTATCGGCCTACCCGCCAGTTACTTTAGGTGATTTCTGTCAATGTTCATACCATCTGACTTGTCTTGACGCCCGCCTTCGGTGTCGCGCCACCAGTCACATCGCCCGGCGATGCTCCTGGTGGCGCTCCTGGAAGGCGAGCCTCAATCCGGCGCCATCTGGTATGAACGTTTCCGGCAATCGCCCAGATGATCCAGGTCCACCATAGCAACCGGCTCGAGCTCTTGATCGAGGGACTGGTCGAGGTGAGAGGTCGGCCGCTCTCTGACCCCTTCGCTCCCGAGATCCTGGTGGTCCAGAATCAGGGCATGGCGCGCTGGATCGCCCAGCAGCTGGCCGAGCGTACCGGCGTCGCGGCGAATCTTCGCTTCCCGCTCCCGGCGGTCTTCTTCTGGGAGGTGTTCCAGGCCTGGCTACCCGAGCCGCCGGATCTGGAGGCATTCGACCGCGAGGCGCTGCTCTGGCGTCTCTTGCGCCAGCTGCCGGAGGCATTGGACCACCCGGCCTTCGAACCGCTGCGCCGCTATCTGGCGAGCGACGCCTCGGACCTGCGCCTCTACCAGCTGACCCGCCGGATCGCCGACCTCTTCGACCAGTACCTGGTCTTCCGCCCCGACCTGGTGCTGGGCTGGGAACAGGGCCGAGGGGATCACTGGCAGGCCCAACTCTGGCGGAGGCTCTGCGCCGAGGCGGGACACGCGCACCGGGCCCAGCTCCTGGCGGACCTGGAGCAGGCCATGGCGGCAGGCGCGCCGCGCCCAGGGGGCCTGCCCGAGCGGGTCTGTCTCTTCGGCCTCACGGCGCTGGCACCCGTCTATGTGAACCTGCTCGGCGCACTGGCGGGCTTCATCCAGGTGCACCTGTTCAATCTCAACCCCTGCCGCGGCTATTGGTCCGACCTGGTGGACGATCGCGGTCAGGCCCGACGCCGGGCACGGGCGCAGAAGGCGGGTCAGCCGGACCCGACCGGGCTGCTGGACGTGGGCAACCCACTCCTGGCGTCACTGGGTCATGCTGGTCAGGTGTTCCTGGACCAGCTCTTGGAGCTGGGTGGGCTCGACCACGACCGTTTCCAGGAACCGACCGGCGAGGGGCTGCTGGCACAGGTGCAGCGCGATCTGCTCGATCTGCAAGACCCGCGGCTCGACCCCGGCGGGCGATTGGTCGCGCCGGACGATCACTCGATCCAGATACAAAGCGCACCGAGTCCGCTGCGCGAGATCCAGATCCTGCACGACCGGCTGCTGCGGCTGTTCGAGCGTCTCGACGACCTGACACCGCGCGACGTCATCGTGATGGCACCCGATATCGACCGCTATGCCCCTTACGTGGAGGCGGTGTTCGGTGCCGCGCCTCCGCCCCATGCCATCCCCTGGTCCATCGCCGACCGCCGGCTGGGTGCCGAGCAGCCATTGGTCGAGGCCCTGCGGCTCCTGCTCGACCTGCCGCGCAGCCGACTGGAGGCGACCGAGATCCTCTCGCTGCTCCAGATCCCGCCGGTGAGAAGGCGCTTCGGGCTGGATCTCGAGGGGCTGGGACGCATTCGGACCTGGGTACGCGAGAGCGGTATCCGTTGGGCGGCGGACGGCGCCATGCGTCAAGCGCTCGGGCTCCCGCCCGAAGGGTCCAACAGCTGGTCCTTCGGACTCGACCGGCTCTTTCTCGGCTATGCCCTGCCGCCAGAGCCGGTTGCCGACCCCTACGCCGGCGTGCTGCCCTATCCAGACGTCGAGGGCGGCGAGGCCGAGTATCTGGGCCAGCTTCAATCCTTCCTGGAGGCGTTGAACCAGTGGCGGAAAGGCTTGACCGGTGTCGCCACCCTGCCGAGATGGCGAGCCAGGCTCCATGAGCTGCTGACCAGCTTCTTCGCGCCCGACGAGGCCGAAGAGCCACTGGTGCAGGGCATTCGCGATCGCCTGGACCGGCTGGTCTCGCTGGCCGAGCGGGCTGGATTCGTTGGGGGCATCTCGCTCGACCTGGTGCGCGCGCTGCTGGAGGACTTGCTCCAAGACACGAGCGGCGCCCAGCGCTTCATCACCGGACGGGTCACCTTCTGCAACATGGTGCCCATGCGCAGCATCCCCTTCCGCGTCATCTGTCTCATCGGGATGAATGACACGGACTTCCCACGCAGCCAGCGCCCGGTCTCATTCGATCTCATGGCCCAATCGCCCCGCCGAGGCGACCGCTCGCGCCGGCGCGACGACCGCTATCTCTTCCTGGAGGCCATCCTCTCGGCCCGCGACGTCCTCTATCTCAGCTATGTGGGCAGGGACCAACGCGACAACAGCCTCAAGGTCCCCTCGGTCGTGGTCAGTGAGCTGCGCGACTATCTCGTGGCCGGCCATCGGCTCGCCGGCGGCGGTGACCTGGACGATCATCTCTGTATCAGCCACCCCCTGCAGCCCTTCAGCCGAGGCTATTTCGACGGCCATGACGCAGACCTCTTCAGTTATGCCGAGACCTGGCTCGAGGCGGCCCGGGCCAGTCGAGGGACCGGTCTCCCGGCCTTCGCCGAGCGGCCTTTGGGACCGCCCGACGACCGGCTGCGCGCGCTGGACATCCGGGACCTGATCCGCTTCCTCCACAACCCCGCCCGATCCTTCCTCGTCGAGCGCCTGGGGTTGCGACTGGCCGGTGCCGAGGAGCTCCTCCTCGAGGAGGAGCCGTTCGACGCGGTCGGACTCGAGGCCTATGCACTGCGTCAATCGCTGCTGGAGCTGCTTCTGGCCGGCCGCGAGCCGCCGGAGATCCTGTCGCACCTGCGCGCGGCCGGGGTGCTCCCCCATGGCGCACCCGGCGAGCTCTTGCTCGATGAACAGCTGGCGGTGGCCGCTCCCTTCGTCGAGCGGCTCAGTCGCTACGCCGGCGAGCCACTGGAGGTGGACCTGACTCTCGGCGGCTTTCGGCTCCAGGGTCGGCTCACCCAGCTGCAGGCCGACGGCCTCCTGCAGAGCCGGCTCGGCCGGCTTCGCGCCAAGGACCGTTTGTCCGTCTGGGTGTCCCACCTGGTGTTGAATCTGCTGCGCCCCCGCGATATCGCACCCTGCAGCCGCTTTCTGGCCGAGGACGCCGGTCTTGCGCTCGCCTCGGTCGAAGACGCCGCTGGGATCCTCGCGGACCTGCTGGAGTTGCGCTGGCAGGGCCTGCAGTCCCCGCTCGCCTTCTTCCCCGAGTCTGCGCTCGCCTGGCTCGAGACCGGCGAGTACGGATCCAGGTTCGAGCAGGCCTGGTGCGACGACCGGAGCCCGACACCCGAATGCGCGGACCCCGCGGTACGCATCGCCTTTCGTGGTCGGGAGCCCATCGGCGCCGCCTTCGAGGCCAACGCCAGGCGCATCCTGCAACCCTTGATCCATCACTCGCGCCTGACGAAGGCGGCGGAAGAGCTGCCATGACGCCGCTCGACCCACTCGCGCTCCCACTGCAGGGCCTGAGCCTGATCGAGGCCAGCGCCGGCACCGGCAAGACCTATACCATCACGACGCTCTACCTGCGCCTGCTGCTGGAAGGATCCTGTGAGGTCGACCGCATCCTGGTCGTGACCTACACCCAGGCCGCCACGGAGGAGCTGCGCGATCGTGTTCGCCGCCGTCTGGTCCAGGCGCTGGAGTGGTTGCGCGCCGGCGATCTCCAGGACCGTCGCGCTCAGGACCCGGCGCTCGCCGATCTGCTGCTGCGACTCGCCGATCCCCAAGCGGCCACGACCACCCTGGCCGACACCCTGACCCGGATGGACGAGGCGGCCATCTACACCATTCATGGCTTCTGTCAGCGCTGTCTCCAGGACCACGCCTTCGAGAGCGGCACACCCTTCGAGACGGACCTCATCACCGACGAGGAACCACTGCGAGCCCGCGCCGTGCATGACTTCTGGCGTGCCCGGGTGAGTCCGGCCCCCCGGGAGCGGGCGGCCTGGGTCCGGGCGCGCTGGCGCGATCCGCATGCGCTCCTGGCCGAGCTTGCGCCCCACCTGACGCAGGAGGATCCGCGTCTACTGCCGGACCTCGGCGAGGCGAGCCCGAGCGCGGCGCGGCGCGACCTGGAGCAGTGCTTCAACGATCTTTGCGACAGCTGGCGGAAACAAGGCCAGGAGGTGCGGGTCATCCTGGAGGGCGACCAGGCGCTGAACCGCCGCTCCTACAACAAGAGGCTGGTCGCCAAGGCACTGGCGGCGGCCGAGCACCTGGTCGGCGAGAGGTCTCCACCCACCGAGCTGCCGGAGGGCTTCGAGCGACTGACCAACGAGCGCCTGGCGACCGGGACCAAGCCGGGCACACAAGCGCCCACGCACCCCTTCTTCGATCTATGCGACCGCTATGCCGGCCTCTTGAGCCGAATCGACGCACTGGAGAGCGCGCACTTCCTGGCCGATGCCCGCGACCTCGTCCGCGCACACCTCGACCGGCGCAAGCGCGACGAGGGGCTCCTCTATTTCGACGACCTG
>JANQGF010000097.1 GCA_028277465.1 Chromatiaceae bacterium
TGTCTCTGGCACCCCGGAGCATGGAACAAGAGCCGCAGCAGTTTGCAGGCTCGTCGCGGCGAGGCGCCGCTCCCACCAAATCGAGCGGCTGGGGTGCTGCTCCACGGTAAACCGTCGAGATTCCTCGACCTGTCCCGAGTGGGGCAGGGTGCCACACCATGTTGGGCCATCTTGGCACGTGAATTCGAGAGTCCAGCCTCAATGACCAAGACGATCACCGAAACCCTCAGGATCATCGTCAATGCGACCGGCTCCTCGCCTCGGTCGAGACCAGTGCCGGACGTCGTGATTGGGGTGCCGCTCAATCGGGTGCCGCGGATCTCGCGGAGGCGATCGAGCGCCATTTCAAATTCGAGGAGGATGAGCTCTTCCCGCCGCTCGAATTCGCTACCGCGATGGCCATGGGGCCAACCGGTGTGATGCGCACGGAGCACCGTCAGATTAGGTCCTTGCTCGCGGAATTGCAGCAAGCCGTGCAGGCGTGCGATCCGGGCGAGTGCCTGGGGATTCTCGAGGGCCTCCATTATGGTCGTGCAGCAGCATAACGCGAAGGAAGAGGCGATCCTCTATCCGATGGCATGAGAATCTCCGGCAATCGCCTGAGCGCTCGGGGGTCGGTGGCGACACGAGAGGGGTATTGCGCCGGGTGGGTCTTGGCGACGAGCCGCTTGACGGCCCGTTCCGAGCGCTTGTAACAGGGCACTTTAAATGGGACCATAAGCAACTGAAACTCCCGCATAAAGACTGACCAGGCCCCCGATGTCTCCAGATTCCCCCTTCGGCTCAGTACCTTCGGAGGTCGCCTCGAGCCGCACCACGGCCGCGCTCCCGATCGATGGCTTCCGCTAATCGCCGAACCGCCTCCCGCGGACGGAGGCGCCCGCTCGTGCCGCGGCGCCCTCGTCTACGCGCCCTGGTGACTGGCTGGGTGCTGGTCCTTGTGGCGGGCCTCGGTCTGGCCGCTTTCTTCTATGGTGTGCATCTCGACCGTGTGATCCGGGGTAAGTTCGAAGGTCAGCGCTGGGCATTGCCAGCGCGCGTCTATGCACGGCCGTTGGAGCTCTACATCGATCGTTCGTTGAGCCCGGATCGCTTCCAGAGCGAATTGGACCGCCTGAACTACCATCGGGTCGCCGCGCCCGCCAGTCCTGGGACTTATCGCAGGGAGGATGACCGTTTCCTGGTGCGAACCCGGCCTTTCCGTTTCTGGGACGGCTCGGAGCCAGCGCGCCATCTCGATATCCAATTCACAGCTGACCGGGTCGCCGGTCTCGAGGACGCCGACGGCGGTCCCGATCCGGCCCTCGTGCGGCTCGACGCCATGCTGATCGCGAGCATCTATCCGACCCACAATGAGGACCGGGTGCTGGTCCGCCGCAAGGGGCTTCCCGATCTCCTGGTGAAGACGCTGATGGCGGTGGAGGACCGCAAGTTCTACCGGCACCTCGGCGTGGACCCCAGGGGCATCCTGCGCGCGGCCTATAGCAATCTGCGGGCGGGCACCGTGGTCGAGGGTGCCAGTACACTCACTCAGCAGCTGGTCAAGAACTTCTACCTCAACGCCGATCGGACCTTCGAGCGCAAGCTCAAGGAGGCCTTCATGGCCCTCCTGCTGGAGCGGCGCTACAGCAAGGACGAGATCTTGGAGGCCTACGCAAACGAGATCTATCTCGGGCAGGATGGGAGTCGCGCGATCCATGGGTTCGGTCTCGCGAGCAGCTTCTTCTTCAATCGCCCGCTGAGTGAACTGGATGTACCCGAGACCGCGCTCTTGATCGGTCTGGTCCAGGCGCCCTCCAGCCTCGACCCGCGGCGCCATCCGGAGGCGGCCAGGAACCGTCGTGATCTGGTCCTGGATCTCATGGTGCGTGAGGGCGTCATCACGCCCGAGGTGGCCGCCGAGTCCAAGATGGCCGACCTCGGACTGGAGGAAGGGGGTGGCCGCCCGGTCGGTGAGTATCCCGACTTCATCACCTTGGTTCGACGTCAGTTGCGGCGTGACTATCGGGATGAGGATCTGCGCTCCGAGGGATTGAACATCTTCACGACCCTGGATCCCTCGGTCCAGGCGAAGGTGGAAGAGTCGCTGGCCGGACGTGTCGTTGAGTTGGAAAGATCCCGGCGCATGTCGCCCGAGACCCTAGAAGTCGCCGCCGTCGTGACCTCGGTGACTCAGGGCGAGGTGTTGGCCGTGGCAGGCGGGCGCGAGCCGGGTTACGCCGGCTTCAACCGGGCGCTCGACGCGGTCCGCTCCATCGGTTCACTCGTGAAGCCGGCGGTCTACCTGACGGCCTTGGCCCAGCCCGAGCGTTTCACCCTGACCACCAACATCCAGGATCGGCCCGTCAGCCTGCGTGACGGGACCAAGCGCTGGGAGCCCAAGAACTATAACCATCGGGTCTATGGTCCGGTTCAGCTCCATTCCGCCCTGGCGCGCTCATTGAACTTGGCGACGGTCAATCTCGGACTGGCGGTCGGCGTCGACGAGGTTGCCGAGACGCTCTATCGGCTCGGTGCCCAGCGCCGCATCCGGGTGGTTCCCTCGCTTCTTCTCGGATCCGTGTCCATGTCGCCGCTGGAGGTGGCTCAGATCTATCAGACGCTCGCGGCCGGCGGTTATCGCGCGCCCCTGCGGGCGATTCGGGAGGTGGTGGATGTCCACGGCCGCCCCTTGAACCGCTACCCCCTGGCCGTGGAGGCGGTGGTCGATCCGAAGGCCGCTTTCCTGACGACCTGGGCAATGCAGCGTGTCGTCACGCAGGGTACAGCCAAATGGCTGGGCGCCAAATTGCCCGAAGGCATGACCATGGCGGGGAAGACGGGGACCACCGACGGTATGCGCGACAGTTGGTTCGCCGGCTTCTCGGGCGACAAGGTGGCGGTCGTTTGGGTCGGCCGTGACGACTACAAACCGATGGGGCTCGCCGGCGGTACCGGGGCGTTGCGGGTGTGGGGCGACTTCATGCTGGCCCTGGAGAACGAATCCTTGCCCGATGGTCCGCCGGAAGGCGTCGTGCTGGCGAGTGCTTGTGGACGCAAGAATGTCCCCTACATTGGCGACAGTGCGGCTGATGCGAAGCGCTGCGGTGGCGGTCGAGCCAGTGGTCGTAAACGGACCGCCGGGGCCGGCGGCGAGGCCCGGGTCGCTCGCGCGGATGCCGATGGTGCGGTGGAGCGCGAGCCTCGGCCTGCGCCGAAGCCCAAGCCGACGTCGACCTCCAGCAGCGAAAACCTCTTCATGAGTGATTTCTACAACTGAAGCAATCCGTGGCTCCTTCGGGTCTCGGTCTTCTCATCTGACCACGATGAAAATGGAACTCTCGTCAAGACTTCTTGCGGCTCTGATTGCCTTCTTCGGCCTCGTCGCCTGTACGACGCAACCGCGCGAGGGGCCACCGGCACCCATCGTCCAGGCCACCCCGCGCGAGCTGGACCGCTCCTCGGAGCCCGAACCCAGGCCGGGCGCGCCTAAGCCCGAGGCTGCGCCTGCCAAGCCGGTGGATCGGGGGACCAAGGTCTACGCCTATCAGGATCCGGGTGCGCCACCCGAGCCCGAGCCTGCAGAGGCTGCGGACAAGGGGCAGGTCGAGCCCGCTGCACCGACGCCCATGGCCAGCCCGAGGCGGAGCGAGTCGGCGACTCCGGCACAGTCGGCTGAACCAGGGCTTGTCGAGAGCGCCGCCAAGCCGCCGGCCGCCCCGGCGCCTGCGTCCACCCCCGGGCCGTCGCCTTCAACGCCGACGACTCCGATGCAACCGAAGGTTGCGGACGCGGTGCCGGAGGAGCCGCGGGCGGCCGCTCCGCCTGCCTCGGATTCAGTGCAATCTACCCCACGGAGCGAGGCGCCTTCACCCGTGCCTCAGACCGCCAGCGCGGCGCCTGCGGTCGTGCCGGATTCGTCCATCTCGGCTCCAGACCTGCCGCCGGCGGCCCAGGCGTTGGCGAGACAAGCGGAGCAGCAGCGTCAGGCCGGCGACTACACGGGTGCTGCGGCCTCGTTGGAGCGCTCCTTGCGCATCAGCCCACGCGAGGCCTATCTATGGAATCGTCTCGCGCGGGTACGAATGGAGCAGGGGCAAAGCGTACAGGCCGGCAATCTCGCATCGCGTTCGAATGATCTGGCGGGTAGCGATACCGCCGTCAAGAAGGATAACTGGCGGATAATCGCCGAGGCCAAGCGTCGCGCGGGCGATCTGGCCGGTGCCGGCGACGCCGAGCGCCGCGCTAGCGCGGATTGACCCGAATCGAATCTAACCCGCGCGCGGTTGGCTCCGATGGCGGACGTGTCCCAGGTGTTCGGTCCGGAAGGTCTGCTGGCCCAAAGGCTGCCTGGTTTTCACCACCGCGAGCAGCAGCAGGCCATGGCCGAGCGTGTCGGCGAGATGCTGGAGACCGGGGGCGTCCTGATCTGCGAGGCCGGTACCGGAACCGGCAAGACCTTGGCCTATTTGGTGCCGGCCCTACTCTCGCGCCGCAAGGTCCTCATCTCCACCGGGACGCGGAATCTCCAGGACCAGTTGTTCGGTCGCGACCTGCCGTTGGTCCGCAACGCACTGGGTCTGCCCGTTTCCGCTGCGCTTCTGAAGGGCCGCGGCAATTATCTGTGCCAGCATCGGTTGAAGCTGCGTCTCGAGGACCCAGGCCTTCTGCCTGAGAATCAGCGTCGCCATCTTGCGCAAGTGCGGGATTGGTCGAAGGTCACGCGTCGCGGGGACATCGCCGAGCTGCCGATTCCGGAGGACGCCCAGGTCTGGCCGGAGGTGACCTCTACCAGCGACAATTGTCTCGGCCAGGAGTGTCCGGAGTGGCAGGTTTGTCACTTGGTCGCCGCCCGCCGCGAGGCCCAGGCGGCGGACTTGGTGGTGGTCAATCATCACCTCTTCTGCGCCGATCTGGCGCTCAAGGACGAGGGCTTCGGCGAGATTCTGCCGGGCGCCGACTGTTTCCTGCTCGATGAGGCCCACCAGCTCCCCGAGATTGCAGCGAGTTTTTTCGGCCTCTCGCTCAGTAGCCGCCAGTTACTGGACCTGGTGCGTGATACTGGTCTCGAGGCCCGACGCGATGCGGAGGATGTCCCCGAGCTGCCCCGGCGGGCCGCTGCCCTGCGGCGTGTCGTCCTGGATCTCCGACTCGCCTTGGGTGAGGGCGAACGGCGCGGACCCTGGCGCGAACTCGCCGAGGACTCCGGGGTGCGGCGCGCACTGGAAGCGCTGGACGGCGCCCTGGAGTCGCTCGCCGATGGTCTGGAGTCGATCAGCGGCCGGGGCAAAGGTCTCGACTCCTGTCTGGCGCGGGCGAAGGATCTGCTCGAGCGTCTGCGGTCCTTGGTCTCCACTGAGCCGGCCGAGGTCGTGCGCTGGTTCGAGACCCAGGGTCGCGGTCTGCGGCTCCACCAGACCCCGTTGGAGGTGGCCGGGTTCTTTCGCGACCAGATGGGTCGCGAGCGAACGACCTGGATCTTCACCTCGGCCACCTTGGCGGTCGGGGATTCTTTCGCGCATTTCGCCCGCCAGCTCGGCATCGCCGAGGCCCGCACCGAACGTTGGGACAGTCCCTTCGACTATCCGCGCCAGGCGCTCTGGTTCGTCCCGCGCGGGTTTCCGCTGCCGGCGGATCCCGACTACGACCGGCAGGTGCTCGCGCTGGCGCGCGAGATCATCCACTACAGTCGGGGACGTGCCTTCTTGCTCTTCACCAGCCACCGCGCGCTGCGCGAGACGGCGGCCGGACTGGAGAGTAGGGTCCCCTATCCGCTGCTGGTCCAGGGTACTGCCCCGCGGGCCGAGCTGCTGGAGCGCTTTCGCCGGCTCGGCAACGCGGTGTTGCTCGGGACCTCCAGCTTCTGGGAGGGGGTCGACGTGCGTGGCGAGGCCCTCTCCTGTGTCCTGATCGACCGTCTGCCCTTCGCCGCGCCAGGTGATCCGGTGCGCGCGGCCCGTATCGACGCACTGCGCCGGCGTGGTGGCGATCCCTTCCGTGACTACCAGTTGCCACAGGCCGTGATCGCGCTCAAGCAGGGGGCCGGTCGCTTGATCCGCGACCGTCGGGACCGCGGGGTGCTGGTGGTATGCGACCCGCGGCTCTTGTCTCGCCCCTATGGTCGCGCCTTCATTGCGAGCCTGCCGGCCATGGCCCGCACGCGCGAGCTGGAGGATGTCAAGGCCTTCTTCGGATCTGCGCCGCAAGGGCAGGGGGCCGAGGAAACCGGGCCGGGCTGATCTGGGTTCTTCGTTCGTTGAGGCGATTGCCGGAGATTCTTAGGAACGATTCAGAAACAAGTGGTGCAACTTGAGCCGCCCTTGTTGGGCTACGGTGTGTAGGTTGTTTCTGAATCATTACTTATGTCAGATTGGCGTCTGCCTTCAAGGAGCGTCGGCAGGCGCATCGCCGGGCGATGTGATTGGTGGCGCTCCTTGAAGGCGAGCCTCAATCCGGCGCCATCTGGTATAAACATTTCCGGCAATCGCCTAAGAGAATCGACAGAAATCGCCTTATTGACACACCCCAGGTGCATCCCTATACTGCCCCGTCTTAGCTAGCCGGCTTCATGCCGGCTAGACTCTTTTTCCGAGTCCGGTTCCCAGGTCTGGGCAAGCCCGTGCGGTCCCCGAGTCGATCGATCGCATTCGTGCGTGCGAGCTGGCGGCTGGTGCCGTCGGCGAATCGACGCGCAGGCATCGCTCGACCTTCGTGAATAGGGCGCGAATCGCCGTTGGAGACTGATTGCATGGCAACCATCAACCAACTCGTCCGCAAGCCGCGCAAGCGGAACCGCGCGAAGTCCAATGTGCCGGCTCTCGAGGCGTGCCCGCAGCGTCGCGGTGTCTGTACGCGGGTTTATACCACGACTCCGAAGAAGCCCAACTCGGCGTTGAGAAAGGTCGCGCGTGTCCGCCTCACCAACGGCTATGAGGTGGCCTCCTACATCGGTGGCGAAGGACACAATCTGCAGGAGCACTCGGTGGTTCTGATTCGCGGGGGGCGGGTGAAGGATTTGCCGGGTGTGCGTTATCACACGGTACGCGGCACGCTCGATACCACCGGCGTCGAGAAGCGGCGTCAGGGTCGTTCCAAGTACGGCGCCAAGCGTCCGAAGAAGTGATTGTCTGCTCTTATCGAGCCATTCAGTGACCAATGAGTTGAGGCCGGAGTCCTAAGATCATGCCGAGAAGACGCGTTGCCGCCCGTCGCCAAATCCTCCCGGATCCGAAGCACGGAAGCGAGCTTCTGACCAAGTTCATCAACATGATGATGGAGGACGGAAAGAAATCCGTGGCGGAGCGGATCATCTATCGTGCGCTCGATCAGGTCGCCGAAAAGAAGGGGGGAGAGCCGATCGAGTTGCTCGAGCAGGCGATGGAGAACGTGCGTCCAGTGGTGGAGGTGAAGTCGCGTCGGGTGGGCGGTGCGACCTATCAGGTGCCGGTCGAAGTGCGCCCGACGCGTCGTAACTCGCTCGCCATGCGCTGGCTGATCGATGCGGCGCGCAAGCGTTCGGAGAAGTCCATGGCCCAGCGCTTGGCCGGCGAGCTGATGGACGCCGCGGATGCTCGCGGGTCTGCCTTCAAGAAGAAGGAAGATACGCACCGGATGGCCGAGGCCAACAAGGCCTTCTCGCATTATCGCTGGTAGCCTTTCGTTCAGCCTTCGTTAGCATTCATCAGGATGGGTTCAGTCGTGGCACGTAGCACACCAATCGAGCGGTATCGCAACCTCGGCATCATGGCGCACATCGATGCCGGGAAGACGACGACGACGGAGCGCATCCTCTTTTATACGGGCGTCTCCCACAAGCTCGGCGAGGTGCATGACGGTGCGGCGACCATGGACTGGATGGAGCAGGAGCAGGAGCGCGGTATCACCATCACCTCGGCAGCCACGACCTGCTTCTGGAACGGGATGGGCCGGGACCGTCCCGAGCACCGGATCAACATCATCGATACCCCGGGCCACGTGGATTTCACGATCGAGGTGGAGCGTTCGCTACGGGTGCTGGACGGCGCCTGCGCGGTCTTCTGCGCCGTGGGTGGGGTCGAGCCTCAGTCCGAGACCGTCTGGCGTCAAGCGGACAAGTACGTTGTTCCGCGGATCGCCTTCGTCAACAAGATGGACCGGATGGGCGCGGATTTCTTTCGCGTGGTGCAGCAGGTGAAGGACCGGCTCGGCGGCAATGCCGTCCCGATCCAGGTCCCCATCGGTGCCGAGGACGACTTCAAGGGTATCGTCGATCTGGTGCGCATGAAGGCCGTTTATTGGGACGAGGCCTCGCGCGGAACCGAGTACGAGCTGCGCGACGTCCCAGAGGATCTCGCGGACCTCTGTGAGGAGTGGCGCGAGGGCATGGTCGAGGCGGCGGCCGAGGCCAGCGAAGAGCTGATGGAGAAGTATCTCGAAGGTCAGGCCTTGACCGAGGAGGAGATCCAGGTCGGTCTGCGTGATCGGACCCTCAAGAACGAGATCGTCCCCATGATGTGCGGCTCGGCCTTCAAGAACAAGGGCGTGCAGGCCATGCTGGATGCCGTGCTCGACTATATGCCCTCGCCGGTGGATGTGCCGGCCATCAAGGGTATCTTGGATGACAAGGACGAGACCGAGGCCGAGCGCGAGTCGTCGGACGACGGGCCCTTCGCTGCATTGGCGTTCAAGATCGCGACCGACCCCTTTGTCGGCACCCTGACCTTCTTCCGGGTCTATTCCGGGGTGCTCAAGTCCGGTGATACCGTCTATAACCCGGTAAAGAGCAAGAAAGAGCGCATTGGGCGGATTCTGCAGATGCATGCGAATGACCGCCAGGAGATCAAGGAGGTCCGGGCGGGCGATATCGCCGCCGCCGTCGGACTGAAAGATGTCACCACGGGCGACACGCTCTGTGATCTGGGTCAGGTGATTACGCTCGAACGGATGGAGTTCCCCGAGCCCGTGATCTCGGTGGCGGTGGAGCCCAAGACCAAGGGCGACCAGGAGAAGATGGGCGTCGCGCTTTCGAAGCTTGCCCAGGAGGACCCCTCCTTTCGGGTGCGGACCGACGAGGAGTCGGGTCAGACCATCATCTCCGGGATGGGTGAGCTGCATCTGGAGATCATCGTCGACCGGATGCGCCGTGAATTCAAGGTCGAGGCCAATGTCGGTGCGCCCCAGGTCAGCTATCGCGAGACCGTCCGCACGAGTGTCGAGCAGGAGACCAAGTTCGCACGTCAATCCGGTGGGCGTGGTCAGTATGGCCACGTCTACCTCAGGATCGAACCATTGGATGCCGGCTCCGGTTATGAGTTCGTCAATTCGATCGTCGGCGGCGCGGTACCCAAGGAGTACATCCCGGCCGTCGACAAGGGGATCCAGGAGGCCATGGCGAATGGTGTTCTCGCTGGTTTCCCCATCGTGGACATCAAGGTCACGCTCTACGACGGCTCCTATCATGAGGTCGATTCGAGCGAGATGGCCTTCAAGATCGCCGGTTCCATGGCGCTTAAGGAAGGGACGTCGAGGGCGCGGCCGGTGTTGCTGGAGCCCATCATGAAGGTCGAGGTGGTCACGCCCGAGGAGAACATGGGCGATGTCATGGGTGACCTGAACAGCCGGCGCGGCATGATCCAAGGGATGGAGGACGCGCCATCCGGCAAGGTCATCCGGGCCGAGGTTCCGCTGTCGGAGATGTTTGGGTATGCGACCGACCTGCGTTCTGCGACCCAGGGCCGCGCGACCTACAGCATGGAGTTCGCCAAGTACAACGAGGTGCCCGCCAGCATTGCCGAAGCGGTGTCCAAGAAACAGTAACGAGTAAGGGTAGAGCGGGATGTCCAAAGAAAAATTCCAACGTAGCAAGCCACACGTCAACGTCGGCACGATTGGCCACGTTGACCACGGCAAGACCACGCTGACGGCGGCGATCACC
>JANQGF010000218.1 GCA_028277465.1 Chromatiaceae bacterium
CACCAGGAGCATCGCCGGGCGATGTGACTGGTGGCGCGACACCGAAGGCGGGCGTCAAGACAAGTCAGATGGGATGAACATTGACAGAAATCGCCTTAACCCTGCATTCCGGTGGCCTTGGGTCCGTTCTACCCACGGTGCGCCGCCGGGGTACTAGCATCCTGTGCTGGGTCGAGCCACAACAAGTGATTGTCCCAGACGCCGCGGGCGGTGTGGAGGTGCTCGGGGGTGCCGCCGGGGAGGAGGCGGTGGATCTGGCCGGTGGCGCCGGTGATGAGGTAAGCGCCGTCGCTGGCGAGGGTGGCGCCGTAGGGCTGGCGCAGGTCGTAGCTGGCGATGAGCCGTGCCTCCGACAGGCTCCAGAGGGTGATGAGGTCGCCCTTTGGGCAGGTGACCAGAGCGGTGCCGCTGGCGCTGTCGACGGCGGCGCTGGCGGTGTAGTGGTTCATGCGCCAGAGGTTGTCGGCGTCGGCCGTCGGGAGCCTGGGCTCCTCGCCCAGGCGGTGGATCATGACCAGAGGCAGGCGGGTGTCGCGGTCACCCTCGAACTGCTGGATGGCGACGACTTCGTCGTCGGCACCGACGCCGAGGTGTCGGATGCTGAGCTGGTGATGCGGCAGACGGTGCTGCTCCAGGAGGCGCCCGGTCGTGCTGTCCAGATAGGCCAGGCTGGGGTCCATGGTGGCGAGGTTGAGCTTGCGCCGGCGCAGGTCGGGGTGGGTCTCGATGCCGCCGTTGGCGACGACTAGGGTGCGTCCGTCTGAGAGGAGGCGGATGTCGTGCGGGCCGATTCCGCCGCTCGGCATCTCGTCGAGTACCCGGTAGTCGCGGGCGTCGCGTACGCGTACCAGGCCGGTGCTGTCGCGGTAGCGGTTCTCGGTGGTGTAGAGGCGGGTGCCGCCGTGGCCGAAGACGCCGTGGCCGAAGAAGTGATGGCCCTCATCGGAGGAGACCTCGGCGGTGAGGGCGCCATGCTTGAGGTCGATCTCCCAGAGGCGGTCGCCCGGCCGCCGGGCGAAGCAGACGACATGATCCGGCTTGCCGGGGTGGCGGCAGAGCCCGTGGCTGCGCAGTGGCAGCTCGACCCGTCCGCCGTGCGCTCCAGTGGGGTCGCTCCAGACCAGCCAGTCCCGGCGCGTCGTGCCCTTGCCGGTGTAGAAGCCGGAGACCAGGAGCCCCTCGGCTCCCGTTGGCGCCGCGGCGGCGCCCGTGGCGCGCAGCAGAGGCAGGGCCGCGAGCCCTAGGCCGGCGCGCAGCAGCTGGCGACGATGGATGTCGAACGGGCTTTGCATCTCAGTCTCCGTCCTGATGGGTCTGGACCGGCAGCGTGAGGACCTCGGCGATTCCCGCGAACTGGTCTTGGAGCGCCTGGATCTGGCGGTAGAGCCCCTCGAGGCGGGACGGCTGGCGGCGCAGGGTGGCGGACAGAGGCTCCGCCGCTTCCTCCGCGTCCGGCTGGAGCTCGGCCAGGGCGCGCTCGGCGCGCCTGACCATGTCCGAAGCGCGCGCGGGATCCAGGTCGACGATCAGCGCGGCCAGGCCCGGCTGCCCGTCGGCGCCCGCCGCCAGCCGGCGCAGCGCCTCCAGGGTCTCGCGCAGCCCCTCGCGCGCGATGCCGGCGTGCGGCGCCTCGATCGTCTCCAGCTTCAGACTGTCGGCGCCACGAAAGAAGCCGCTCGGCACCCCGATGCGCTCCCAGAGCAGACGCTCGGTGACGTTCATGCCCTCCGCGAAGACCAGGGCGAGCGCGTCGTCCTGGGTCGGGATGGGCGAGCTTGCTTCGCCGGCGCCCACGAAGGCGTATCCGTACTCCGCTGTCCAGCGCTTCCACACACCAGCCGTGAGATCTTTGATCTCATGGGTCACATTGGTCAGATGGGGGCAGCGCTGATCGGCGGTCGCCACCTCGGCGTTGACCGGCAAGTAGAGCAGAAACTCGAGGGCGGCATAGCCGCGCACGTCGTCCGCCCCGCGCATGTGGCTGAATTCGTCCGAGGCCACCACGTGGTCGAGCACGATCTCGTTCACCGGCCAGCTCCCGAGCCGGCGCTTCATGGTCACCTCGTCGGCCGGGCCGAACATATAGGGCGCTGCGCCGCGCCAGGCGAGATAGGCCTCCTGCCAGGCTTCCCGGGCCATTTCGAGCTCGATCTCCCGAGGGTTGCGACAGAGCCGGCGCACGGCTGCGTCGAGCGCATCCGCCTCCTCGGCGAGCCGGGTCAACGCAGGGACCGCGCCCTGACTCACGAGGGCGTTCAGCACCGCCCGCGGATCGGCCGGGGCGATGGGCGTGCTGGGGCCGCCGCAGCCGGCCGCGGCGAGTGCGCCGGTCAGTGCGAGCCAAGTCGACCAAGACGGTGCGCGTGGGGATAGTGCCCCAATGCGTAAGATGGGCAAAGCGCCGCGTGCCCATCCTGCAAAGGTCAGCGACCAACGTCGATCCTCTCGATCGGAAGACCATACGCGCTGCAATAAGGGGGGACAGATCATCAACGAGATTCCAGTCGAGAAAGCTGCACGCGGATGCCTGCGGGGGCGGTCCGCTGTTGCGATTTAGGCGATTGCCGGAAATGTTCATACCAGATGGCGCCGGATTGAGGTTCGCCTTCAAGGAGCGCCACCAGGAGCATCGCCGGGCGATGTGACTGGTGGCACGACACCGAAGGCGGGCGTCAAGACAAGTCAGATGGTATGAACATTGACAGAAATCGCCTTAGAACGCCGGCGCCATATTCGTCGGCAGCACGTCCAGCTCCAGCACCAGGGTCACTTCCTCGATCTCCTCCTGCAGGCGCTCGATCTCGCGATAGAGGCGCTTGAGCCGCTTGGGCTTGTCTTGCAGCTCGAGGTGCAGCGGGCGCTCGTCGTCTCCCAATGCGGCAATGGCCTTCTCGAGCCGGCGGTCCAGCGCGGCGGCCAGCTTTGGGTCCTTCTTGGACAGCACCCCGTCGCGGGTCGCGACCAGGGCCGCGACTCCGCTGTCGCCGTCGCCCAGCACCAACAGGCGCAGCCCTTCCAGGCTCGCCCGCAGGCCGTCGCGCGAGGCGCCGCTGTGCCAGGCCTCCAGCCGCTCGGGGTCGGCCGGCTCCTCGAAGAAGCCGCTCGGCGGGCCGATGCGGTCGCGCAGCATCCGCTCAGTGACGTTCAGCGCCTCCGCCACCGGCAGGCTCAGCGCATCACCGGGCAGCAGGAAGGGCTTGCCGTCGCCGGCCGCAAGGAAGCTGGACTGATACTCTTGCTCCCAGACCCGGGCGGCACGCGCCGTGAGGACGGCGATCTCCCGAGTCACCTCGGTGAGATGGGCGCAGCGCTGATCGCGCGTCGCTGATTGCGCGTCGTTCGGCGCGAACAGCAGAAACTCGGTCGCCGCATAGCCGCGTGTGTCGGGGGAGCGCAGCAGATGGCTCAGGTCGGGTGAGGTCACCGCCGCATCCAGCACCTGGGTATTCGCCGGTCCGTAGCCGATCTGCTTGCCAAGCTCCAGCTCCTTGACGGCGCCGAACTGAAAGGGCTCGGCGCGGCGCCAGGCCAGATAGGCCGCGCGCCAGGCCGCGCGCGCGCGTTCGAGCCCGGCGGCGTCAGGCCGCGCACAGAGCGCCTGCACGGCGGCCGAAAGCTCGCTTCCGGTTCCTGCCAGCGCCGTTAGTGTCGGGCGCACGCCCCTTTCGGAGAGTGTGGCGAGGACTTGGGGCTCGGTCGGTGCCGCGGCAGCGCTTGGCGTGCCGGCCGGTGCCAGCAGCAGGCCCGTCAGTGCCAGGGCTGGCAGGCCCAGCACGGCGGTGGGATATTCGGCGATTCGTCGCATGTGTGACTCCAGTTTCAAAACGATTCCAGGAAGAACAGCTGGGCCTCGCGGTCCGCCCCTGCCAGATGCATGAAGCGGCCGCGCGTACCCGAGGTCTCGCGGGCCTTCCAGAGGATGGCGTCCTTCAGCTCACGCGCGTGGCCGTCGTGAAGAAAGCGGCTGTGGCCGTTCACGGTCGGCACGAGTCCGTAACCCGGAGGCGCGGGGTGCGTCACTCGGTGCCCGTGGCCTCGAGCTCGTCCTTGGGAACGATTCAGAAACAAGTGGTGCAACTTGAGCCGCCCTTGTTGGGCACGCTCCGCTTTGCCCAACCTACGGTGTAGGTTGTTTCTGAATCATTAACTAACCCTGTCGCCCCTCGTCCGACTGCGAGGCCCGATCGGTTCGAGGGGGTGTCACAGGGTCCTCGGAGGGGTGTGCCTTCGGGTGCTTGGGGGAGTCCTCGAGGATCGTCTCGAGCGGGTTGGAGCGTGCCTGCTGATCCAGGATCTCCTTGAGCTCCCCGGCCCTCAGCTCGCGGTCGATCTCTTGCTTGACCGAGCTCAGGGTGCGTCGCGCGCGTCCGATCCAGAGTCCGGCCACACGTGCGATCTTGGGGAGTCGCTCAGGTCCCACGACCAGGAGTGCGACCATGGCGATCAGGATCAGCTCGAAGAAGCCAACGTCGAACATAAGGCCCTCAAGTGGACGACTCTGAGGTCGGTCGGGGGCAGGTGCGTCGCGTACACTTTCTGGTTGTAAGCGTCTGCATCTGGCATGAGCCGGATCATACCCGAGCGGGATTGCGTCCGAAAGTCGGTGGGCTGCCGTTGGACTTCAGGCCGCGATCCTGGTTCCAAGTTTACCTTGGGCGCGGCGATGGGTGATGATCGCGTCCTGGAGGCTTGCGGTGTAATGCTCTGGTATGCGAATTCATCTTATCAGCGTCGGACGGCGGATGGCGGACTGGGTCGAGGAGGGCTATGCCGAGTATGCCAAGCGGCTTCCCGCCGACTGCCGTTTGAACCTGGTCGAGGTCGATCCGGTGCGGCGCAGCAAGGGCACGACCGTAGCGCTGGCTCGCCAGGAGGAGGGGCGGCGTATCCTGAAGGCGATTCCCAAGGGGGCCGTGGTCGTGGCGCTCGATCGGGGAGGCGCGTGCTGGAGCACCGAGGCGTTGTCGCGCCAACTCACCGACTGGCTTGCCGACGGCCTTGATCGTGCCTTGCTGATCGGTGGCCCGGATGGGCTCGCCGAGGCGTGTTTGGCGCGGACCGCACACTGCTGGTCCCTGTCTGCGCTCACCTTCCCCCACCCCTTGGTGCGGGTGATCGTGGCCGAGCAGATCTATCGTGCCTGGAGTCTGACCCGAGGACACCCCTATCATCGTGGAAGCTGAGCATCAAGTCTATTTGGCCTCCCGTTCGCCGCGCCGCTGTGAGCTACTGGGGCAGATCGGGGTGCGATTCCGGGTGATTGCGATCGATACGGACGAGACTCGGCTGCCCGATGAGGCGCCACGAGACTATGTGCGCCGGGTCGCATTGGAGAAGGCACGTTCGGTTCGGGCCGTGGTGCCGGCCCTGGATCCGAGACCGGTATTGGCTGCCGATACGGCGGTGGTGGCGGCCGACCGGGTACTGGGCAAGCCGCGCGGCCAAGCGGACGCGGCGCGCATGATGCGGCTCTTGTCTGGTCGCACCCATCAGGTCCTGACTGGGGTAGCGCTCATCGCTCGCGGGGAAGAGCGGACAGCGCTCAGCGAGAATCGCGTCACCTTCCGTGCGCTGGGCCAGGAAGAGGTGAGGCGCTACTGGCAGACTGGCGAGCCTCGGGACAAGGCCGGCGGCTACGCCATTCAAGGCTATGGCGCACTTTTCGTCGTCGGTCTCGAGGGCAGCTACTCGGGGGTGATGGGGTTGCCGCTGTTCGAGACGGGATGCCTGTTGGAGCAGGCGGGCGTCGAGCTGATGGCCCCGAGCGAGCCCTCCGCTTGAAGGGCAAGGAGTCTGCCTCGATCTGATCAATGAAAAGAAGATGACCATCCAGTGAGTGAAGAGATCCTCATCAATGTGACGCCACCCGAGACGCGAGTCGCCGTCGTCGAGAATGGCGTGGTGCAGGAGATCATCATCGAGCGCGCCGAGCGTTGCGGCCTGGTCGGCAACATCTACAAGGGCCGAGTATGCCGGGTCTTGCCTGGCATGCAGGCGGCCTTCGTGGATATCGGTCTGGAACGCGCGGCCTTTCTGCATGCCTCCGACATCATCGGATCTCAGGGTGAGGCGCGTGGCGATCAGATCCATGATCTGGTGCGCGAGGGCGACAGTGTCGTGGTCCAGGTCGTCAAGGATCCGCTCGGGACCAAGGGGGCGCGGTTGACCACCAATATCTCGATCGCCTCGCGCTACCTGGTCTGTATGCCTGCACTCGGCAGTACCGGAGTGTCGCAGAAGATCGAGGACGAGGAGGAGCGCCGGCGTCTGCGCGACGTCCTACAGGGTTATGTGGATGCCAATGAGGGTGAGGGCGGCTTCATTGCTCGCACCGCAGCCGAGGGCGTCGGCGAGGAGTCGCTGCTCAAGGACATGGCCTTCCTGTCCAAGTTGTGGCGCGGCGTCAAGGAACGCTGTGCCCGAGCGACCGAGATCGGTCTCATCCATGACGATCTCACCCTCGCCCTGCGTGCCTTGCGCGATCTGGTGACACCCGAGGTCGAGCGGGTCCGCATCGATTCGCGTGCCATGGTCGACACGGCGATACCCTTCGCGGCCAAATACATCCCCGAGATCAAGGAGCGCATCGAGTACTATCAGGGACAGCGTCCGCTCTTCGATCTCTATGGCGTCGAGGAAGAGATCAGGAAGGCCTTGCAGCGCAAGGTGCAGCTCAAGTCCGGTGGGCATCTGGTGATCGACCAGACCGAGGCCATGACCACCATCGACGTCAATACCGGCGCCTTCGTCGGCCACCGCAATCTGGAAGAGACCATCTTCAAGACCAATCTGGAGGCCGCTCAAGCGATTTGCCGCCAGCTGCGTCTGCGCAACCTGGGGGGCATCATCATTATCGATTTCATCGATATGACCGAGGAGGAGCACAAACGCCAAGTCTTGCGGGCGCTGGAGAAGTGTCTGGCCCGCGATCACGCCAAGACCCATATCACCGAGGTCTCGTCGCTCGGGCTGGTCGAGATGACCCGTAAACGTACCCGAGAGTCGCTCGAGCATGTGTTGTGCGAGCCATGTCCCTGCTGTGGCGGGCGCGGCTCGATCAAGACCGCCGAGACGACCTGTTACGAGATCTTTCGCGAGATCCTGCGCGAGTCGCGCCAGTTCGATGTGGAGACCCTCTTGGTCTTGGCCTCTCAGGAGGTCGTCGATCGAATGCTCGACGAGGAATCGGCGCATCTGGCCGAGCTAGAGGAGTTCATCGGTCGCCCGATCCGGCTGCAGGCGGAAGCGCTCTATACGCAAGAGCAGTACGACGTGGTGCTCATCTGAACCGCGTTCAGGGTGAAACGCCTTGTTGCAAGTGACGCCAGCCGCGCAGCGATCATGGGCCATCGGCGGGGCGCGGTTCAGCCGGATTCCGCGGCTCGATGGTTGCCGAGTTGGTGTTCGAGCAGACGGAGTCGTTTGCGTAAGGCCTCCAGCTCGTCCAGGAGGTCGAGCGCCAGGGCGGTCCCAGCGAGATTGAGATCCAGGTCGCGCTGGAGACGAACCGCGCGCCGGGCGCGGCGAATCTGGATACCGCTGAATCGCCATTCTCCCGGTTGGTGGCCCTCCGGCCGCAGGAGGCCCTCGGTGACCATGAGCTCGACGACGCGGGCGCTCGAGTGACACAGTCGGGTGAGCTCGTCGAAAGAGACCGTCAACCTTTCATCCATCAGGACCCCTTCGATGCCTGTCTCGGTGTGCACCATGGATCAGACTCCCAGTTCGGCTCGCGGATTGAATTCTAGACGCTCAGCCATGAGTCGATAGGCGTTCTTGGCCGCCTCGCTGGTTGCCGGCGGCGTGACGATCTCGAGAATGACGATTTCATCGCCCGGGGGTGTGCCGGGCAGACCACGCCCTTTGAGGCGCAGGCGCTGCCCGGATTGAGATCCTGGCGGGATCTTGAGGCTGACCGGGCCGCCTAGGGTTGGCACCCTCGCTGTGGCACCAAGTGCCGCCTCCCAAGGGGCGATGGGGAGGCGAAGCTGGATATTCTTGCCGTCCGGTGTGAAGTGCCGATGGGGGCTCAGCTCGATCTCCAGATAGAGGTCTCCGGCTGGGCCCGCGTTCAGACCGGGCGAACCCTGACCGGCGAGCCGGATCTGCTGACCCTGGGTCACGCCTGCAGGGATGCGGACGTTGAGCGTGCGCGAGCGTCTCGGCTGGGGGTGCTCCAGTCCAGGCTCCGAGCGGTCGAGCCTGATCTGCCGCGTGCCGCCGCGATAGGCCTCTTCGAGGTCGATGACGAGCTTGATGCCTTGATCCTGGCCACGCCTGTGTTGAGTTTCTCGGGCCCCGTCGCCGAAGGCGCGCCCGAAGATGCTGGCGAAGAAATCGCTGAACTCGGTCGTGTCCTCGGGGTTGAAATGGAACTCCCGATAATGGGTGTCGCCCGGCGGGGGGCGAAAGTCCTGGCCGGCCTTCCAGTTGCTGCCGAGGGCGTCATAGGCGGCGCGCTTCTCTGGATCATGCAAGACCTCGTTGGCCTCGTTGATCTCCTTGAAACGGGTCTCGGCGTTTGGCTCCTTGCTGACGTCCGGATGGTACCTGCGGGCGAGCCGACGATAGGCGCGCTTGATCTCATCCTGTGATGCGCCGCGCGCCACACCGAGCGTCTTGTAGTAGTCCTTGTATTGCATGTTGGCGCCTCAGGCGGTTCATTAAGGCGATTTCTGTCAATTCTCATCCCACCTGGCTTGTCTTGACGCCCACCTTCCGCGTCGCGCCGGCAGTCACATAGTCCGGCTAACGGTCATGCCGTGTCTCTGGCACCCCGGAGCATGGAACAAGAGCCGCAGCAGTTTGCAGGCTCGTCGCGGCGAGGCGCCGCTCCCACCAAAT
>JANQGF010000263.1 GCA_028277465.1 Chromatiaceae bacterium
CACCAGTCACATCGCCCGGCGATGCTCCTGGTGGCGCTCCTTGAAGGCGAGCCTCAATCCGGCGCCATCTGGTATAAACATTTCCGGCAATCGCCTGAAAAGACCGAAGACGGACGACGGACCGAAGATCATTCGAAGCAGGACTCGTGGCGTCGCGCCAGTCGCGCTATCCAATCCCCGGCCGCGCACCACCCGGGTTCAACGCTCGTAGACCGGGAAGCGACTGCAGAGTGCCAACACCCGGGCCTTGACCTCTTCGACGACCGCGCGGTCGCCACGGGCATCGATGAGGTCGCACATCCAGCCGGCCAAGTCGCGCGATTCCTGAGCCCCGAAACCACGGGTCGTGATGGCCGGGGTGCCCACCCGGATCCCGCTGGTCACGAAGGGCGACTGGGGGTCATTGGGGACGCTGTTCTTGTTGACCGTGATATTGGCGGCACCCAACCAGGCGTCCACCTCCTTTCCGGTCAGACCCTGCTCGATGAAGCTCACCAGGAAGAGATGGTCGTCCGTACCACCCGAGACCAGCTCGTAGCCGCGGGCGATGAAGACCTCGGCCATGACCCGTGCATTGCGCACCACCTGCTCCTGATAGGCCTTGAACCCCGGCTCCATCGCCTCTTTGAAGGCCACTGCCTTGGCGGCGATGACATGCATCAAGGGACCACCCTGAGTGCCGGGAAAGACCAGCGAGCTCAGCTTCTTCTCGACCTCCGGGTTCGATCTGGCCAGGATCAAACCACCACGAGGCCCACGCAGTGTCTTATGGGTCGTGGTCGTGGTGACATCGGCGATCCGGACCGGGCTCGGATAGACCCCGGCGGCGATCAGACCGGCCACATGGGCCATGTCGACCAGAAGATAGGCGTCCACGGCGTCTGCAATGGCACGAAAGCGCTGCCAGTCGATCACGCGCGAATAGGCCGAAAAGCCGGCGATGATCATGCGCGGCCGATGTTCCTCGGCGAGACGCTCGACCTCCTCGTAGTCGATCTCGCCGGTCGCCGGGTTCAAGCCGTACTGAACGGCCTGATAGAGCTTGCCGGAGAAGCTCGGCTTGGCGCCATGGGTCAAATGGCCGCCATGGGCAAGGCTCATGCCGAGCACGGTCTCGCCAGGCTGACAGAGCGCCATGAAGACCGCGGCATTCGCCTGCGAGCCCGAGTGCGGCTGGACGTTGGCATAATCGGCGCCGAACAACTGCTTGGCGCGCTCGACGGCGAGCCGCTCGGCCACGTCCACATAGTCGCAGCCGCCATAGTAGCGCTTGCCTGGATAGCCCTCCGCGTATTTGTTGGTCAGGACGCTACCCTGAGCCTGCAGAACGCGGGGGCTGGCATAATTCTCGGAAGCAATCAGCTCGACGTGCTCCTCCTGACGCCTCTCCTCGTGCTGGATGGCGCCCCAGAGCTCCGGGTCGTAGTCGCTGATCTGAAGGGTCTTCTCGAACATCTTCTCTTCATCCCAGGCATCGCAAGGCCGTGCAGTTTATCGGTTTTCGCCGTGCGCGTCGCTCTTTGTTTAGAATGCAATGGCCGTCGGCCCAACCCTCTTCAACGAGCCGGCGGCTCGATCCGCACCCTTCGTCCTCCATCACCGGACATCCGAGTCATGACCGAGATCATTCATAACGTCGATCGTGCCGAGATCAGCAAGTTCGAAGAGCTGGCTTCCCGTTGGTGGGATCCGCACAGCGAGTTCAAGACCTTGCACGACATCAATCCCTTGCGTCTGGATTACATCGATGATGGTGCCGGCGGTCTCGAGGGCAAGCGGGTCCTGGACGTGGGCTGCGGTGGCGGCATCCTCTCCGAGAGCATGGCCCAGCGCGGCGCCCGGGTAACCGGCATCGACATGGGCGAGATGCCGCTCAGGGTGGCCGAGCTGCATACACTCGAGAGCGGGGTCGAGGTCGAGTACCGCCGCACGCCGGTCGAGACGCTGGCCGCCGAGGAGCCCGAGGGCTTCGACCTGATCACTTGCATGGAGATGCTGGAGCACGTCCCTCACCCCGCCTCCGTCGTGGATGCCTGCGCGCGGTTGGTGCGCCCGGGTGGAAAGGTCTTCTTCTCCACCCTCAACCGCAACCCCAAGTCCTTTCTCTTCGCGGTCGTCGGCGCCGAGTACATCCTGGGTATGCTGCCACGGGGCACCCACAACTATGCAAGGTTCATCCGACCTTCGGAGCTCGACGCCTGGATCCGTCCCACCGAGCTGCGCACCATCGACATGACCGGGATGACCTACAACCCATTCACCCGCACCTATAGTCTGGATCCGCACGATCTGGACGTGAATTATCTGATGACCTGCGTGCGCGATGCCGATGTCTGAGTCTCGCTCGATCCGAGATGGCGCCGTGCTCTTCGATCTGGATGGCACCTTTGCCGACACGGCACCCGACATGGCCGCCGCACTCAATCGGCTGCTCCTGGCTCGCCGCCAGCGGCCGCTCGACTTCGAGCAGGTGCGGCCCCATGCCTCCCATGGCGGCAGGGCCATGGTGCGATTGGGTTTCGGACTCGAGCCGGGCGATCCGGACTATGAGGCCGTGCGACTGGAATACCTGGAGGCCTATGCGGCCCGACTGGTCGAGGAGACGGCCCCCTTTCCAGGGATCCCCGAGCTGGTGGCGGCCTTGGAGTCGCGCGCGATTCCCTGGGGTATCGTGACCAACAAGCCGGCTTGGCTCACGGAGCCCCTGCTCGATGGCATCGGCTTTCGCGACCGTGCCGCCTGCGTCGTCAGCGGCGATACGGCGGGCCGCCCCAAGCCGCACCCGGACCCGCTGCTTCATGCCTGCGCCCTGCTCCAGGTCGACCCCTCGCGTTGCTGGTACGTCGGCGACGCCGAACGCGATATCCAGGCCGGTCTGGCTGCGGGCATGGGTACCTTGGCCGCACTCTTCGGCTATCTCGGGCCAGGAGACGACCCGAGCGGTTGGGGCGCCCACGGCCTGATCGATCATCCGCTCGAGGTCCTCGGCTGGCTGCCAGACGAGGGCGCTCGATGAAGAGCACCGAGCCGGCGCCGAGCTGGGGCTTTCCGAACGCGGCCACGCCCCCGGGCTCTTCGGTCTACTACAGCCTGAGGTTCGCACCGGCCGACCTGCGTGATGACCTCGCCGCACTCTGCGGCTTGCGTCACCAGATCCGCAGCCAGCTGGACCAGGTCTCGGATCCGAATGTGGCCCTGGTCACGCTGAACTGGTGGCGCGAGGAGCTCGGCCGGACCCTGGAGGGCAAGGCACGTCACCCCTTGACGAAGCGCCTGGAGAACGTCATCGAGTGCCATCGACTGCCGGAAGCGCCATTGGGTTCGATCATCGGGTGGAGCGAACGGGCACTGATATCGGATTACCCCGCGGATTTCGAGGCCCTGACCAACGACGCCGACCAGGACCTGGGGTCGCTCTTCGAGCTGATGGCGCGCTGTCACGGCCACAGGGCGCCGGGCACCTTGGAGACAGCGCATGGCGTTGGGGCCTATTGCGCCCTGGTCGAGGGGCTGCGCGATTGCGGCTGGTCATTGCGCCGGAGACGTCATGGCGGCCTGACGACCGGCCGTCTGGCGGAGTCGGGACTCGACCATCGAAGCGTCTCCCAACCGGGCAATCGCGCTGCCTTGCCTAGCCTGCTCGCGCAGACCGCCGAAGAGATCGCGCGCTTTCGAGCCGGGATCCCCCGGGATGCCGGCGTTCTGCCAGCGGCGTTGCGGGTCTATCGACGCTTGTGTGACCTGCTCCTGGTCGAGCTGGAAGCGAGCGGCTTCGATGTCTTCGACCAGCGGATCTCGGTCACGCCCATCCGCAAGCTCTGGGCTGCCTGGCGTGAAAGCGGGCGCTGAACGCCTAGTAATGATTCAGAAACAACCTATACACCGTAGGTTGGGCAAAGCGGAGCGTGCCCAACAAGGGCGGCTCAGGTTGCACCACTTGTTTCTGAATCGTTCCCTAGGAGCCTGGACCTTACAATGTTCAATGACCTGGATGGCTTGCCAAGTCACAATGTGACGGATCGGCGAGGCACTCAGCGCCTCGAATCTCGTTACCCTGGGAGGATCGATGCTCCATGGAGCAAGCACAACCCGATCGCAAGCCTCTGCATGAGCGTGTCATCCTGGTCACCGGCGCCACCGAGGGGATCGGTCGCGCGGTGGCACTCGCCGCCGCCGCCGAGGGGGCGGTCGTCGTCCTGTCCGCCTTTCGAGAGAAGGACCTGGAACCCGTCTACGATGCCATCGAGTCGAGCGGCGGCCCCGAACCGGCAATCCTGCCGCTCGACCTCGAAGAGGCCTCCGAGTCGGACTTCTTCGCCGCGGCGAACCTCTTGGGCGACACCTTCGGGCGGCTCGACGGACTGGCCCATTGCGCTGCCTTTGCTCCCTATCTGAGCCGAATCGACGACTATGACGCGACCGAGTGGGACCGGGTGATCCGGATCAACCTCACCGCACCCTTTCTCCTGACCCAAGCCTGCCTGCCGTTGTTGCGTGTCGCGGACGACGCCTCGGTGGTCTTCACATCAGACCGCGTCGGTCGCCAGGGGATGGCCTATTGGGGCGCCTACGCCGCCGCCAAATTCGGGATCGAGGGACTGATGCAAGTCCTGGCAGAGGAGACCCGGGGAAGCAGCCGCATTCGGGTCAACAGCCTCGACCCGGGTATCCTGCGCACCGGTTTGCGGGCCAGCCTCTATCCAGGCGAAGATCCGAACATTCACCCGGCACCAGAAAGCGTCGCGGACACCTACATCCGCTTGCTCGGCCCTGAGGGTCGCGGCATCAGCGGGCAGGCGCGCACGGCCCGAGACCCATAGCCCAGCGGGTCGGCAGAGCAGGAGTACAGCGCAATGTCCGGGTACCCTGCGTATAATCCAGCCGCTGTGCGGTCCACTCAATCCGAGCTGGTCGCGGCAGACCATGGGCTCGCTTGGGCGGACGGAGCACCAACGGCCGGGATGATGATCAGACCGGACGAGTCGTAATCAACCGAGACAGGTCTCGATCCAGAGACCCGGGTCTCCAGCAGGAGGACAGTATGCGCTTGACAGGGTTACGGATGGCAACGGTTGCCGTTTCGACGGTTTTGACTCTCGGCGTGGTCGGGGCCGCTTGGGCGCAGCCCGGACAGGGCCCGGGCGGCTGGCAGGGTCAGGGTCCCAGGCAAGGCCCAGGTCAGGGCCAGGGCCCACGGCAAGGTCAGGGCCCTGGCCAATACCAGGGCCCGGGACAACGACAGAGTCCGGGACAAAGACAGGGTCCGCCGAGGGGTCAAGGCCCTGGCCAGGGGCAAGGCCCCCGGCAAGGCGGGGGGCCAGGGCAGTGGCAGGGTCCCGGGCGGGGCCAGGGGTACCGGCCAGGACAGCCTCCTGGTCAATGGCAAGGTCCCGGGCAGAGCTGGGGCCCCGGCCGAGGGGGCTACGCACCCCGAGGCCCCGGAGGTCCAGGTGGACCGAGACCCTACCCCGAGCGCGATCCCAGGGGCCCCAGCCCTTATGGGCCCGGTTATGGTCCTGGTGGCCCTGGTGGTCCCGGACCCTATGGCCCAGGCGGCCCCCAGGGCCCTGGCCCATATGGCCCGCGACCCTATTGACCATCAGCAGGTCCAGTATCCCAGGACAGGCCGATGATTCGTCGTCCGGGGCGAATGTCGGCACTGCAGGCGCAGGCCGGCAGATCGCATCCCAACCAGAAGAATCGCCAGAAGGGCGATTCTTCGAGCGAATCATCCGGGTATTGACGAAAACCTTCTTCGGTGTATGGTTAAGCCCTGTGACGGCGTCACAGCGTGGGGTCGCCGAGCTCAGTGGGCTGGCGGCTCGATCATTAACCACAACTGACGGAGGACGCGGCGCTTCAGAGGTCAAAGACCTATGCCGCGTAATCAGCTATGAGTCTTGTCAAGAACATCGGCAGCACCGATCAGAAGTACCGCTACTACATCGGCGGGGCGATTGTCTTGTACGGAGTCATCGCGCAGTCCTTGCTCGGTATCGTCGGCTTGGTCCTCATCGCCACCGCTGCGCTGCGATGGTGCCCGGTCTATAAGCCCTTCGATATCGACACAAGCAGGTAACCGATCGAACCCTGCTCCCGCTTCGAAGGGTTGGCGCCAGTCGACTCATCCCCCCGACCTCTCGCCCCCGCGTGGGCGGGAGGTCTTCGTCACCCCGAGCACTCACACGCAAGACCCCCTCTCGGCCTCTGCAATACTCTCCAGGGCAAGGGGGCAACCCTCACCCAGGGTGACTTGTCGTAGGCCGCCTCAGGTTTCGTCCTTCTGGTCACGGTGAGCAGCAAAAGAGAGACGATCCAGGAGTCCCATCAACAAGGCCGAAACGACGAATGTCAGGTGGATGACGACATACCAGTCGCCCAGCCGCAGCGTCGCCTCTCTTCCCCTGTAGAGGTCGGGTTGGAGCGCTTGCGGCAAACCTGCAGGGTAACCGTAAGTGTTTGCGGAATGTCATGGAAGCGAAGAGCGATTGGCCGCAGGGTGATTTGATCGGTCTGAACAGCATCCCGCCGATGGCCCACTCGCTAAGCGCAGCCGGAGTCCTTTGAAACAACGCGTTCCGCCCTGGATGCGGGATGCGGTTCAGCAACAGTCGGTCGCAAGCGCCCGAGGAGAACGCCGCTTCATCCGCGTTTCCGGTGCGGTACAGAGACCCGCCGTTTTCGGTCGTCTCGGCGACTGAGAACGAAGCGATTCGGAAACCGCGTTCTCGAATCGGCCGCCCCCCCGGGGCGCCCGGTGTGGTGTGTCAGACTCGGAGCATTCCACTATGCGACCAATACTCGGAACCCTCTCCGTGCTGGTATTGGCGGCCATCGGCCTCAGCTCGGCGGTGGCGCAGGATCACTGGCCGACCCCTCCGGCGACCGAAGAGCCGCCGCCACAGGTCTCGGGCCCGCTCACGGGCGGAACCGCGGACCACACCAAGTTCGAGATCCTGCAGCAGCCCTTCGCCGCGGGCACGGAAGTGACCAAGGCCTGTCTGAGCTGCCATACAGAGGCCGGCCGGCACTTCATGAAGAACGTCCACTGGACCTGGGAGTACCTGAATCCGGATACGGGCCAGTTGCTGGGCAAGAAGCACTTGATCAACAACTTCTGTACCAATGCCCGCGGCAACGAGGGGATGTGCGCCCAATGTCACGCCGGTTATGGCTGGAAGGACGAGAGCTTCGACTTCAGGGACGAGACCAAGATCGATTGTCTGGTCTGTCATGACACGACAGGTACCTATTTCAAGCTCCCCAACAGCGAGGGCAACGAGGCCTGCGCGGTCATGTTCGAGGGCAAGCCGGAGATCGATCTGGCGCTGGTGGCCCAGAGCGTCGGTCTCCCGGAGCGCGCCAACTGCGGCGCCTGCCACTTCCACGGCGGCGGCGGCGACAACGTCAAGCACGGCGATCTGTCCTCAGCCCTGGTGAACCCACCGCGGAAACTCGACGTGCACATGGGCATCGACGGTCTCAACTTCGCTTGCACCGCCTGTCACATCACCAAGGAGCATGTCTGGGCCGGCAGCCGATACCGAATCGACGCCAAGGACCAGGAGGGCACGGGCAAGCCAGGCCAGCGCCGCGACGTGGCCACCTGCGAGTCCTGCCATGGTCTGGCCCCCCATCCGGTGGATTCGCTCGCGGCCTTCAAGCGTAACGACCATATCTCGAGCCTGGCCTGCCAGACCTGTCATATCCCCGAGCTCGCACGCGGCGGCGTCGCGACCATGACCGACTGGGACTGGCGTACCGCCGGAAGAACCCGCAAGGGTGCGGGTTACCACGAGCATGACTACACCCAGGGCAACGGCGAGCACCGTTATACCTACAAGTCCATCAAGGGGACATTCACCTACGCCGAGAACCTGGTCCCGCTCTATCGTTGGTTCGACGGGCAGATGCGCTATACCACGATCGACACCAGGTTCGACCTGGACGAGCAGCCGATCGCCATCAACGACTTCACCGGATCCCGCGAGGATACCGGGTCACGGATCTGGCCCTTCAAGGTGATGCGCACCTGGATGCCCGCCGATGTCGGTCACGGGACACTGGTCTACAACCATCTCTGGGGTGAAGACGACATCTCCTATTGGGGCAACTACAACATGGGCCGTGCCATCGAGTTCGGAATGGAGAAGTTCGGCCTGGACTACTCCGGCCAGTACGGCTTCGTCGAGACCGTCTCTTATTGGCCCATCACGCACATGGTCTCACCCAAGGAAGACGCGCTCATCTGCGAGGATTGTCATACCGCGAAGGGCCGTCTGGACGGCGTCGAAGGGCTCTATCTACCCGGCCGCGACCATAACCGATGGCTGGATCTGGTCGGCATCCTGGCGGTCATCGGGACCTTGATTGGGATTTCGGGCCATGGCCTGATTCGCTTCTTCTCGCCCAAGGGAGGGCAGCACTGATGGCGATCCGACGCGTCAAGATCTTCAGCCTGTTCGAGCGCTTCTGGCATTGGTCGCAGATGCTGCTGATCCTGTTGCTCATGTTCACTGGATTCGGGCTACATGGGTTCCATCACCTGGTGGGCTTCAAGCAGGCGGTGACTCTGCACACCTTCGCCGCCTTCGCCCTGCTGCTGCTCTGGGCCTTCAGCGTCTTCTGGCTCTTCACCACCAAGACCTGGCGTCACTTCATCCCGACGATCAATGGGATGTGGAAGGTGCTGCGCTTCTACAGCTTCGGGATCTTCAAGGGAGAGCACCATCCCTACCGCAAGGCCTACTGGCGCAAGCACAACCCCTTGCAGGCGCTCACCTATCTGATGCTCAAGATCGTGCTCTTCCCGCTGATCTGGATGTCCGGCCTGGCCTATCTCTTCTATTTCCTGTGGCGGGACGCACCTCACGCGACGGATTGGCTCACCGGTGTCGCGCTCATCCACACGGGGTCTGCCTACGCGATCCTGGTCTTCGTCCTCATCCACGTCTACATGCTGACCACGGGGCACTCCTTCCGTGAGCACCTGATGCCGATGATCAACGGCTTCGACGAGGTGGACTTGACCCCCGAGGAAGAGGCCTATTTGCTCAAAGACGAGCCTGAAGTGATCCGCTGATACCTCTAAGAAACGGTTCAGAAACGACTAAAACACCCGTAGGTTGGGCAAAGCGAAGCGTGCCCAACATCGGCGGTTCAAGTTGCACCACTTGTTTCTGAATCGTCCCTTAGACCGCGCCAACGCGGCCCCCGCGGGCGCAGTACGCACCAATCGACCGGACGGGGCCAATTCGCGATTGGGATCGGACATTGACACCCGCCGTCTGCAGGGCCATGTTGCCGGTAGATGCAGAGAGGCTCGCTGGTGGCTAGTACCCCGTTTCGCCTTATTTTGCGTTCTCAGCGCGGCGAGAAGCGGCCAGATGCAAGGCGCGCGGGCGCAGGAATAGCGGCCCCTATTTCAAGC
>JANQGF010000374.1 GCA_028277465.1 Chromatiaceae bacterium
CACCAGTCACATCGCCCGGCGATGCTCCTGGTGGCGCTCCTTGAAGGCGAGCCTCAATCCGGCGCCATCTGGTATAAACATTTCCGGCAATCGCCTAAAGTCACGAGGCCAACTTGCGCAGCTGGCGCTTGGCGGTGCCCATCTGGTTGCGCGCCCGCGGCTACGTTGCCTCTGTGCTGAGAGTGCGGAACAATCGCCAGCTACGCGGAGAGGATCGAGTTCGATCCTGCTCGACCGCCGTTCGACCCGCGCGGGATCGCGCTGATGATCAGTCGGCATTGACCGAGCTGGATCCAATCGGAATCTTCCCCTTGCAGGTCCAAGCTCAACGACAACAATCGATAAGGCGATTGCCGGAAATTCTCATGCCAGATGGCGCCGGATTGGCGTCTGCCTTCAAGGAGCGCCGGCAGGCGCATAGCGGGGCGATGTGACGGCTGGCGCGACGCAGAAGGCGGGCGTCAAGACAAGCCAGGTGGGATGAGAATTGACAGAAATCGCCTAAGTTGGAGGTCGAAGCGGTTGCTGAATCGACCGACGAGCCGCCCGCGTTCGGCGCATCTCGATCTGCCGGATGGTCGGGGCATCGATTTCGAGGTCCGGATTTCGGCCAGGGCAAGGTCGCTGCACCTGAGGATGAGTCTCCACGGCGGGTTGGTGGTGACCGTGCCCGCGGGGGTTCCCTGGGCCCGCGTGGTTCAGCTGGTCGCCGGCAAGGCGGCATGGATCGCCAAGCATCTGTCGGAGCTCGACAGGATGCGTCGTCAGACGGCCGATGACGCTGACGAGCGGCCGGAGGGGTTTGATCTCCCTGCCCTGGCCGAGTCCTGGACCGTCGAGTACCGCGCAACCTCCGCTCGGTCTGTCGGGGCTCGCATGGATCCTCCAGGGCGAATCCTGGTCCTGGGTGCCGTCGAGAGCCCGGAGGCCTGCCGGGCCGCCCTGCGCCGCTGGCTCCGGCGGCACGCTAAAGACAGGCTCGCGCCCTGGCTTGACCAGGTCGCGCAACAGACCGGCCTGGACTACCTTGGTCTGTCGGTGAAGAGTCAGCACACCCGTTGGGGCAGCTGCACGCACCAAGGCCGCATCAATTTGAACTGCAAGCTGCTGTTTCTCCCGAGCCCGCAGGTACGCTACGTCATGGTGCACGAGCTCTGCCACCGGTTGGAGCCGAATCACTCCCGTCGTTTTTGGGCACATGTCCGGCGGCTCGAACCCGAGGCGGACGCGCTTCACGAGGCATTGAAGGAGGCTTGGAGGCTGGTTCCCCGCTGGGCGGAGCGGGCCGGCAAGTCAGCCTGAGCAAGCGACGACCCCGCTCCCCTCGCCTTCGGCACAGATACTCAAACGACCTCTCTTCATGCCCGCATTGGGCTCGGAGCCCGTCCACGTTGCGCCGCACAGGGCGGCGGGTTAACCTCGATCACCATGGACGAGATCGCGAGCCCCCACGACGCCTTCTTTCGCGAGAGCTTCGGCAGGCGCGAGATCGCCGTCGACTTCCTGCGCTGCCAGCTCCCGACCGCGCTGCTCGACGAGATCGACCTCGGAACCCTGGAGATCTCGAAGGACACCTATGTCGCCTCGGATCTGCGCTCGGCCTACTCCGATCTGGTGTATCGGGTCCGCCACCGCGATGGCCCGCTGTCCGTCTACCTGCTCTTCGAGCACAAGAGCAGCCCCGAGCACTGGACCCTGCTGCAGTTGCTGCGCTACATCGCCGCCGAGGGCGACGCCTACCGGAAGCAGCACCCGGAAGCCCGCAACTTACCGCCGGTCTACCCGCTGGTCATCTACCATGGCCAACGCGCCTGGCAGGTCCCGGCGAGCTTCCATGCACTGGTCGAGCCCCTGCCGCCGGCGCTGAGCCCGTTCGTTCCCCAGTTCACCTACAGCCTGCACGACCTCTCCGAGCGCACCGATGCCGAGCTCAAGGGCGACGTCCTGACACGCCTGGTGCAGCTCGCGCTGCGCTGGATCTTCGCTGCCGAGCCCATCGAGCGCCTGCGCGACCTGCTGGGCCTGATCGAGCAGGTCCAGGACCGGGCCACCGCCGTGGAGATCCTAGAATCCCTGCTGCGCTACTATGTCCAAGGCACGCAGCAGGTGGACGAGGGCGACGTGCGCGCTCTGCTCCAACAGACCTCGACCGGGGAGCCGATCATGCAGACCTTTATCGACCGCTATATCGAGCAGGGAAGACAGGAAGGCATGCAAGCCGGTGAGGCCGCCGTCCTGCTGCGCCAGATTGAGCGCAAGTTCGGCCCCCCGAGCGAGGCCGTGCGGCGCCGGATCGCCGATGCCGATTCCGAGACGCTGCTGCGCTGGTCCGAGCGGATCCTGACGGCTGATAGCCTGGAGGCGGTGCTGCACTGAAGCGCATCGACAAGTGGCGGGGCTGCCGCACCCTATGGAGCTGCGGAGCCGTGTGTCGATTCATATTGGAAACGGACAGATAACATGATCCGAGCGGTGCGCCCACTGTTTCTCTCGGCCTATTAATCGCCATGAGTTTGGAAGAGCAATATAAAAGTTGCGATCAACATATCTAGAACACCACCAACATAACCAGCCGATGGAACCGACGCGCCACCGCGCGGCTCATCGGTGTCAGTGGCACAGCAAGGTACAACGGATGGCAAAACCAAGAAAGCGGCTTACAGCGTCTCAAAAAAGGGCAAGGAAAAGGGCTAAACAACGGCGGCAAGAAAGATACATGTGGGTCTT
>JANQGF010000157.1 GCA_028277465.1 Chromatiaceae bacterium
AAACAACCTACACACCGTAGGTTGGGCAAAGCGGAGCGTGCCCAACAAGGGCGGCTCAAGTTGCACCACTTGTTTCTGAATCGTTCCTAAGGCGATTTCTGTCAATGTTCATCCCATCTGACTTGTCTTGACGCCCGCCTTCGGTGTCGCGCCACCAGTCACATCGCCCGGCGATGCGCCTGCCGGCGCTCCTTGAAGGCAGACGCCAATCCGGCGCCATCTGGACTGTTCTCCACCGGGCACAGGCTATCCTTGGTCCCGCTCCAATGCCGCTCGCACGGCCGCCAGCTCGCGCCGGAGCGTCTCCATCTCGGACAGGACGCGCTTGGTATCCTGGTGCACGATCACCTCGATCTGCTCGCGTTCGGCCTCGTGCTCGGCGACATGCATGGTCTGCATGGTATCCACGATGATGCCGATGAAGAGATTCAGCAAGGCCGCGATGGAGGAGATGCCCGGGACCGCCTTCAAGAGTGCCTCGACCACGAAGCGCAGCCGCGGGACGGTCGAGATGAGCCGTAAGACACGCAGCACCCTGAGGGCACGCAGCACCGCCAGTGGGCCGCTGGCCGGGATGAGGGCGATGCCGACGATGATGAAATCGAAGACGTTCCAGGCCCGGCTGAAGAATCCGAGCCGGAAGGCGAACAGCTTCGTGGCCAGCTCCAGCACGAAAACTGCCAACACCAAGTGGTCGAAGAGCGTGAGCCATTCGCCATAACGCCCCATGACTGCGTCAGAGGTCTCGAGTCCCAAGGTGATGGCATTTCAGGAGGATGCGACGACCTCGATGCGCAAGGAACGGCGAGACGCGCTGGGGTCACCGCCTTTGAAGGTCGCGCGGTCTGCGACGACGTCCTCGGCGTGTCGGCCGACGGCGACCCGTACGTACGACTGGTTGACGACCAAGCCTTTGGCGGGGTCGAATCCGCGCCAACCGGCACCCGGAATCAGGACATCGGTCCAGGCACGCATCTGTTGCTCCAGTGGCCGCGTGTCCTCATCGTCTTCGTCGGGCGTGAAGAAGTCGGGATCGACGTACCCGGTGGCGAAGCGTGCAGGGATGCCCCAGCCCCGAAGCACGGAGATCAGCAGGTGCGCCAGATCGGCACTGCTCCCGCAGCGCTTATCGAGCAGCGTTCGAAGCTGTGGCTGCACATTGGTGCACGCAGGATCGAAGTCGCACACGCGTCCCACCCAATCCATCACGCTGTGAACCTGCTCCATCAAGGCCTTGCCGGGTCTCGGTTGAGGAACCGGCAACCCGAGCCCGAGCGCCGCGAGGTCCGCGGTCGCGGGGCAGCGGTGCAGGACGAAATCCCACAGGCGTGGGGCCTGGCGCAGGCTCTCGGAGATCCATTGCAGCTCCCGATCCGGGCTCACCGGCTGATAGTCGAGGGGGTTGTCGAGCAGGGTCTCGATCTCGGCGTGCATCTCGACCGACAGCGCCTGGTGAGGCGCCATGAGGGCGAGACAGTGTACTGGGTTGCCATAGCCGTCGCGGTGGCGCGTCGGCTCCGAGACGCCCTCGGCCTCCAGGCGACGGCTCAGCACCCGCTGGCTCGCGTCATCGGCCGGGGCCAGACGCAGCTGAAGATGATGCTCGCGGACCGGCTCGTCGAAGCTCACTCGATACTCGGCCCGAATCCGATACCTCACGCCGTTTCTCCCAGATGCGCCTCGAAATAGTCCCCCTGGAGGGCTTGCGTGAGGTTCGCGAGCAAGACTAGGAACCACTCCAGATACTGGTGCAGCCCCTGATCCAGGATCCCCGTGGGCGTGGTATCGGCGAGATGTGCCCGCAGCGCCGCCATGCATTCTGTCACCTTTCCATTCGGTGCCGAGTCGATGCGCTCGAGCGTTCGCCCCATGCCGTCGACGCAATAGGCCAGCGAGCGCGGAAAATCCGGGTTCAAGACGACGAACTCCACGACATCGATCGGACGGATGCCTGCCTGGTACTGGCGACGATAGGCCTCGAACGCCGACAGGGACTTCAGCAGCGCCCCCCACTGGTAGTAATCCAAGGGCGAGCCGATCATCGAGAGGTCGGGCAGCAGGAGATGATAGCGGACGTCCAGGATGCGCGCCGTCATGTCGGCGCGTTCCTGCAGGCTGCCCAGGGCGGTGAAGCCATAGGCCTGTCCCCGCATCATGGTGCTCTCGGTGAGGCCGAAGAAGAGTGCGACCTCGCGGTGGACATAGCTGTAGAACTCCTCGGCGCGCCAGGGCAAGAGGGTCACCTTCAGATGTCTGTCCACCTCGAGCCAGAACTGGTTGAGCGCCTCCCACATCTCGCGCGAGATACGGTCGCGGACGACCCGGGCGTTCTCACGGGCGAGGCGCAGACAGTTGTAGAGCGAGCTCGGGTTCGCGCGCTCTTGCGTCAGCAGGTGGATGACCTTCTGGACGCTGACGGCTTGGTCAGGATGCCGGGCATGGTAGAGCTGATCGGCGTCGACGATCTGCAACAGGGGTCTCCACTGAGTCTCCTCCGTCGCGCCCTCGTCGGCCTCGAGCATGTAGACCAAATTGATGTCGAGGATGCGGGCGGTGTTGTCGGCACGCTCCAGATTGCGCGCCATCCAGTAGAGCGACTCGGCGATCCGGCTCAGCATGGGGTCTGGCTCCGGCCCCTCACTCCGCCAGCACCCAGGTATCCTTGCTGCCGCCGCCTTGGGAGGAGTTGACGATCAAGGAGCCCTTGGTCATGGCGACGCGGGTCAATCCACCGGGGACGACCTGGATGTCGCGGCCGTAGATGACGAAGGGACGCAGGTCGAGGTGACGCGATTCCAGCTCCCCGTCCAGATAGCAGATATGGCGGGATAGCTGGACCACGGGTTGGGCGATGTAGTTGCGCGGATTCTCTTGGATCTTCTTCACGAACTCGGCGCGCTGTCCGGCCGTGGAGGTCGGTCCCATCAGCATGCCATAGCCCCCGGACTCGGCGACGGCCTTGACCACCATGCGCTCCAGGTTGTCGAGAACATAGGTTCGATCCCGGGCGTCGGTCATCTGATAGGTCGGCACATTCTCGAGGATCGGTGTCTCCCCCAGGTAGTAACGAATGATGTCGGGTGCATGGGCGTAGACCGCCTTGTCGTCTGCGATCCCGCTCCCCGGTGCGTTTACGATGGCCACGTTGCCGGCCCGCCAGGCATTGATGATCCCCGCCACACCCAGCACCGAGTCCCGACGGAACACCAATGGGTCCAGAAAGTCGTCGTCGACTCGACGGTAGACCACGTCGACCTGTCGCAGCCCCTTGGTCGTCTTGAGATAGACCCGGTCGTTCTTGCACACCATGTCGCGACCCTCGGCCAGCTCGACCCCCATCTCCTTGGCCAGAAAGGTGTGCTCGAAATAGGCGGAATTGAACTGACCCGGGGTCAGAACGGCGATGGTCGCCGCCTCCTCACCGCGCGGCGAGAGATAGCGTAGCGCCTGGAGCAGCAGGGCGGGGTAGTGTTCGACCCGCCGCACCCGGTAGCGCTCGAAGAACTCCGGCAGGATGCGCCGTTCGACGACGCGGTTCTCGATCATGTAGGAGACACCGGACGGGGTGCGCAGGTTGTCCTCCAAGACCAGATAGCACCCTCGCTCGTCGCGGATCAGGTCGATCCCGCCGATGTGTGTGTAGATGGAGTGCGGTGGATCGATGTCCATGATCTCGCGACGAAAATCCTTTCCCTGGTAGATCAGCTCGGGCGGGATGACGCCGTCCTTGAGGACGTTCTGGCCATGGTAGAGATCCTTCAACAGCAGGTTCATCGCCCGCACCCGCTGCTTGAGCCCGGCCTCGATCGCCCGCCACTCGGCGGCGGTGATGATGCGCGGGAGGATATCGAAGGGCCAGACCCGCTCGATCCCCTCGTCCTGGTCCGAGTAGAGGGTGAAAGTGACCCCTTCGGTGTGCAGCGTCAGGTGGGCCTCGCGCGCCTTGGCATCCAGCAGATGCTGGCCGGCATGCTGGATGTGCTCCCACATGGGGCGATAGTGCTCCCGCGGGTGGAAGTCGTCCTGATAGAACTCGTGGTAGGCTGTCGCCCGCGACGGCGGGGGCGGCGAGCTCGCCGCGGACTGGAACTGATATTGCCTCAGCATGGTGTGATCTGAAACTGCTCTTGCCTCTGCAAGGTGCGTTTAAGCAAAATCCCTTCCAGATCCTTGATCGCCGAGCCAGAGAGGTTCAGGACACAAACGGGTGGGCTGATTGCGTCTGTGGTGGCACCCGGACCCGTCAGGCAAGGCTTGGCCGGGCTGATCGGGTCGCCGCGAGATCGGCGGAAAGACTGCCCTGTGAGAGTGCAGTGTGACCTGAGGACGCCGCCGCGAGCTCCCAAATCGGTGCGGCTCGATCGGTTCCACCCGCCCGGTCGGGCCTCCGTTGGATGCATTGCCTTGCCTTTCGCCCACGGGCCTCTGGAATAATCCCTGCCGGGTGAACCACCGAACCCTGCCGACCTGGGAGACCGACCCGCGATGTCGATCAAAGTTGCCATCGACCATAGAACCGAGTATCGCTTCGATCGGCCCGTGAGCCTATCGCCCCATGTCGTCCGCTTGCGGCCGGCGCCCCATTGCCGGATCCCGATCCACAGCTATTCACTCAAGATCGCGCCGCAGGAACACTTCGTCAACTGGCAACAGGATCCCTTCGGCAACTATCTTGCCCGCTTGGTGTTTCCGCACAAGTGTCGGCAACTGAGCGTGCAGGTGGACCTGGTCGCCGAGATCATCGCCATCAATCCCTTCGATTTCTTCGTCGAGGACGACGCTCGGGATTTCCCGCTCGAGTACGACCGACAGCTGGCGAGCGAGTTGGCACCCTACCTCGAGGTCAAAGAAGAGGGGCCGCGGCTTCGGGGCTGGATCGCGGGCATCGACCGCGAGCCCCGGACGGTGGTCGATTTCCTGGTTCATCTCAATCGTTCCCTGCACCAGGACATCGGCTACGTCATTCGTATGGAGCCCGGCGTTCAAAGCTGCGAGCAGACGCTGGAGCAGGGCAGGGGCTCTTGCCGCGACTCCGCCTGGCTCTTGGTGCAGATCCTGCGCCACTTGGGTTTGGCCGCTCGCTTTGTCTCCGGTTATCTGGTTCAGTTGACCTCCGACGTGAAATCACTCGATGGACCCAGCGGCCCGACGAGGGATTTCACGGACTTGCACGCCTGGGCAGAGATCTATCTGCCCGGGGCCGGCTGGATCGGTCTGGATCCGACCTCGGGCCTGTTCGCAGGGGAAGGCCATATTCCACTCGCCTGCACCCCCGACCCGGTCAGTGCCGTGCCCGTCACGGGACTCCTGGATCCATGCGAGACCCAGCTCTATTTCCACAACCGTCTCCGGCGCATCCTTGAGGATCCCAGGGTCACCAAGCCCTACACGGAGGAACAATGGACGGCCATCCAGGATCTGGGTCATCAAGTGGACGCCGAGCTCCTCGCCAACGACGTGCGTCTGACCATGGGAGGCGAGCCCACCCTCGTCTCGATCGACGACATGGAGGGCGAGGAGTGGAACGTCGCGGCCCTCGGTCCGACGAAGAAGCGCTTGGCCGAAGACCTGCTGCTGCGGCTCAAGGGACGCTTCGCCCCGGGTGGTCTGTTGCACCTCGGGCAGGGCAAATGGTACCCCGGCGAGCCGCTGCCGCGCTGGGCGCTCTCCTGCTTCTGGCGGCGGGACGGTGAGCCGATCTGGCGCGATGCCTCCCTGCTCGGCCGCGAGGAAGGGGGCAACGGCCATGGCTCGGCCGAGGCGGAGTCCTTCTGTCGCGAGCTCGCCGGACGCCTGGGCGTGGATCCAGACCATGCCGAGCCGGCCTATGAGGATGCCTCGTACTACCTGTGGAGGGAGGCGCGCCTGCCGGCCAATGTCGACCCGCTCGACAACAGGCTCGAGGACCCGGTCGAACGCAAGCGCTTGGCACGCATCTTCGATCAGGGCCTGGATCGGATCGTCGGCTATGTGCTGCCCTTGCGTTGGTGGGGTCCGGGCGAGGAGGGTGGCTGGACGAGTGGCAAATGGACCTTCCGGGAAGGCCGCTTGTTCCTGCTTCCCGGCGACTCCCCGATGGGGCTGCGCCTCCCCTTGGATGCGCTGCCCCATGTGCCGGAAGAGGTGTCGCCCGAGCTCATCCGCACTGGCGTCTGTCTCGAGGCCCGGGAGGGGAGGCTCTATTGCTTCCTGCCCCCATTGACCCATCTGGAGCACTGGCTGGACTTGATCCAGTGTATCGAGGAGACGGCCGCCGCGCTCGCGATGCCCGTCATCACCGAGGGGTACGAGCCGCCGCGCGACTCGCGTCTGCTCAAGCTGGCGGTGACGCCCGATCCTGGTGTCATCGAGGTCAGTATCCACCCGGCCGAGAGCTGGGACCAGATGGTGTCCGATACCCTGTCCCTCTATGAGGAGGCGCGCCTGGCGCGACTCGGCACCGAGAAGTTCATGCTCGACGGGCGGCATACCGGGACCGGCGGCGGCAATCACGTCACCTTGGGTGGCCCCACGCCTGCCGACAGCCCGCTGCTGCGCAAGCCCGATCTGTTGCGGAGCCTCGTCGGCTATTGGCAGCATCACCCGAGTCTCTCCTATCTCTTCTCCGGTCCCTTCATCGGGCCGACGAGCCAGGCCCCGCGGATCGACGAGGCCCGCGACGATCGGCTCTACGAGCTCGAGATCGCCTTCCAACAGATACCCGTCGGGGAGGTGCCCCAACCCTGGCTCGTCGATCGGGTGCTGCGCAACCTGCTGACCGATGTCACCGGGAACACCCACCGGACCGAGTTCTGTATCGACAAGCTCTACTCGCCGGACTCGGCCTCGGGACGCCAGGGCCTGGTGGAGTTCCGGGCCTTCGAGATGCCGCCCCATGCGCGCATGAGCCTCACCCAGATGCTCTTGCTGCGCACGCTGCTCGCCCGCTTCTGGAAGGAGCCCCACCGCGGCCAGCCGGTGCGCTGGGGTACCGAGTTGCATGATCGATTCCTGCTACCGCATTTCGTATGGCAGGACTTCGAGGATGTCGTCTGCGATCTGCAGCGGGCAGGCTATCCGTTGCAGGCCGCTTGGTTCGAGCCCTTCTTCGAGTTCCGTTTTCCTCGCTATGGCGACCTGGTCACGGACGATGGTATTCGGTTGGAGCTGCGTGCCGGAATCGAGCCCTGGCACCTGCTCGGCGAGGAGGTCACCGCCCAGGGCACGGCGCGTCTCGTGGATGATTCGGTCGAGCGGATGCAGGTCAAGGTCAGCGGTCTCGTCGGCGGCCGTCACCTCCTCGTCTGCAATGGCCGGCAGGTGCCGCTACGGCCGACCGGGCGCAGCGGCGAGCGCGTCGCTGGTGTGCGCTTCAAGGCCTGGAGTCCGCCCTCGGCTCTACACCCGACCATTCCAGCCCACCAGGAGCTGGTCTTCGAGGTCATCGATACCTGGAATCGGGTGAGCCTCGGCGGTTGTACCTACGCCGTCGTCCACCCGGGTGGTCGCCACTATGAGACCTTCCCGGTCAATGCCGACGAGGCCGAGAGCCGCCGCATCGCCCGGTTCCGCGCCATGGGTCACAGCGGAGGGCTCGTGGAGGTGCCGCCGGAGGAGCCAGCTGGGGATCACCCCTATACGCTGGACCTGCGCTACCGGCCGGGTTGCTGAGGGGACGGCTCTCGGCAGTCTCGGCGGCATGGCTTGCAGCACGCGCCCCGAAGCAGGTCTAATCCGTTGTCCCCACTGGGCGGTGACCCTCTATGACGAGCCATGATCTCCTGTCGGCCAGCGGCTCCACGGCGCCTCCCCCGGCCGGTGTCGAGCCGATACCCAGCGGCGGCTTCGACGCCATGCGTGATGCCCGGGGCCGAGTGCTCCCGCATTGGGAGTACCTCCTGGGTGCCTTCCAGACCCTGGGGCCTGCAGGGGTTGCGGAACGCCGTCGCGAAGCCGACCGTCTGATCCGTGACAATGGCGTCAGCTACAACCTGTACGGGGACACCCAGGGCGTCTCGCGCCCCTGGAATCTGGATCTGATCCCGCTGCTGATTCGCAGCGACGAATGGGCCGTGCTCGAGCGCGGTCTCATGCAACGCGCCGAGCTGCTGAACCAGGTGTTGCTGGACCTCTATGGTCCTCGCGACTTGATCCGCGAGGGTCTCCTGCCAGCGGACCTGATCGACGCCGACCCGAGATTCCTCCACCCCTGCCATGGCATCGAGGTGGCTGGCAACCGGCCACTCATCCAGTATGCCGCGGATCTCACCCAGACGGCGGATGGAGGCTGGTGCGTGCTCCGCGACCACACCGAGAGTCCCTCGGGCGCCGGCTATGCGCTGGAGAACCGCATCGTGCTGTCGCACGTCTTGCCGAGCCTGTTTCGCGACTCGCACGTGCATCGGGTGGCCGGGTTCTTCCGTTCGATGCGCCGTACCCTGAGTCGCCTCGCGCTCCGCCGCGACCAGCATGCGCGGGTGGCCGTGCTGACGCCGGGTCCTGGGCACGAGGCGCACTTCGAGCACGCCTATCTGGCGAACTATCTGGGCTATGGCCTGGTGCAGGGCGGCGACCTCTCGGTGCGCGACGGCGCCCTCTGGCTGCGGACCCTCGGACGGTTGGAGCCCATCCATGCCGTGCTGCGCCATGTCGATGCGGTTTGGTGCGACCCGCTGGAGCTGTCCGAAGTGTCCTTGTTGGGCGTTCCGGGCCTGGTGCAGGCGACGCGTAACGGCAAGGTGGTGTTTGCCAATGCGCTGGGTAGCGGTCTGCTCGAGCACCCGGGTCTCGCTGCCTTCCTGCCCCTGCTTTCCCAACGGCTGCTCGGCGAGGACCTGCTGCTGGCGGGTGCGCCAACCTATTGGTGCGGCGATCCGGCCAGCCTGCAGTCTGTTCTGGACAATCTGGCGGCGCTGATGGTCTCGCCAGTCAGAGGGCCGCACGCCGGACAGTGGTTCGTCGGGGCGGAGTTGCCGCCCGAGCGGCTCTCGGCACTGACGGCGGAGATCCGTGCCGCGCCGCGCGCCTACGTGGCCAGGCTCGAGATCCCGCTGTCGACCTCACCCTCCATGATCGACGGCAGCATCCAGCCCCGACCCACGGTCCTGCGCAGCTTCCTGGTGAGCGAGGACGAGGGTTACACCGTGCTTCCGGGTGGCTTGAGCCGAGCGGCCAAGTCGCTCGGCGCGCGCTCCGTCTCCAACCAGTTGGGCGTCTGCGCCAAGGACACCTGGGTCCTCGCCTCGGAGCCGGAACGCCAGGAGACCCTGATCCTCAGCGACGACCGCACCGCACCTGCCGTGGTACTGGAGAGCGAGGTCTCCAGCCGTGTCGCGGACAACCTCTTCTGGATCGGCCGCTACGCCGAGCGCGCGGAGGGTCTGGTGCGGTCGTTGCGCGGCATCATCTTCAAGCTGTCCGAGCGTCTCGGCGATTCGGGCTGCTGCATCCGGTCACTGCTGGAGGCACTCACCCATCAGACCCTGACCTATCCAGGGTTCGTTGGCGAGGGCGCGGCGGAGCGGCTGCGCGAACCGGCCCCCGAGATGCTGTCGCTGATCTCCGATCCCGGCCGCGTCGGCGGTCTGCCGCAGACCTTGCTGGCACTGGTGAACGCGGCTTGGTCGGTGCGTGACCGACTCTCCACCGACACCTGGCGAGTCGTCAATGACATCGAGCGCTGCTCGCTCGCGCTCACCAGAGCCCCCCCCGGAGAGCTCAGCGAGGCACTCGACGAGCTCGACCCACTCATCACCTCCTTGGTCGCCTTCGCGGCCCTGACCCATGAAAACATGACCCACAACGAGGGCTGGCATTTCCTGGAGACCGGACGCAGGCTCGAGCGTGGCAGCAACCTGGCCACCCTGCTGAAGTCCTCCCTGGCGCAGGTCGGTCCGGAGGCCGAAGAGACCCTATTGATCGAGGCCGTGCTCGGGATCACCGACAGCCTCATCACCTACCGCCGACGCTATCAGGCGGGCACGCGGGTCGGTGCACTTCTGGACCTGGTGTTCCAGGATGAATCGAACCCCCGCTCGCTCGCCTATCAGCTTGCCACCCTGGAGCGCCTGGTCGGGCAGATGCCACGGATGGAGTCCGCGGGCAGATGCACCCAGGTCGAGAAGCTGGTCCTGCAAGCCCTCACGGCGGTCCGGGTGGCCGAGATCGACACCTTGGTGCGCACGGAGGGCGCGAGCGATCGGCGCGCGACCCTCGTCTCCTTGCTCGAAGGCGTCCAGTCGCAGCTGGCGGCGGTCTCGGACGCCCTGACCGCCCGCTACTTCGCCCACGAGGAGCGACCGCATAGCCTGCTATCACCGCCCGAGAGACGTGCGACATGAGATTTCAGGTCAGGCACGTGACAAGTTACAGGTACGGAGATCCGGTCTCCCTCTGCCACAATATCGCCCACCTCAAGCCGCGTGATCTACCCGGACAGCGGGTCCTGGCGAGCCAACTGCGGATCGACCCCTGGCCTGCGGTCTCGCGCGAACACAGCGATTTCTTCGGCAACCGCGTCAGCTACTTCTGCGTCCAGCAGTCGCACCGGACACTGGAGATCGGGGCCGCCAGCGAGGTCGAGATCAGCCCGCAGCCCTTGCCCAATCTCGCCGACTCGCCGCCTTGGGAGCAGGTCCCGGTGCGGCTGTACGAGGACCGCACGCCCGCGAGCATCGAGGCGCGTATCTTCTCCCTTCACTCTCACTATGTGCCCGACGAGCCGGCCGCGGTGGACTTCGCCCGTCCCTCCTTTCCGCTTGGTCGACCGATCCTCGAGGCGGTCCAGGACCTGATGGGCAGGATCTACAGGGAGCTGGAATTCGATCCCAGCTTCACCTCGGTCGCGACCCCGGTCTCCGACGTACTTGCGCACCGTAGAGGGGTCTGTCAGGACTTCGCCCACCTGGTGCTGGCCTGTCTGCGCGGCCTGGGGCTGCCGGCGCGCTACGTCAGCGGTTACATCGAGACCCTCCCACCTCCCGGACAGATGAAGCTCCAGGGTGCGGATGCCTCGCATGCCTGGATCGCCGTCTATGTCCCGGGGATGGGTTGGCAGGATTTCGACCCCACCAATAACCAGATCCCGCAGGGGCAGCACATCCGAGTCGCCCTCGGCAGGGACTTCGACGACGTCACGCCCGTGCGTGGTGTCTTCTACGGCGGCGGGGAGCACCAGCTGCAGGTCGAGGTCGACGTCAACCGCGTCGCGGCCTGATGTCGGGTCGACGCCGGGCCTTGATCAGAAGCGCTCGACCACCCGCGTCTCCTCGAACCCGAGCTCCCCTCAAGCATAGTCGCCCCCTGGGAAACGAGCACCCGATTCGAAAATGCGGTATCCGCTTCCGCTATAGTGGCAGGTGCGCCATCCCCTTCATCTGAGTCGTCCATGACATGCGCGCGTCGAAACTGTTCCTGATCGTCCTCGTCGCACTCGCACTGTCCGCCTGCGGCGGAAGCGGGGCGGTTCGCGCCCAGAAACGCGCCTACAAGGCCCAAGAGAACGTCGCGAAGGAGCGCCTGGAGTTGGTCGACCGCTACCAAGCTTGTCTGAAGAGGGCGGATGCTGACTCACTGAAATACGAGGCTTGCGACTCCTACCTCAGGGCGGCGGAGGCCTTGAAATAGCGCACTCGGGCGGCTCTGGTAGGCGAGTCGGAGCGCCTGCCGTGGACTCCTAGTAATGATTCAGAAACAACCTACACACCGTAGGTTGGGCAAAGCGGAGCGTGCCCAACAAGGGCGGCTCAAGTTGCACCACTTGTTTCTGAATCG
>JANQGF010000306.1 GCA_028277465.1 Chromatiaceae bacterium
CTGAACAGCGATTCTCCTCTTGCATCGCGGGGCGGACCATATATGAAAGATGCTCTGCAGCCATCAGGATCGAGTCGCCAAACACTTGACCGACCTCGCTGCACGGTCTCCCGCGCAGCATCTTTCATTTTCCGGGGTGCCGCCACTCCTGCATGCTCGTTAGGTCATGTGACATTCACAGCTGCCAGATTGCCCTCAATAGGTACTGGCATTTCGGGAGTGGCCTTGACGAGCACCTCTGGCCGTGCTCGAATGAGTACTGTTTTCAGTACTAGGAGCAGGCATGAACAGCATTCCCGCCCAAGAGATCAAGCGCCGCGGAATCGCAGCCGTAGACGAAGCCCTTCACAAGGGTCCTGTACATGTCATCAAGAACAATCGCCCGAGCTATGTCGTGCTGACTGAAGCCGACTATGCCGAGCTGCAAGAGGCCCAGCAGGAAGCAGCGAGGGAGCGTCTTCGTGCGTCGCTGGCTGATCTTGAGGCCGGTCGAACGAGCCGCTACGCGGATGCGGATTCACTGATGCGTGCGCTCGACGCCGACGAGCCATGAGTTTCGCGCTCGTAACGACCCAGCACTTCGAGCGACGTGCTCGCAAGTTTCTTCGTAAGCATCTCGATCTCCGTCCCGCTTTCCGGGAAACTTTGAGTGATCTTAGCCAAGACCCCTTCCAGCCCAGGCTGAAGCTGCATCCCCTCGCCGGCAAGCTGGAAGGGACGCAGGCGGTCAGCCTGACCTACAGCTATCGGTTGACGCTGTTGCTCAAGGTCACGGAGCAGGAAATCGTCCTCCTCGATATCGGGACCCACGATGAAGTCTACGGATGAGAGTCACCGCCAAGGACATCGAAGGCTGGGCTGAGCGTCGCGAGGCGCAAGGCGAGCTGCCACGCCCTTGCCTCTCCCAGGGATAACCCTTGCTCATGTTCTCGAGTCGGAACAGGGCGGCGGCGATATTGCGCTGGCCGGCCAGGTCGATGTCGGCGAGGCGCTGCTCGTCGAGCAGCAGATAGCGGAACTGCGGTTGCCAGCGGCGTAGCTGCTCCGGCAGGTCCGGCGCGATCAGTTCATCGAGACTGGTCTTGGCCCACCAAGGCTTCTCACCATTGTCGAGGACGATGGGCAGGACCGGCGGCAGCGGGCTGCCGGCCGGGACCTCGCCGGCTGCGGCCAGATCCTGATAGAGCAGTCCGACATAGGTCAACAGCCGGACGGCCATGAAGCGATCAACGTTCGACTGAAACTCGAGGAGTAAATGGACGTAGACCCAGCGCTCGCCCCAGCGCAGCCGCCAGATCATGTCGTCCGCGCGCTCACCCTACACAAGCAGGGCTTCACCCTGACGCTCTCAAGCGTCCAGAGCACGCTCGCGCGGCTGTGTAGCAACCATCGGAACGTGTGACGCTTATCGGTATCCGTGCGACCCAGCGTTTACTGGATTGCAGCATTGGTCGCGAGCAGAATCCCCTCCATGCTAGAGCAGCTTCCCGATGGAGCGCGCGGCGATACAGATTGCAACGCCCGTGGTGAGGTCATGGGGCTCGGTGCCTGATACTATTGTTGCGAATGGAAAGAATTCTTGTTATTTTTCATGAAACTGAGTAATCAGCAGCAAACATTCGGGCCGAGAACCCATGGCAACGAGCACCCTCGAGCACTACCGAGAACGCTGTCGCGAAACCGGGATTTTCACCGAGAACCGGGCTCCGGGACCAATGCCGACGCATAGCTATTCGACCTACCGAGTCGATCCGACCCTGGGTGGCGGTTGGATGGATCTGTTTCAGGTGGGCTCGGATCTTACGGTCGGGCGCGCCGCGTATGCCCTGAACGCCCCTTTCCGACAACCCTTGGTGCATAAGTCCAGTTCCGTCGGGATCTATGTGTTGCTGTCCGGCTCCGTGCGCTTCAAGACCCATCGCGGCACCGAGACCCTTCACGGCGGTTGCGTTTGGGTAGGCGAGGGCCGGCGCATGGGCAGCGATGTCCTCTACGAGCTGCCCGAGCGGCAATCGCAAGTTGCGGTCTCCCTGGACGTGCCCTTGGGCTGGCTGGATGCCCATGCCGAGGCCGTACCCGGTGCCGAAGTCAGGCGCTCCAGTCGGGGTGGCTTGTTTGCTCGCCTGGCCGGTGAGGGCGCCCTCCACTGCCTGGCGGCCGCCGGTTCCTTGCTCGGGCAGCGTCCCGACTCGGTGGTGTCGCGGCTGCGCATGGAGTCCGACGCCCTCGATCTCGCCGCCGCACTGCTCGGGTTGGCTGCGGAGCCGCAAGGTCCGCTGCCGCCGCGCCGCCATCGGGTGGCCGTCGATGAAACCATCGACATTCTGAACGTGGAGCTTGACGCCGACCACACGATTGCCTCCCTGGCGCGGCGGGTGGGCCTCAATGAGTGCTCGCTCAAGGTGGCGTTCCGCCGCGTCACAGGGACCACCATCGCCGCCTTTCTACGCGAGCGGCGCATGCACCACGCCCGTACACTCATCCAGCGTGAGGGGCAGAGCGTCCAGCAGGCCGCGCTGTCCGTCGGGTATGCCAACCCCAGTCACTTCGCTGCCGCCTTCCGCAAGGTCCACGGCCTCGTACCATCGAGCCTGCGCTGACCGGGAGCTCCGCGGCGCGAACCGTTCCCGACCCCGAGCGGGCGTCTCCGCCTAGGCGCGGGTACAGCAGCTGCCAGACGCAATAATCCGCACGCCCAGAGCCCCACCAACCTGACGCTGCTCCTGCTGCGGCCGATCCTGGGGGTACGCCTCTCGGTGACCTAAGGCGATTTCTGTCAATGTTCATACCATCTGACTTGTCTTGACGCCCGCCTTCGGTGTCGCGCCACCAGTCACATCGCCCGGCGATGCTCCTGG
>JANQGF010000023.1 GCA_028277465.1 Chromatiaceae bacterium
AACGATTCAGAAACAAGTGGTTCAACTTGAGCCGCCCTTGTTGGGCACGCTCCGCTTTGCCCAACCTACGGTGTGTAGGTTGTTTCTGAATCATTACTAGGTTGAACCCCATTCGGCCTCTGGCCTATCTCCTCATCCTGGGCCACCCGCCGAACCTGTCCGAGGCCCTTGAATGTCCGCCCGGCACCGAGTTTCGGGTCGAGCCGACGCACAGGCAGGACCTGGCCGCTCCGAGCTCCGACACCGAGGAGTTCTGCATCCGCACCCAAGGGCCGGCCATTGGCTTACGCCATGGCCCTTATGTCCTCTGGGGGCCAAACAACCAGAAGAAGATCGAGGGGCAGTATCGCAAAGGCGAGAAAGACGGTGTTTGGTCCTGTAGAACGCCGATTCAGACGACCGAGCGCGTTTGGGACCAGGGGCGCAAGGTGGGCGCGCGCGCCCTCTCGCCGGTTTCCAGCACCCTCTCAATCGACTTTCGCGGGTGTTCACCACAGGCGTATCGCATCCCGGCAGCCTTCGGTTCGACGACCTACGCGGTCGACGGCAAGGATGGTGCGGATTGTCTTTTCGGCTATTCGGTGGAGATCGAGCTCGGCGCAGGACCAAGGTTCCTCTGCCGCGTCCCGAGAACACTCGGCGTACAGACCTTCGTCAACACGGACCTGGGGGTAGACTTCGCGGCCTTGAACGAGTTCTGTCGGGCGGAGGCGAGATAGACACCTGCTGGCGGTGCGAGCTGCAGGTCCTGGATCCTCCTGACCTGAACCGCGTCCAGGGTGAAATGCGTCGTTCCAAGTGACTCGAGCCGCGCAGCCATCACTGGCCATCGGCAGGACGCGGTTTCGAGGACCCCCCAGCCCCCGCCAAGGGGTGGACCAGGGGCCCGCCCCTTGGCGCCTTGCCAGTCGTCAGTCGAAGACTGCCGATCAATCCAGGATCGTGCTGGTGCTCTTCATCTCCTCGTACTCTTCCAGGGTGAGCTCCGGGAACACCAGGTTATTCAGCTTGGGCAGTTCTTCCCCGGCACCGATGCTGCCGCCGTTGAAGACGATGTTCTTCCATTCGTTCGACTGGCCGGTCAGTACGGTCAAGCCACCGTCATTATTGAGGTCAACCGAGACGCTGCGCTCTCGAGGATTGCCGTCCCTGTCCCAGTCCACCCGACGCCTGGACTGATTCACGACGCGCTGCGTACCCGCCGGATCGAAGTAGCGCGTCCCATAATTACGGATGGCCTTGTCGTTACCGCCCCTCACGTCCAACCCCCGCGATTCGTTCAGGTCGTCTTCATCCAGCTGGTGGAGCGAGAAACGCGAATAATCCAGCTTGCCGTCTTTATTCTTGTAACGCAGCCAATCCATCTGGAAGAAGTAACTCATGATGCTCAGGAAATTGGGCTTGTAGTTGACATGGTCATTGCCCCCGTGCCGGAGTCCCAGATTGTGCCCCAGCTCGTGCATGAAGGTACCCGCCTGCTGCTTGCGCGTGCCCACCCCATTGTCCCAGGAGCCCAAGGTCACCAGGAAGTCGCTGGCTGGGATACCCCGCGAGAGACCACTGCTCGTGGTGCTCTCGTAGTTATGGCCAAAGACACAATAGTGGAAAATGCGCGCCCGCTTCGGGTCGAAATTGGCGTTCTTGATGGCGTCGAACTCGGTCCAGACGGGCTTCAGGTCGGGGTCGTGGGCGACCGAGTTACCGCCACCCAGCTTGCCGGTATCCACGTGAAGCGTGATACCTCGCTTGCCGTCCGGATTGCTGACTGGCGCATTTCGGAAGGCATTCACCACATCCTTGATCGCCTTTGGCGTCGGCTTATGACTGTGCGACGCATCACTCATCCAGTCCACTTCGACGAAGATATCCTTGTGACGGTAATTCGCCCCCATGGCCGGCAGGTCGACGTCGACGACCCCGTCACCGTCAGCGTCGTAGCCGTTCTTCTCCCAGTCGTCCAGAAGCGCGTCGCCGTCCGTGTCCTTGTTCACCTCGGCCTCACCGTGCAGGAGCAGATAGGCGAAGAACACATTGTCGTCCCCCGAGGGGTTGCGGGTCGAAACCCTGACCTCTGTGTCTCCCTTCTTCATGAACGGCAGCAGCGAGTAGAGCTCGTCGTCATAGGTCTCCATGTTGGGAGGCAACTGATAGGGATCGGCCGGATTGGCGTTGCTGTCATCCAGTCCGCCAACGGTCATGAGCCCACCGTTGACGGCAGCGCCGTCATCATAGCCGCCGGAGGAAGTACTCAGACGCTGACCATTGACGTCGACGATCGAGTACTGATCGCCCGTGGCCTGATAGCTGTAAGAAATCCCCAGCCCCATATCCGACAGCACCTTGGGGTTCTGAGGATTGATTGGCTTGGACAGGGAGATCAAGAAGTAATCACCAGTGGGTTTCAACCCACCGAACTGGAGCGAGATGGTCTGCTTGCGGGGCTGAGCCGCGTCCTTGAAGACGACGACCAAGATTTCCCCATCCACCGACGCAGTATTCACCTCGGTGATCTTGAATGGCACCCTCCCGGCTCCGGCGGCGTTGACCACGGGCCTGACGATGGCGGTCACATCGGCCAACACACTGTGCCAGGAGTAGCTGAAACCCGGGAAGGGATTGAGATAGCCCGCCCTCCAACTGACCGGTTTGCCGCCGAGCGTCACGTCGCCATCGCCAATGATGTGCGTCCCGTATGGATACTCCCAGGGATGACTTGCCGCGAGCAGGAAGGCCTTGAGCACCTTGGCTGCACCGTTCGGCTTCTCGACTTCGACGCTGTGAGAGGCATCGTTCGATCCCGCCGCGTCGACGGACACAAAGATCTTGCCTGTCGTCGTGTAGAACTGACTGAGACCCGTGCCAACCCCTGAGATCCCCATATCCGGCCCCTGGGTCGGGCTCGCCGACGTTGGGACCGTGCCGGGGGTGTCTGCGATCGCGGGAGGTGTGAATGCCAGCGCCATACTGACACCTGAACCAAACAGAAATGAGACGAAAGACTTCCGCATGAATGCGCTCCTCTTGGCTATTTTTTATCGATAGAGTGTCGCCTGCACTGCGATTATACCCACTGCCAATGGGCGAATGGATGCGCAAGGAGTAAGGGCATTGAGCGGAAGCCATCGCGTGCCTTTCACAGCGTCTTGAGATACTCGATCAAGGCAAGACGCTCATCGGTCCTCAGGTCGTCTCCGAAGGTGTGCCCCTGGTTACCGTATCCGCTCGAGGTCGTGTCATAGATGCGATAACGCTCATTGCGGCTCGTGGCGCCCGCCTTGCCATGCGGCAAGACCCGATAGGCCCAGCCGAGCTGGTTGCGATCATATGCCGGCCTGGCATCACCCTCGCGGTCGAATTCCCAATAGGTCGGACGCGACTCGCTCTGCAGCAGGGCGGCAATGGTCGGGATCGAGCCATTGTGGAGGTAAGGTGCAGTGGCCCAGACACCGTCGAGGGGTGGTGCAATATAGCCGAGTGCCGGAGCCGCCTGGGACAGCTCGCCGTAGAAGGATCGCTGAAACCAGTGCAGAAATCGGTCCGCTTCCTTGAATCCCTTGCGGGCCAGAAGCGGGTCCGTCTTCACCTTGTCCAGTGCGACCAACTTATTGGGATAGAAGGGGTCTTCTCCATAGGTGCCGTGGCACTTCTTGCAATTGGCCTGAAAGACTCGGTAACCCTCGTTTGCGAGGTCCGGGTCGATTGGATAGGGGTAGCTGGGTGGTTCTAGGCTCGCCAGATAGGCGCGGACATGGACGAACCAGGCATCGATGGCCGCGGCCTCGTCCACCGAGTCGGTGCAGACCGTGGAGGCCAGCATCATATAGCGCACCTGGTCGCCGCGCCCTTCTGCGTTGTAGAACATCGCGCGCTTCTTACCGACGTTCCACCAGGGCGGCACGCTGACGGGCAGCGGTTTCTCGGGCGGCGGCTCGATCAGCGGCTCATCGGACCAGGCGAGGGTCTCTGGATCCCGGTGGGCCATCAGGGCCAATGTCAGGTTGTTGGCCGAGTTGACGCCGATGGTATCCGTCATCATGTAGTCCGAAATTGCCCGAATGCGGTCTGCCCAACGTCGCCATTCGGTCGCCTCCGGACCCTCGGCGACGAAGGCACCCGCCCCCTCCACGGCAATGAGTGGATCGACCGTGAGGTCCAGGAACTCGTTGCCCAGTCCCATGATGAGCTCGCCGTCGAAGGTCGCCGCGTGGCAACCCAGACAGTTGGAGGTCACCAGCTCGATCCCGGATTCGGCGACATGGGCGGTCAGCATGTAAGGCAGCTCGGCGTTGCGGCCGGTGCGACCCGGAAACTGCAGATCGAGATTCGGCGACTGTGGGCCGGTGCGCCGACGATAGGCGTCATACGGCAGACCGCAGGTGACGATCGCCCGATTGATCAAGGCATCGTAGCCCTGTTGCGGATCGCCTGGACGTTGCGCCGAGGCCGGCACGCGCCCGACCTCGGACTTGGTGATCGCCAGGGTCTCGGTCGGAGCGCGGTCACAGCCGACCATTGAGGTCTGAATGGCCAGAGTGGCCAGGACTCCCGCCAGAACCCGACGACCCGAACCAAGGCGAAATGGGATAGTCAGTCTCATTCAACGCGTCTCCATCACAGCTCGTTGGCACCTGATCTGGTCAAACCAGTGAGTTCGACCCAGCCTCGTCCACTGAGCTGCGCTTCGCCCTCTCGCCCCTTGACCTCGACCGCGCCGCTCCAAAGCCGCAGGGCCGGATCCAGCTCCTGATCCTCCAGCAAGGGCTCGAGTGAGAGCTCGAGCCCGACCGGTTGGAGCGCCAATCGCCAGGACAGGGGATAGCGCGCTCCGGTGGCCGGGCTGCGCCACTCGTCGACCGGCTCCAATCGAATCTCGCGTCTCCCGAACGCCTGGACCCGTCCATCCGACCCGATCAGGGCGCAGCTTGGAATGGGTCTGCCGCTCCCGTCCCGACGACGCAGCTCGAGACACATCAGATCCCGGCCGTCATCCAGCTGTACCGCGAAGCGACTCAGGGCGAGCTGACCCGGAGCACCGGAGATCGCGCCCCAAGCATGATCGAGCCAGGCGGTGCCCTGAACCTGGACCTGGGTCCCATCCAGTCTCAGGTCGCCCTGAACGGCCAGCCGGGGTATCAGATAGAGATGGAATCCGGGGCTGCCTGGGCCTTGGCCAAAGAGCTCCAAGTCATTGCTCGTGGCGCTCGGTTTGATCGGGTTCAACGTCAAGCTGAGCCCGGTTCGATCGCTGGCGATCTCGAGCAAGAGCCCGTCGCTGTCCACCGGTGCCGAGAGGGACCAGTCTTCAAGCCAGATCCGCACCGGCTCCGAAGATAGACCAGCCAACCCCAAGGCACCGCGATTCAAGCGTTCTTCGGCGAGGACCGACGCGACCCCCGGTAGAATCAAGGCGAGATGGCCTCGAAAGAGCTGGTTGGTCGCCCAAGCGGACGCACGTTCGGCGGCCTCGGCCCGAAGGGCCAGACGCGTGAGGTTGACCTGAAAGACATAACTCCGTCCCTGCCGGTCCAGGAGCCAGCCGAACAGATTCCAGAGCTCGCTGCGAAAGGTCGGATGAGCGCCATGGTCGGCTGGAAACCTAGGCTCCCACGCCCCGACCACCGGCGAAAAGCCATCTGCATCCAGATCGATCAGGGTCTCGAGTGAGGGATTCGGAGCCTTCACCCACTCGCCGCTCTCCCGAGTCAGGGTAACCCACAGGAGGACGAACAGCGTCACGCTCAAGCTCGAGACGATCCAAGGCTTCATCCGCTTCGGTCTCAATCAAGACGATGACTTCGATGAGATGGGGGGATGGCCGACCGATTGAAACGATCCATTGCCGCAGCACTCTGACACATTTCGGGAGACTCGCCGACGTCGACCCAGGCCAAGCCCGGAGGCCGCGGGAATCGTAGTAAGATCTTGAACCGCGCCTAGCGCAGCTGGCCAGGAGATTCAGGATCATGCTCCACATCAAACTCGAGACCATGTGCTACATCATCGCCAAGGCCCGGGAGTTCCATGCCAAGGAGGAGGTGGTCTTGCCGGATACGCCCGGCAGTCCGTCAGAGGATTGGGCGCTGCAGGTCCTCGCCGATCACAGCCAGGACTACAGTTTGCGTGAAATGACCGGGGCGATCGGTGAGATGAGCCAGCGTCAGCGCGCCGAGTTGGTGGCGCTCATGTGGCTCGGACGCGGCGACTATAGCCTGGACGAATGGGAGCAAGCCGTGGATGACGCCATTGGCGATTATTCCTTGCGTGCTGCCGCCTATCTCCTCTCGCACCCAATCGTCGCCGACGACCTGGAGGAGGGGCTGATCGCCCACGGCTACTCCTGTCAGGAGTGATTGCCCCGAGTTCGATCCCCCAGTCAGGGGGTCCGCAAGCCCAGGACGTCCTGCATGTCGAACAGGCCTGGTTCGCGCTCGGCGATCCAGGTCGCGGCACGCACTGCGCCCCGGGCGAAGGTCATGCGGCTCGACGCCTTGTGCGCAATCTCCACCCGCTCACCAGCGCCGGCGAACCAGACGCTGTGCTCGCCAACCACGTCGCCGGCGCGGATGGTCTCGAAGCCGATGGTGCTGCGCTCACGCGGGCCCGTCTGCCCTTCCCTGCCATAGACTGCGACCGACCCGAGATCTCGCCCGAGTGCCGCGGCGATCACCTCGCCCATGCGCAGTGCCGTCCCCGAGGGGGCATCGACCTTGTGTCTGTGGTGCGCCTCGATGATCTCGATATCCACCTCGTCGCCGAGCGCTCGGGCCGCGATCTCCAGAAGCCTCAAACAGAGATTCACGCCCATGCTCATATTGGGGGCGAAGACGACGCCGATCGCCTCACCCGCATCGGCAACCGCCACGCGCTGCATCGAATCCAGGCCAGTGGTCCCGATCACCATGCGCTTTCCGGCGCCCCGACAGACCGCGAGATGCGCCATGGTCGCCGCCGGCGTCGTGAAGTCGATCAACACCTCGAACTCGCCGAGTACCCCGGACAGATCAGACACCAGTGGCACGCCCAATCGCCCGACGCCGGCAAGCTCGCCGGCATCGGCGCCGAGCAGTGAGCTGTTGGTGCGCTCGCTTGCCGCACCCAGCTTCATTCCGTCGGTCTCCGTGACGGCCTGCACCAGGGTGCGGCCCATGCGCCCGCCGGCACCGGCGACGCCAATATTGATCTCACTCATCCGATAGACTCCAGAGAAATCGCGATTCTCGCTTCACGTCAAGGTCCCCATCAGCCACCCTGCCCCGAATGCCGACACTCCCGCCGGTAGCGCATCAGCGGCCACATCAGATATTGAACCAGACCGCTCGCGAGCGCCGCGAGACCGAGCGCCTGGAGCATGGGTGCGGCCAGCGGATAACCGCCATCCTCATACAGCAAGCCAACCGCCATCAAGCCGGCCAGGGTCACGATCGCGAGATGGAGTGGAACATGAGTCGCGGGACCGGCCCAACGGGCCGCGAGGCGTGTGCCGACCCAGGCCGCCAATGCACCACCCATGAGTCCGGCCGCCACGTCGACCGGCCAATGCACGCCCACCGCCACCCGGCTCGAGCCCACCAGGACCGCGAGCAGCAGAAAGAGCAGACGCCACTCGACCAACCGGGCATGGTAGAGGAGGACGCCGAAGAAGACTGCAGCGGTCACGCTGTGGCCCGAGGGAAAGCTGGCGCGCTGATGACCCGGTCCGATGAGATGGAAGGCGTCGGCGGCGAGGACGGCTGGCGGCCGGGCCGCGTCGAACAGCTCTTTGAGACCGCGGCTGTAGGCGGTCGCGATCAAGGCGGCCAACACCAGGGACCAGAAGACCCGAGGAAACCGAAGCGAAAAGAAGAGCGTGAGGGCGAAAGCGACCCGCTCGTCGCCCAGGGCGGTGACACACTGCCAGAACCAGTCCGGGTAGGACGCCGCCAAGGCGTTCAGGCGGGCGAAGCCGGCGTGATAGCCGCAGGCCAGATAGAGGCTCAGAGCGATGATCAGGCAGACCCAGACCCAGCGCCCGAGCCAGAGGTCGCCGCTTGGCGAATGCAAGGGTGTCCGTTTCGCGCCGGCCGTCAGTCGATCGTGCCAATCGAGACGCAGAAAAGCGAACCAACCAACAGACATGGCGCCACCCCAATCGATCGATCAATCCCGCGGCTGCATCTTCACGAGTGCGACCGCGCCGCGCTGGTAGACCAAGACCTGATCCAGGGCGGGATAATCCCGCGCCAGCGGTTCCAGCTTGTCGATCCGCAGGAAGACCAGATCCCCGGCATTGGGCGGGCGACTCGGCGTGATGGCATTCCGATAGACGCTGAAGCTCGGCATGGAGGTCCGGTAGACGACCGTCGGCAGGCCGAGCGCCTTGGCGCGGAGGGCCGCCTCCTTGACCGGTGCCTGCATGACCTGGAACAGCGTCGGGACCAGGACACCATAGACCACCAGCGTCTGAACCACTCCCGCCAGGACCAGGCGTTGCCACAGCGGCGGGCTCGACCAGCGCAGCAAGGCGATGAGCGTCGCCGAACCCACGAGAACGGCGATCCCATAGTCCCAGTCGAGCAGCAGACGCCCTTCCCGGAAGAGCGCGATCTCGTGGGTCCGGTCCGCCATCGAGGCCGCGAGCTCGAGGATCCAGGGCAGCGCCAACAGCACACCGAAGAATAGCAGGGGCGGCGCGAAGGCGAGCCAGGAGTTGGTCAAGCAGTGACGGTACCGTGCCATGAGGACGAAGAGCGGCACCGAGCCATACAGCAGATAGTGTGGCAACTGGGTCCCGGAGAAAGAGAAGAAGACGAAGACCAGGGCGAACCAGATCCAGAGGAAGCGATCCAGCGGATCCGACCAGGCCGTGTGCAGGCCTTTGTACAGGCTCAGAAACCAACCGGTAAAGGGGAGCAGGATCAGAGGCAGCATGACCAGATAGTAGCCAGGGAAACCAGCATGCCCATGCATGGCCCCACCGAAGCGCCCGGCGTTGTGCTCCAGAAAGAAGCTCCGGAAGAAACCGGCACCGTCGTCCAGATAGACAGCGAGGTACCAGGGACCCGCGACCAGCAGAAAGACCAGCCAGCCGAGCGGGGCGAAGGCTGCCCTGAGCCAGCGGTCCAGTCCGCCTGCGGAGAGGAAGAAGAGCAAGCTGACCAGCACTGGAAAGAAGACCGCGACCGGCCCCTTGGTGAGGAAGCCCAACGCCATCCAGAGATAGGCGCGGAGCACGAAGCGGCGATTGGTCGCAGGCTCGGGATCCAGGTAGTAGCGGTAGATCTCGAAGAAGGCCAGCGAGATGAAGAGGTTCAGCAGCGCGTCGGCCACCGCCGCCTTCGCGATGAGCGAGACCTGAAGCGACAAGGCCATGACCAATGCGGCGACGGTGGCGGTCGGCGCATCGAGTCGCGCACGCACGAAGGACCAGAGCGCCAAGACCCAGAGCGTGGCGGCCAAGGCCGAGGGCAGCCGCAATGCGAACTCGTCGAGCCCGAACAAGCGGGCCGAGGCCGCCTGCAGCCAATAGATGAGGACCGGCTTGTCATAACGGGGTTCGCCGTCCTTGTGCGGGGTGATGTAGTTGCCGCTGGCCAGCATCTCCCGGGTCGCCTCGGTGAAGGCGCCCTCGTCGAGGTCGTAGAGCGGCACGGCGCCCAGCTGCCAGAAGAAGCTCAGGGCGACCACCAGCGCCAGCAGCCAGGGCGAGGTCGTGAGGCGTTGCACCCAACCGAGCCGCCCCTCCGCAATGCCCGGGTGGCGAGCCATCGCTTGCAGCCTCATTCTGGACGCCGCCAACCCGCCGCTCGTGGATCGGACTGCCAGCGGATGCGGTGATGCGTGTGCTCGCCAGAGGCATAGAAGGTGCGCATGAGCAGCTCCGCCAACACCCCGGTGGTCAAGAACTGGACCGAGGCGACGAGGAAGAGAATCGAGACGAACAAGAGGGGACGACTCCCGATATCCTGATCCAACCAGAACTTGACCCAGAGGAGATGGGTCATCATCAGGCCGCCTACGAGGCCGAACAGGATCCCGATCGAGCCGAAGAAATGGCCGGGACGCGATCCGAAACGCAGAAAGAAGAAGGCCGCCAGCAGATCCAGGAGCACGCGGAAGGTCCGCGAGATCCCGTACTTGGAGGTGCCGAACTGGCGTGCCTGGTGTCCCACCTCGGTCTCGCCGACCCGCTCGGGTGCAGTCACGCTGGCCACCCAGACCGGGATGAAGCGGTGCATCTCGCCGAGGAGTGTCACCTCCTTGATCACCTCGGCACGATAGACCTTCAGGCTGCAGCCATAATCATGCAGCGCCACCCCGGTGACCCGACCGATGAGCGCGTTGGCGATCCGCGAGGGCAGCTTTCGCAGGAGGAGCGCATCCTGTCGGCGTCGCCGCCAGCCCTGCAGGAGATCCAGGTCCCGTTGCAGAAGCTCCTCGACCATGCGCGGGATGTCCGCCGGATCATTCTGCAGGTCGCCGTCCAGGGTCGCGATCAGCTCGCCCCGGGCGACGTCGAATCCAGCCTGCATCGCCGCGGTCTGACCGAAGTTGCGTCTGAGCCGAATCACCCGCACGTGCTTGCCACTTCGCGCGGCGACCTCTCGGAGCCGCTCCCCAGTGCCGTCGCGGCTGCCGTCGTCGACGCAGATCAGCTCCCAGTCGCCTGGGTAGTGAGCGAGCCCCTGGTGCACCCGGGCCACCAGGGGCTCGACATTCTCGAGCTCCCGGTACATGGGGATCACGACCGAGAGCGAAGGCCGTCCATCGGTCGCGAGACGAGAGTTGGCGGTACCAGACATGAGACTGTGGATCCATTGAGCCGTGAAACGGCGGCCGATCGCCCTTTCGGTTGCCGAGGCCAAGCGCCCCGGCAGCGGGAGGCTAAAGTCGCAGACTCGAAAATACAACCCGAACCCCATCCCCCACCCGGGCTTGGATCCCGGAGAGGGACGAGTTCCTCAAACCCCTGGCCTCCATATCGGTATCATGTTGCGACCCGTGTCGGTCATCCCGAGCAGGTGAGCGATCGATTGTGTCCTCACGAACCATGCGACCTCCGTGTGGTTGTGCCTCGCCGAGGTTTCGGACTCGCTCCGGAATCCGCCGGCAGTCGCCCAGTCGGCCGCCGAAACTCCCGAAACAAAAAGGCGACCCCGAGCATGAAGTCCATGGCAGACCAGCGCGACCCATTCGTTGCTCAGCTGATCCATCTGTGTGCGAGGCTCTTGCTCCTCTCGCTCTGTTGCGCGACCGGCGCCCTTGCGCAATCGGGCGACGAGGGACGCCAGTCGTACCTCGAGCGTCACGCGAAGGCGATGCGTCAGGAGATCACCGATCCGAACAACCGTCGCGTGCTTGTACTGAATTCCTACAACAAAGGGTATTCCTGGACCGACAACGAGGTTCGGGCCATCGAGGACGCCTTCGCCGATGACCCGCACCTCGTCCTGCATCTGGAGTACATGGATACCAAGCTGATCAACACGGACGAGCATTTCAGACTGCTCGAAGCGCTCTACGCGAACAAATACCGTAACACGCGGTTCGACATCATCATCGCTACTGACGACGATGCCTTGAAGTTTCTCCGCGATTATGGCGCGCGGCTGTTTCCCGACACACCGATCGTCTTCTGCGGGATCAACAATTTTCACCCCTCGGAGATCGAAGGCTTGACCCAGGTGACGGGCGTCAATGAGCAGGCCGATTTCCTGTCCAATCTGGACCTGATCCGACGACTCCAGCCACAGACCCGGCGCATTAACCTCATCGCCGACGAATTGACGGCTGGCCGAATGATCCGGCAAGAGTTTCAATCCGCGATCGAGCAGCATGAGGACCAGTTTCAGATTCGGTTCTTGACCCAATTGACCATCGAGCAGATCGAAGAGGAGGTCGCGCACCTGGACGAGGACGAGGTCGTCTTCTATCTGACCTTCTTCCGCGATGCCGCCGGAAGGTCCTTTACCCCTTGGGAGGTGATCCCACTCATCTCGGAGCGCTCGGCCGTGCCCTTGTACGGACAGGTGGACTATATGCTAGGCAAGGGGGTCTTGGGCGGACGAATGAAGAGCTCTTATTATCAAGGACAGGTCGCAGCCGAGCTGGCGAAGCGGATACTCGCCGGCGAAGAGGCCGCTGAAATCCCGATCGTCATGCAGAGCCCCAACTATTACATGTTCGACTATGTCCAGCTGCGACGCTTCGGCATTCCTCTCAATAAGCTCCCACAGGGGAGCCTGATCGTCAACGAGCCCGAGACCTTCTACTACAAGTACAAGACCCTGATCTGGTCGGTCGTGGCGACCATTTCCCTTCTGCTCGCCTTCATCCTGGTTCTCTTGTTCAATATCCGAAAACGCCAGCGGGCGCAGAAGGGTCTGCAGGACATCATCTCTGCCATGAGCGCCATGCTCGAGCTTGGCTCGACCAGCGCGATCAAGGAACGCGTGTTCGAGACCCTCCATCGTGTCATCTTCCTGAACAAGGCGATCAATCGCGTCGAGCTGTTCAACTACGCGGGCGACTTCCCCTCTTGCGACAGTGCACAGCTGACCGCGCTGACCCAGGGAACCACCAGGTCGGATGATCCATCACCTCAGGCACTGATTTGTGAATCACTCGAGACCGGGCGTTCCATGGTCAAGGGACAGGAATGCGTGGCCCTGTTCAAGAGCAAGAGCATCCCTGGCAATGTCATCTATCTCAAAGGCAAACGACGGTTCGATGAGATGGACCGAGACCTGTTGGAGATCCTCACCAACAATACCTCGATGGCACTGGAGACCCTCGAGAAGAATAAGATTCAGGAGTCACTGGAGACGGCCCGCAAGATTCAGCTCAGCATGCTTCCGCATGACTTCGCTCCGGTCGCAGAGCCCTTCAATGTCGAGATCCACGCGGATCTCATCCCGGCGAGAGAGGTCGGTGGCGACCTCTACGACGTCTTCGCCATCGACGATGATCATTTGTGCCTGACGGTCGGCGATGTGTCGGACAAGGGGGTGCCCGCCGCACTCTTCATGGCCATGGCAAAGACCTTGATCCGTTCCGACGCCGAGCGCAGCCGCTTCCCGCACAAGATCTTGCGCAAGGTCAACGCCGAGCTGGCCCGAGAGAACGAGCAGTGTATGTTCGTCACCCTGTTTCTCGCCGTGCTCGAGCGCAAGACTCGATTGCTGTATTACGCCAACGGTGGCCACAATCCGCCTTATCTGATCACCAAGGATGGGGTGGTCGACCCTCTACCCCTGGAGACCGCCATGGTGGTCGGCGTGTTCGAGGATGCGCCCTATCAGGTCCAATCCATCCAGTTGCAGCCCGGGGACGGTCTGGTTCTCTACACCGACGGTATCACCGAGGCCATGAACAGCACCAATGAGCTCTATGGTGAGGCCCGTCTCGAACGATTGCTGCGAGAGAGCTCGCAGATGAGCGCCGAGCGGCTGACCCGCACCCTGATCGACGACGTTGGAGCCTTCGCGAAGGGGGCCGGGCAATCCGATGACATCACGGTGCTCTCCATCCGTCTCCACTAAGGCGATTGCCGGAAATGTTTATACCAGATGGCGCCGGATTGAGGCTCGCCTTCAAGGAGCGCCACCAGGAGCATAGCCGGGCTATGCGACTGGTGGTGCGACACCGAAGGCGGGCGTCAAGACAAGTCAGATGGTATGAACATTGACAGAAATCGCCTAAGGGTTCGGCACCACGCATGAGATGGAAGCTACCCCAATGGCTCGCCTGGCTTGCCGTGATCTTCGCGCCTGCGCTCACCTTCGGCTATCTGATCGGCGATGGAGCCGATCGCCAGATCGCACTCTTCACGGCGATCGCGGTGACCGCCTTGCTGATGTGGGCCTTCTCGCTGCTGGCCGATTTCATACCGGCATTGATGGCAATGCTCGCGCTCTTGCTGTTCGGCCTGGCCCCCGAGGAGATCGTGCTCTCAGGCTTCTCGTCCAGCGGATTTCTCCTCGCCTTCAGCATCCTCGGGCTCGGCGTCGTCGTGGTGGAGTCGGGTCTGACACGGCGTTACACGCTGATGCTGCTCACGCACCTGCCGGCCAACACCTTCGCTCATCAGGTCGCAGTCTTCATGACCGGGCTCTTGTTCACGCCGACGGTACCCACCATCGTGGGACGCGCGACGATCGTGGGCCCCATTGTCAACCACATCGCCGAAGGCTGGGACGACAAGACGCGGCGCTCGGCCTCGACCATGCTCTACACCACCGGGCTCGATTCCATCCATTATCTGGCACCTTGGTTCCTGACCGCGGCCCCAGCCAATCTCATGATCTACGCGTTGCTGCCACCCCAGGAACAGCAGGCATTCCATTTCTTGTTCTGGGCCTATGCCGCCTCCCTCACCAGCCTGGCCCTCTTGGTCTTCTACTTTCTGGTTTCGGGCATCTTCTTTCGCCGTTCTTACATGAAGGTGGACATTCCGAAGGCGCGTCTCCAGCAAGCGCTCGACCAGCTGGGCCCCATGACGGAGACGGAGCGTACCGCCTTGTTCGGCGTCCTGCTCTTGGCCCTTGGTATCGTCAGCGCACCCTTGCATCGCATCGAGATTCATTACGTCGCCTTTGCCGTCTTGTGCCTACTGCTCTATTTGGGCGTGCTGTCGAGAAACGATTTCATCGGCAAGATCGATTGGGCCTTCCTCAGCCTCTTGGCGAGTCTGATCGGTATTCTAGCGACCATGAACTATCTCGAGATCGACGATCTCATCATGTCTCGCTTATCCTGGCTGGGCAGCTATATGCGCCAGGATTTTCCATTGTTCGTCCTGGCCTTGTCCGTCGCACTCTTGATCGTGCGTCTCTTGGTGCCACTCAACCAGGCCATCGTCATCTTCTCAGCGGCCCTGATCCCCATTGCAAGCAATGCCGGCATCGCCCCCTGGGTCGTCGGATTCATCATCCTGATCATTGCCGAGACCGCCTTCTTTCCGTATCAGTCGCCCTATATCTTCTTGTTCGACAGAATTACCAAAGAGGTCGATCGCAGGGAGCGCCAGGTTCAGCTCTTCCACGCCACGCTCCTCTTCTTCAAGTTGGTTGCCATCTATCTCTCCATTCCCTTCTGGCAGCGGATCGGGGTGTTATGACGAGTACGGGGTCGAGTCGGGTGCTCAGCATCCTCTTCGTCTTCGCCGTCCTGGTCACGGCGGTCGTCTTCAATGCGGCCAAGCCAAGGGTCATGATCCTGCACAGTTATGATCCCGATTACCCCTGGACGCGCGACGTCGATGAGGGCATCGAACGGGTTGCCAAACGCTGGACCGATTATTCGGTCACCAGGCATTACATGAACACCAAGAAGCTCTCCGACAAGGAATCACTGCGTTATGCCGGGATCGTTGCGCGGCGTGCCATCGAGCAATTCGATCCCGGGGTGCTGATCGCGGTGGACGATCTGGCGCAGAAGCTGGCCGCCATGCACTACACCGATCATCCACGTATGAATATCGTCTTTGCCGGCGTCAACGGGAGTATCGAGCCCTATGGCTACCAGGACGTCCAGAATGTCACCGGGATCTTCGAGCGCAAGCCTTGGCAAGCCGTGAAAGAGCTGATCCTGACGCTGGAGCGCGAGAAACCCCGGCCAAATCCTCGACCCTCCATTCGTTATCTGATGGACCCCTCGCCCTCGATGCAGCGCGACCGGGCCTTCGTCGAGGCATTCGACTGGTCTCCAATCCGGTTCGGTGGCACCTTCGTGGCGCAGGATTACCAGCGCTGGAAGCAGCATGTAAAGGGCCTGCACGAACCGGAGAGCGACTATCTGCTGATCGCCAACTACCGTAAGCTGCCGCGATCCGGGGGCGATCCCTCCCCTCCCCCACCCGCAGAGATCATGCACTGGACCGAAGCCAACTCGGCGATTCCGGTCATCGGTGTGAACGTCTTCAACGTCGAAGACGGCGCGGCCATCGCGGTCGGTGCCTCACCCTTCGAGCAGGGTGAGGTCGCCGCGGCCATGGCGGAAACCCTGCTGGAGCAAGGCCTCCGAGGCATCGAACTGCCGATGGTAATGAATCGCCAGTATGTGGTGGCCATTCATCAAGAGGCCTTGAGCCGACGCAATCTGAGGCTCCCGCAGATTTACGAGACCTTCGCCCGCACGACGGCCACCTACATCAAAGGGAAGCCATGAGCTTCCAACCACGCCAGTCAGATCTCCGGGAGTCCCCATTGTGACAGGGTTAAAGAGCTGTAATCGTTGTTCGCCGGCGAACATGCGTTTCCATCTGTTTCGCGCGACCGTGTTGCCTTTCCTGACAACACATCGGGGCCTCCCTTCGGTTCCGCCCGTGATCATTGGCGCGATGGGCGGGTCTGGTACCCGTGTCTTGCCCAGAATCCTGCGGCTCTGCGGTTTCTGGATGGGCGCCTGGGTCAATCCTGTGACTCAGGATGCCATGGCCTCTCGCTACTTCCTGCAGCGCCACTTCTCGCACCTGGTGAACCACGAAGCGGGAGAGGGACAGTTGATGGAGGAGCTCTCACGGCTCATGGTCGCGCATCGCTGGGGAATGCCGAATCCAGATGCCCGGTGGGGTTGGAAGAACCCCAGGAACATGTGGATCATCCCCTTCCTCTCGCGGATTCATCCCGAGATGAAGTTCATCCATGTCGTCCGGGATGGGCGCGACATGGCGCTGTCCGACAATACCAACCTGCTGTGCAAATATGGCGCCTTTCTTCTCGACGATCCCGACTGCGAGAGGGACCGCGTCGCCACTCAGCTCAAGCTCTGGACCCTCGGGAACCAGATCGCGAGATCCAATGGCAGGACGTATCTCGGCTCGAACTATTTCCTACTCAACTACGAAAGGCTCTGTCGCAGGCCGAGAGAAACGCTGGTTCGGCTGTTCGACTTCTTGGGGCTCGAGGCAAGTGGCCAACTCGTCGAGTCCGCCGGCCAGCTCGTCTCGCCCTCGCGCAATATCGGACGATGGAAGGCGAGCGACCTGAAGCTGCTACATGAGCCGGACGAGGAGACCCGCGAACTGCTCTACGACTTCGGTTACGACTCGACGGGCCGCAGTCGCGAACCAGCCTCGGGGACCGAGCCCCTTCATGGCAATCTCTCCTGGTCTTAAGGTGATCTCCGGAAAAGACCCTACCCGTAACCCGTAGGTTGGGGTGAGGAACGAACCCCAACGCGGCGCCTGTTGGGCTCAACCCAACCTCGACCGGTCGATCTCTCGGGTAAAGTCTTTCCAGGAAATCGCCTAAAGCCGCGTGTTACCGTGGAACAGCCCCCCCTAGACCAAGCTTGTTCGTGAAGCCTTTCTTTACACTGAACACTTGACGGTGAATCTGGATCGCCGATTTACCCTTCAGATAGCCCACCACCATCGCCACACTGAACTTCGGCGGAATGCTCAAGAGCAA
>JANQGF010000115.1 GCA_028277465.1 Chromatiaceae bacterium
CGGTCGCTTCGAAGACACCATCCGAGGATTGAGCCCCATTCCGAGACTCACTTCACCCTTGTAAGCCACCGGCTTTGCCAGTGCGACGCGAAGAGGCCCTGCCGGTGGGAGCGGCGCCCCGCCGCGACCGCGCGCTCTTCGCGGCGGGGCTCCGCTCCCACCAACGAGGTGCTTGGACCAACCGATGATCGAGGCCCCCCGCGACTCGGCGTCGAAGGGGCAATGGATCGGCGCGCTTGCACCCAAGACCAACGGCCCGTTACTTGGTATCAGGGCTCGCCGCGCGTCCGATAGCGATAACCGGCACCGCGGACCGTCTCGATCGGCTCGCCGCCGGGACCCAGCTTTCTCCTCAGCCGGCCGATATAGACGTCGACGACATTGGTCTGGGGATCCTCGTTGAGATTCCAGACGCTGTTGAGGATGCGCTCGCGGGAGAAGATCTTGCCCGGATTCGATAGGAACAGCTTGAGGATGTCGCGCTCCTTGGGAGTAAGGTCGATCAACTGACCTGCACACCGGACCTCCAACGATCGGGTATCGAAGCTGAGTGAGCCCGAGCTCAGCAAGTGCGGTTCAGTCTCACGATCCTGGAATCCGGCGGCACGGCGGACCAGCGCATCGATGCGGGCCAGCAACTCGTCGAAATCGAAGGGCTTGACCAGATAGTCGTCCGCACCCATGCGAAGTCCCGCGACGCGATCCTCGACATCCCCGAGCGCGGTCAGCATCAGTACTGGCGTCAGGTCCTTCTTCATCCGCAAACGGCGGCACACCGTCTGGCCGCTCATGCCCGGCAGCATGATATCGAGCAGGATGACGTCGAAGGTCTCCGCGGCGGCCATGGCCAAGGCCGTCTCCCCGTCGGTTGCGACGCTCACCACCCAGCCTTCCGCCTTCAGGCCGCGTCGGATGAAATCGGCGACCCGCGTCTCGTCTTCGACCAGAAGGAGGTTCATGACACCAGCTCCAGTCGCGGTCGGGCCGGTAGGAAGAGGGTCACGGTCACGCCATGGCCGGGCTCGCTCTCGATGGCGATGTCGCCACCATGTGCCTCCAGGATCGCCTTCGCCACCGGCAACCCCAGACCCGTGCCCTGTCCATAGCCCTGCGCGGCATTGCTACCCCTGAAGAAGCGGTTGAAGACTTGCGACAGATCCTCGGCACTCAAGCCCGGGCCATCGTCGCTGACGGCGATCCTGTAACCGCCAGGGTCGGGGTCCAGCCGGACCTCGACGCGACCACCACCATAGCGTCGTGCGTTGTCCAACAGGATGATCAGCACCTGACGCAGGCGGTCGGGATCGGCGCGCAGGTTGGCGAGATCCAGCTCGCTGCGAAAGACGACGGATCCACCGCGCCCGTCGAGCAGACTCCGGCACTCCTCGATCACCTTGGGCAAGAGGGTCGCCAGGTCCAGCTCCTTGATCTTCAACCGGACCTCGCCCGCCTCACGCCGGGCGATGAAGAGCAGATCGTCGACCAGCCGAGCCGTGTGCTTGGCGGCGTCGCGCGATTTCTCCAAGGCTTGGCGGTATTCGGCCGGGGTCTTGTCGCCCCCGCGCAGTGCGATGTCGGCCTCGCCGCGGATGATGGTCAGGGGGGTCCGCAGCTCGTGACTGACATCGGCCAGCAGGCGCTTGCGGCCCGCCTCTGCGGACTGGAGGGTCGCCAGTAGCCGCTCGAGCTCGGCCGTGCGTTCGGAGACCGCCTGCTCCAGTCGTTGATTGGAGGCCTCCAACCCCTGCTCGCGGGCCGCGATCTCATCGGCCATCCGGTTGAAGGCAAGGGCGACCCCTTCCAGCTCGCGACCGCCGACCGCCTCGATCCGATGGCCACGATCACCACGGGCCAGCGCCTCGGCACCTGCGATGAGTCGACCGACCGGCTCCTTGAGGTCGCGGATCAGCCACCAGAGCGCCACGCCCGCGACGATCGAGGCGAACAGCGCGGCCAGCAGGGTGAGAGACCGATGCAGCCGCAGTCTCGACCGAGTCAGCTCCTTCTGCTTGGCCAGCTCCTCGAGCTCCTCGTCCAGTGCCTCCTGGATCAGGCGTCTGAAATCCCGGTCGACCTTCTCGTCGAGGATGCTGGACAGGCGCTCCCACTCATCTTTGAAGGTGATCTCATAGCCCCTGTCCAGAACAGTCTGATACTCATCGAGCAGCGTGGCGATCTGATTCTCGATCTTCGCCAGGTGATTCAACTCCTCGATCTCTTCCTCACCGACCAGCTGGATCTCTGCCGCAATGGTCTCCCGGATGGTGACGATGTCCCGGCGCATGGCCGCGAGCAGCTCCCGCTCCAGTTCGCCCTGGTCGCGATCCCCGATGGTCATGGCATCGCCGAACTGTTTGAATAGCTGATAGGTATGGTTGGAGAGCGAGAGATGCGCCTCGTAAGAGCGGTGGGCGAGGTCGGTGCGCGCCAGATTGTAACGGACCTCCTGGGTTCCCCAGAGGGCCAACAAGGGGCCGAGGATCGCCAGACCCAGCACTCCCGTGAACAATAAGAGAAGCTTGGTGACGAAACGCATGTTGCCCTCGTCTGCCGATGCGATCCCCCCCTAAGGAACGATTCAGAAACAAGTGGTACAACTTGAGCCGCCCTTGTTGGGCACGCTCCGCTTTGCCCAACCTACGGTGTGTAGGTTGTTTCTGAATCATTA
>JANQGF010000155.1 GCA_028277465.1 Chromatiaceae bacterium
GATTCAGAAACAAGTGGTGCAACTTGAGCCGCCCTTGTTGGGCACGCTCCGCTTTGCCCAACCTACGGTGTGTAGGTTGTTTCTGAATCATTACTCACATCGCCCGGCGATGCTCCTGCTGGCGCTCCTTGAAAGCAGACGCCAATCCGGCGCCATCTGGCATGAGAATCTCCGGCAATCGCCTGAGTCGATCAGTAATAGCCGACCGAGGAGCCCGCGGTCTCCGCCTTGTTGACAGCGATCCCCATGCTCTTCTTGCCGAGGAGCTGTTGCGCCTGCTGCAGCTCTTCCTGCGTGACCTTGCCGTCCTCGACCACGAGCATCACGGCGTCGACATAGGGGAGGAAGGCGATGACATCGTCTCCAGCAAAGAGCGGTGGCATGTCGAAGAGGATGAGACGGTCTTCATAGCGGCCCTTGAGCTCTTCGACCAGTTGGGTCATCCGGGGCGAAGACAGGATCTCCGAGGAATGGGTGAAGGCCTGGTTGCCCGGCAGAATCACCAGCCGCTCGATCCCCGGGTGGATCAGCAGGTCGGCCAACTCGGCGCCGTTGGTCACATAATCGCTGATCCCCAATCCACGGCCGGTGACGAAATAGCGTCCGAGCGAGGGGCGCTTCAGATCCAGATCGACCAAGAGGACGGTCTGATTCACCTCGCGTGCGAGGCTGGTCGCAAGGTTGATCGAGGTCAGCGTCTTGCCGTTCCCGACCCCCGGGCTGGTCACGGCGAGGGTCCTCCATTCATTCGCCCGCATCCTCTGCAGGACATGGGTGCGCAGGACCTTGTAGGCGTCTGCAATGGGTTCGGCAGCCTCGGCGAGGATGATGCGTTGTTCTCGCAGGCCCGCCGCGTCGACCGACACCGTCGTTGTCCTGGTGTAATCGACCTTGACGTCGGCCAATGGCTTGCGCGTCTGACGCTTGATGAGACGCACCTTCGAGCTGTCCGCTGCCGGTCTTCCCGCGGTGGTGCCGAGCGCGGCCTCCCGTTCTACTCGGGCGCGCTCCATGGCTTTCTTCAGGCGTTCCATAAAGAGGCAACCTATTGATGGGGTTGGAAGAGGAGGGGCATCGCGGCATCCAGCTTGCGCATCAACGCGAACCAGAGGACGTCGAGCGGCATGATCAGAAAGTGTACTAGCGCGGCCCCGGCGGCCAGGAGCATGAGGCCGGTGCCACCAAAGAACAGAAGGCGTCTGACGCGGCGTCGGCGATCGGCCTGGGTCTCGATATAGGGGATCACCGCGAGCAAAGGCGTCTTGGCTGCGGCGGCCTGGATGGCACGTGTGCCGTAGAGCCCCTTGTCCAGACTCTCCCGTAACGCCAGGTTCCCGACGCCACCGGCGACCGACAGGATCAAGCCGAGCATCATGATCGCGAGCCGGTTGGGCTTGTAAGGCTTCTCGGGGACCAGAGGGGGCTCGATGAGCGAGAAGCGCTCGCCTTTGCGGTCGCGCTCGAGCGACTGGGCCAATTCGGCCTGCAGTCCCTTGTCTCGCACCTCCTGGTACTTGCGCATGGCGTTGTCATAATCGCGGGTCAGTGCCCGATACTCCTGCTCGATCTTCGGCGCCTCCGTGACGCGCGACTCGAACGCGGTGAGCTCCTGTTCGAGCTCGAGCCGCGCCTGTTTGAGCGATTCGATCTCGATCTTCGTCGCCTCCAAACGCGCGCGCAGTTGCACGTAGGCCGGATTGGACACGGCCTCGGTGAGCCCGAGGTCGCTCTCGTTGAACCGCCCGGCCCGAGCCAGCTGGGTCTCGGTGGCTGCGAGGCTGCGCTTCAGTCTGACCACGTCTGGGTGATCATCCGAATAGCGCTTGCGCAGTGCCGCGAGCTCTGCCCTCAGATCGGTCAACCGGTTGCGGAGCGTGGTCGCGCCGGAGGTGCCGACGAGCCTCTGGAGCTCCGCGATCTCTCGCTTCAACTGGATGCGATCGGGGTGTTGGGGCGAGTAGCGCTCCTTGACCCGTACATACTGGGCCTGAAGCTCTTCGAGACGTGCTTCGAGGGCATTCGGCTGAAGGACGCCCCCACCACCGCCCAAGGTGGGACTCAGCTGCGCCAGTTCCGACTCCAGATAGAGTGCCTGCTGCTCGAGCGTTCGCAGGGACTGGGCGTTGTCGCGGAGCCGCTCCTCGGTGCGCAGCATGAGCTCGCGGTTGAGCGACATCAGCTCCGGCAGATTATCGCTGTGCTCCTCTTTGAAGGCGGCCAGACGCGCCTCGAGGGTGCTGATCTCCTGACCCAATCGGTTGGCCTCGGTCTGCAGAAAGGCCGTTGCCTCGTTGGCCGCGGCGGTTCGCCGCTCGAGATTCTCATTGAGAAAGAGCGAGACCAGGTCGCTCGTGACCTTTTGGGCCAGGGTCGGTGATCTGTTTTCGAAGGAGAGCGAAAAGGCGATGGTCGCCTCCTGGGCGCGCCCGCTTTGCGGATCCAGGACATCCGCGCTGATCATGTCGAGCTTGATCCGCTCGCGCATCTCTTCGACCGCGGCATTGATGCTCTCCTTGCGACGGATGTTCGGATAGAGGTCGTAGCGCTCGATCAAGGCGCTCAGATTGCTGGTCGTCATGACGCGCTGACTGATGACCTGGATGCGTTGGTCGGCATAACTGGTCACAGTCGTGCGAACCAGATCCGAAGGAATCTCCTGGCGTTCGATCAAGATGGTGGCCGAGGACCGATAGGCCGGCGGGATCAAGAGGGCGGCGAGCAGGGCCAGGAGCGACAGAGACACCGCAGGCAGGATCAGCTGCCACTTGCGGCGTTTCAGAATCGCGAGATAGTCATCGAACGTTTGAAACCCTTCGTCCATTTGTTCTTGCGCCTGGCGATGACGGTGAACAGCATTCGCTTTCGCGTCAGAGGATTGGAGAGAAGAATAACACGGGCCTCAGCGCAACAATTCGAACCGGTCGACATAACGGTCGCGGGCGGCCTTGGCGCGCTCGAAGATCTCCAACAGGTGATCGGCGTCGCCACGGCGGATGCTGTCGGCAAGCTCCGTCATCTCCACACCGAAACGGGCAAGCATGGTGCTCAAGGCCTCGCGGTTGGCGACGCAGATGTCGCGCCACATCACCGGACTGCTGGAGGCGATGCGGGTGAAATCGCGAAAGCCGCCGGCGGCATAGCGGAAGATCTCGTCGTTCTCACGCATGCGGGCGAGGGCATCGACGAGCCCATAGGCGAGCATGTGGGGGAGATGGCTGGTGGCGGCGAGCACCTCGTCATGATGGTCCACCGACATGCAGGTCACCTCCGCACCACAGGTCTCCCACATGACCTTGACGCCGGTCAGCGCGGTCGCGTCGGTTTCCGCGAGGGGCGTCAGAATGACCCGGCGATCTTCATAGAGGTCGGCGCGCGACGCCTCGACCCCGCTATGCTCGGTTCCGGCGATCGGATGGCCCGGCACCAGGCGCTGGGGTATACGGCCGAAGGCGGCCTTGGCGTCTTCGATCACACTGCACTTGACGCTGCCTCCATCGGTCAAGACGGCATCCGGATGCATCTGATCCCGGATGGCCTGGAAGATGCCTCGCATCGCGCCCAAGGGCACGGCGAGGAAGATCAGGTCGGCGTCCCTCACCGCGACGGCCGGGTCATGGGTCAGCTCGTCGATGACGCCGAGCTCGCGCGCCCGCTCGAGATTCGCTCGGGCACGACCACAGCCGACGATGGTCCCCACCGCATCGGCTGCACGCAAGGCACGCGCCAGCGAGCCGCCGATCAGGCCGACCCCGATGACAGCCAAGCGCTCGATCATGTCGCCAGCGCGTCTTCGAGTGCCGTCAGGAGGCGTCGATTCTCCTCTTCGAGACCCACGCTGATCCGCAGGTGATGCGGCAAGCCATAGTTGGCGACCGGACGCACGATGATGCCGAGTCGCAGCAAGGCGTCCTTGATGGGGCCGACCGGGCGGCCGAGATCGAGCAGCACGAAGTTCCCCACCGAAGGGACATAATCCAGGCCCATCTGCTCGAAGGCGCCAGTCAGCTGGAGCAGTCCGGCTCGATTCAGCTCCACGGAGGCCCGCACATGCTCGCGGTCCGAGATCGCGGCGATCGCCGCCGCCTGGGCCAGCGCATTAACATTGAAAGGCTGTCGCACCCGGTTGAGTAGCTCCGCGATCCGCGGGTCGCTGATGCTGTAGCCGACCCGCAGCGCGGCGAGCCCGTGAACCTTGGAGAAGGTGCGGGTCACGATGAGATTCGGGAAGGTCTCGATCCAATGGGTCGCGTCCGGATAGTCCGGCTCGGAGACATACTCGGTATAGGCCTCATCGACCACCACGACAGAGGTCCGCGGCAGGGAGCCGATAAAGGCCTTCAGCGGCCCCGCCGGTAGCCAGGTGCCGGTGGGATTGTTCGGATTGGCGATCCAGACCACGCGGGTCTTGTCTGTGACCAGCCGGGACATGGCCTCCAGGTCGTGGCCATGGTCGCGCGCCGGCGCAATCCGTGCCGTGGCACCAACGGATTGGGTCGCGATCGGGTAGACGGCGAAGGCGTGCTCGGAGAAGACCGACTCCGCACCCGGCTGCAGAAAGACGCGCGCCACCAGATCCAGCACGTCGTTGGAACCATTGCCGATGGTGATGGCGGTCGGCGAGACGATGTGGTAGTCGGCGAGGATCCGACGCAGATCGAAACCGCCGCCATCCGGATAGCGGCCGAGCTCGCCGCTGAGGGCCACGATCGCCCCGCGCGCCTTGGGCCCCGGACCCATTGGATTCTCGTTGGAGGCCAGCTTCACTGCCTCTTGAAGACCGAGCTCGCGTTGCAGCTCCGAGACGGGTTTGCCCGGCACATAGGGCATGAGCGAGTTGACCCAGGGGGCGGCAAGGGCCGAAAAGGGGTTGTCAGCTTGGCTCATGAGGTGTCACAGGATCGTTGAGATTGAAATTCGTTGCGCCGACGCATGTCCGACGAGGAAAAGCTTGAATCTTCCATGGCGTCTAGAGAACGGCCACCGGATAGGAGCCGAGGATCTTGAACAAGAGCGACTCCTCCTCCAGGTGACGCAGTGCCGTCGCAACCGCCGGGTCTTCTCGGTGGCCCATGATGTCGACGAAGAAGACATAGTCCCAGACCCCTCGGCGTGAGGGACGCGATTCGATCCGGGTCATGCTGATGCCATGCGACGCCAGGGGCGAGAGCAGGGCATGCAAGGCGCCGGCCTGATTGCGACACGAGAGGAGCAGGCTCGTCTTGTCCCGACCGCTGGGCGGCGAGTCGAGCTTGCCGATCACCAGGAACCGCGTCGTATTGCAGGGTTCATCTTCGATCCGCTCGGCAAGCACCTTCAGGTCGTAGATCTCCGCGGCCTGGATCCCGGCCACCGCGGCGGCTCCAGCCTCTCTGGCGGCCAGTCGCGCCGCCTCGGCGTTGCTGCCGACGCAGACGCGCTCGGCACCGGGCAGATAACGGTCGAGCCAGCCGCGGCATTGCGCCAAGGACTGCTGGTGCGAATAGAGGATCCGGATGGCGCCCAGTTCGGCGGCCCGGCTCATCAGATGGTGATGGATGCGCAGACAGACCTCGCCAGTGATGCGAAGCGGCGAGGCCATGAAGAGATCCAGGGTATGGCTCACCACCCCCTCGGTCGAGTTCTCGACGGGCACCACACCGAAATCACAAGACCCGGCTTCGACCTCGCGAAAGATCTCGTCGATGGTCGCCAACGCCTTGGTCACCACCGCATGCCCGAAGTGCTTGATGGCCGCGGCCTGGGTAAAGGTCCCCTCAGGTCCGAGAAAGGCCGCTCGGAGCGGCCGCTCCAGGGCCAGGCAGGCGGACATGATCTCACGAAAGAGGCGGGCTACCTCTTCGCTGTCCAGCGGTCCCGGGTTGGCGTCTTTGATCCGGCGCAGGACCGCGACCTCGCGTTCCGGGCGATAGAATTGAGCCGAACTGCCATCCGTGTCGGTCTTGATCTGGGCGATCGTCTGGGCGCAGCGCGCACGCGCGCTGATCAGTCGCAGCAACTCCAGATCAATGGCGTCGATTTGGCTGCGCACCCCCTCGAGTTCGTCATCGCTGCTGCCCTTGGCCATCGTCAGCGGGTCCGCTTCAGTCGCCGAGGCAGCGCACCGAGAGGACTCCATCGATGCCTCGGATCTGGGCAAGGGTCTCCTCCGGACAGTGCTGGTCGACGTCGATCAGGGTCACCGCGACCTCCCCACGGGATCGGTTGAGCATGTCGATGATGTTCAATCCGGCATTCGCGAGGTCGGTCGAGATTTGGCCCACCATGTTCGGCACATTGCTGTTGACGATGGCCAGACGTAGACCGCCGTTGCGCGGAAGATTGATCGCCGGGAAGTTGACCGAGTTGGTCACGTTGCCGTTCTCCAGATAGTCTCGGATCTGCTCCGCCACCATGATGGCGCAATTGTCCTCGGCCTCCTTGGTGGAGGCGCCCAGATGCGGCAGCGCGACGACCCGTGGGTGATCCTTCAATAGATTGGTCGGGAAATCGCAACAATAGGCGTAGAGGAGCCGCTGGTCCAGGGCATCGACCACGGCCTGGTCGTCGATGATACCCTGGCGGGAGAAATTCAGCAGCACGGCATCCTTGGGGAGTGCACGGATGCGCTCGGCGTTGACCATATGCTGGGTCTGTTCGTTCAGCGGCACATGGAAGGTGACGAAATCCGAGCGCGAGAGCAGGTCGTCGACGCTCAAGGCCGCTTGGACGTCGCTCTCGAGCTGCCAGGCTCGACGGACCGTAATGCTTGGATCGTATCCAACCACCTGCATTCCCAGGGCGCGCGCCGCATTGGCGACCTCGACCCCGATCGCCCCGAGTCCGACGACCCCGAGGGTGCGACCGGGAAGCTCGAAGCCGGCGAACTGCTTCTTGCCCGCCTCGACCGCCTCGTTGATGGCGGCGTCGTCTCCCTCGAGTCCGCGCGCGAACTGCCAGGCCTGGGCGATGTTACGCGCGGCGATCAGCATGCCGGCGATGACCAGCTCCTTGACGGCATTGGCATTGGCGCCCGGGGCATTGAAAACGGCGACGCCGCGCGCCGTCATGTCAGACACGGGTACATTGTTGGTCCCGGCACCGGCGCGACCGATCGCCTTCACCTTGGACGCGATCTCCATGTCGTGCATCTTGGCCGAGCGTACCAGGATGGCATCCGGGCAGGCCATCTCCGAGGCCACCTCGTAGAGGTCACGTGGTAGGCGCTCCAATCCGGCCACGGAGATGTTGTTCAGCGTCTGGATCTTGAACATGATGCGTAAATCCCAGCGAAAGAAGAACGAGCCGCAGGGACAGGCAGGCCGCGACCCGGCCTGAGAGCGCCTGCGGTCCTTGGTCGATCTGCGGCCAAGAACAGGATCCTAGCCGTACCTGCTCTCGAACGCCTGCATGAAGGTCACGAGCGCCTCGACCCCTTCCTCTGGCATGGCATTGTAAATGCTCGCACGCATACCACCGACCGAGCGGTGTCCTTTCAGGGTCGTCAGGCCGGCGGTCTTCGCCTCCTCGAGGAAGGTCTCGTCGAGGTCCGAATCGGCCAGGGTGAAGGGCACATTCATCCAGGAGCGCGATCCCGGGTCCACCGGGTTGCGATAGAAGCCCGAGGCATCGATGGTGTCGTACAGACGTTTCGCCTTGCGCTCGTTGATCTTGGCCATGGCGGCGAGTCCGCCTTTGGCCTTGAGCCATTGGAAGACCAGGCCTGCCAGATACCAGCCGTAGGTCGGCGGCGTGTTGTACATGGAACCGTTGTCGGCCTGGACCTTGTAGTCGAACATGGTCGGCGTCCCAGTGATCGCCTGCCCCATCAGATCCTCCCGGATGATCACGATGGTGAGCCCGGCCGGGCCAATGTTCTTCTGGGCACCGGCGTAAATCAATCCAAAGCGAGAGAGATCGATGGGGCGCGACAAGAGAGTCGAGGACATGTCGGCGACCAGTGGCTTGTCGCCGGTCTCGGGGAGATAGGGGAACTCGACACCCTGAATGGTCTCGTTCGGGGTGTAGTGGAGATAGGCCGCACCATCGCTCAGCTGGAGCTCCTCCTGGGCAGGGGCACGGGTGAAGTTCCCATCCTCGGTGGTCGCGGCGACCTTGACGGTGCAATAGCGACGCGCCTCGGCGATCGCCTTCTTGGACCAGGACCCCGTCATCAGATAATCGGCATCGCCGCCGCCATGCAGCAGATTCATGGGCACAGCCGCGAACTGGCTGGAGGCGCCGCCCTGCATGAAGAGGACCTTGTAGTCGGCGGGGACACCCAGCAGCTCGCGCAGGTCCGACTCGGCTTGGGCGGCGATGGACATGAACTCCTTGCCACGATGGCTCATCTCCGCCACGCACATGCCGCTGCCCTGCCAGTCGAGCATCTCCTCTTGGGCCTGGCGCAACACCGGCTCTGGCAGCATCGCCGGACCGGCGCTGAAGTTGTAGACGCGAGCCATGGTCACATTCCCCCGCAGGTTAGTGTTTGCCGTGAAAGTCGGCCCTCTCCTCAGCGAAAGGGCGAGGCCGCGGCCAAGCAGTGCACTACGCCCGTCCTCGGCGGGTGGAGCACCGCGATGGTCTTTGAGGCCAGTCGGGAATCAATATTCGCGATCGGAGGCATCGAGGTCGGGATCCATACCCCCGTCCGAATCCTCATCCTGGCCTCCGGGGACACCGCCCTCGTCTTCGCCGTTCTCCTTGTCGCCATCCAGGGCCACGATCCTTTCGACGAAGACCAGTCGTTCGCCTTCACCCAGATTGATGAGCTTCACGCCCTGGGCGTTGCGGCCCACGACCGGGATCCCGTCCACCGAGGTGCGAATCAGATTGCCGCCCTCGGTGATCAGCATGATCTCTTCGCCGGGTCGAACCAGGACCGCGCCCACCTGAGCGCCGTTGCGTTCGGAGGTCGCGATGCCGATGACCCCCTGGGTCCCCCGTCCCTTGGTTGGGAACTCCTCGACTCGGGTCCGCTTGCCATAGCCGTTCTCGGTCACGCTGAGCACCGTTCCCGGCTCCGGCACCACCAGAGAGATGACGCGCTGGCCTTCCTTGAGCTGGACGCCGCGCACGCCGTGGGCGGTCCGCCCCATGGCGCGCACCTGGTCCTCGCAGAAGCGCACTGCCTTGCCAGCAGAGGTGAAGAGCATCAAGTCCTGATTGCCATCCGTCACCGCGACACCGATGAGGAACTCGTCCTCGTGCAGATCGATGGCGATGATGCCCCGCGAGAGCGGGCGCGAGAAGTCGCGCAGTGGTGTCTTCTTGACCGTTCCGGCACTGGTGGCCATGAAGACGAAGTAGCCTTCCTCGTAATCTCGGACCGGCAGAAGTGCATTGATGCGCTCGCCCGGCTCGAGCGGCAAAAGATTCACCATCGGCCGCCCCCGTGCACCCCGTCCGGCCTGCGGCAGCTCGTAGACCTTGAGCCAGTAGACGCGACCGCGACTGGAGAAGCAAAGGACCGTGTCGTGCGAGTTGGCGACGAAGATGCGGTCGATGAAGTCCTCCTCGCGGAAGGAGGTGGCACTCTTGCCCTTGCCGCCGCGCTTCTGGGCCTGATAGTCGCTGATCGGCTGGGCCTTCACATAACCCTGGTGCGAGAAGGTGACCACCACGTCTTCCGGGGCGATCAGGTCCTCCAGGGTCAGGTCGGTATGATCGATCTGGATCTCGGTTCGACGATCGTCCCCGTACTGATCGCGAATGACGACCAGCTCCTCGCGAATCACCTCCATCAGGCGGTCGGGGTCGGACAGGATCTGGAGCAGGGCGGCGATCTTCTCGAGGATCTCCTCGAACTCCTTGAGGATCTTCTCCTGCTCCAGGCCGGTGAGCCGATGCAGCTGCAGATCCAGGATCGCCTTGGCCTGGCGCTCGCTCAGTCGATAGCCCTGCTCGGTGAGCCCAAACTCGCCCTCGAGGTCCTCCGGGCGCGTGCGCTCGGCGCCGGCGCGTGCCAGCATTCCCGTCACCGCGCCGGGTGCCCAGGCGCGCGCCATCAGGCGTTCCTTGGCCTCGCCGGGGCTCGCGGATGCCTTGATGGTCGCGATCACCTCATCGATATTGGCCAAGGCGATCGCATAACCTTCCAGCACATGGGCCCGGTCGCGCGCTCGTCGCAGTTCGTAGAGTGTCCGCCGTGTCACCACGTCCCGGCGGTGGCGGAGGAAATACTCCAGGACCTGCTTGAGATTGAGTGTGAGCGGCTGGCCATCCACGAGGGCGACCATGTTGATGCCGAACACCTGCTGCATCTGGGTGTGCTGGAAGAGGTTGTTCAGCAGGACCTCGGGGTGCGCGTCGCGTTTGAGCTCGATGACGATGCGCATCCCATCCTTATCCGACTCGTCGCGCAGCCCATCCTGGGCGATCCCCTCGATCCGCTTCTCCTTGACCAGCTCGGCGATGCGCTCCAGTAGCCGCGACTTGTTGACCTGGTACGGGATCTCGGTGACGATGATCGCCTCGCGTCCGCTGCGTTTCTGCACCTCGTTGAAGGTCCGGGCCCGCATGACGCAACGACCGCGTCCCGTCCGATAGGCCTCACGAATGCCTCGCACCCCATTGATCAAACCGGCAGTCGGGAAGTCGGGTCCCGGGACCTGCTCCATGAGCTCATCGATCCCAATCAACGGGTTATCGATGATGGCCAAACAGGCGTTGATGATTTCGCGCAGGTTGTGAGGCGGGATATTGGTCGCCATGCCGACCGCGATACCCGAGGACCCGTTGACCAGCAGGTTCGGGAAACGGGCGGGCAAGACCGAGGGTTCCTGCTCGGTGTTGTCGTAATTGGGGACGAAGTCGACGGTGTCCTTGTCGAGATCGTCCAGGAGGGTATCGGCGATGCGCATCATGCGCACCTCGGTATAACGCATGGCCGCCGGGGGGTCGCCGTCCACCGACCCGAAGTTGCCCTGTCCGTCCACCAGCAGATAGCGCATCGAGAAGCGTTGCGCCATACGCACCATGGTGTCGTAGATGGCGACGTCGCCATGGGGGTGATACTTACCCATCACATCGCCAACCACGCGTGCCGACTTGCGATAGGGGCGGTTCCAGGCATTGCCCTGCTCGTGCATGGAGAAGAGCACCCGTCGATGGACGGGTTTGAGTCCGTCACGGACATCTGGAAGCGCCCGTCCGACGATCACGCTCATGGCGTAATCCAGGTAGGACTGGCGCATCTCGTCCTCGAGATTGATGGGATGGACTTCTCTGGCGAAATCGGGCATGGGCTTGATGAACCGACGGTAAGCGTGCCGCGCGGCCCCTGCTTGTGGGGGGGCGGGTCTGCGTCTTCCTAGCCGATCAATACTACCATGACGGCAATCTCACCGCTTCCCTACCATGCCATCGTCGTTTCAGAATGGCGAGATCCTGCGCCATGATTCAATGGGGCCGGTCAGTCGAGGGGGATCTCTACGACCGGCTCTTTCCATCAGAGGCCGTTCATCTCGCCGGTTGCCGCCAAAAGCCCCCGCATCTTCTCGGGCGTCGGGTTCCGTACCACGCCACGCTCGGTCACGATCGCGTCCACGAGCGCGGCCGGGGTCACGTCGAAGACTGGATTGCGAGCGACGCAGTCGGTCGGTGCCAGGCGCCGACCGCCGCACCCCAGCAGCTCGTCGGGATCGCGCTCCTCGATCGGGATCTCGGCGCCGGAGGCGATCTGCATGTCCAGGGTGGAGGTCGGCGCTGCGACCATGAACTTGATGCCGTGAAACTTGGCGAGGACCGCCAGCCCATAGGTCCCGATCTTGTTCGCCACGTCGCCGTTGCCGGCGATCCGATCCGAGCCCACGATGACCCATCCGACCGTGCCGGTGGCCATGAGGCTCGCCGCAGCGCCGTCCGCTTGCAGGGTGACCGGAATCCCGTCCTGCATCAGCTCCCAGGCCGTCAGACGGGAACCCTGCATCCAGGGGCGGGTTTCGTCGGCGAACACACGCCGCACCTTGCCGGCCGCGAAGGCACTGCGCACGACGCCCAGCGCAGTGCCGTAACCGCCAGTGGCGAGGGCTCCGGCGTTACAGTGTGTCATGATGTCGGTCGGGCCCTCGATGAGTTCGGCCCCCAGCTCGCCGATGCGGCGGTTCGCCGCTCGATCCTCGTCATGGATGCTCCTGGCCTCGCTCAAGAGCGCGGAGGTCGGGTCGCTCCTGTCCAGCTCCTCGATCCGAGTGCGCATGCGCCGGATCGCCCAGAAGAGGTTGACGGCCGTGGGTCGCGAGTCCGCCAATCGTTCGAGATCCGGCTCGATCGCGGCCTTCCATCCAGCGCCGGCCGCGGCGTGGGCGGCGCGGGCCGCCAGGACCACGCCATAGGCGGCGGCGACCCCGATGGCTGGGGCGCCACGGACCACCATGGCCCGGATCGCATCTGCGACGGCCGGGGCCTGATCCAACGGGAGGAACTCGGCGCGCTCAGGCAGAAGACGTTGATCGGCCAGGTACAGACGCTCGTCGTGCCAGAGAACGGCGTCGTCGGGGGTCGGAATCGTGGGAATCTCGGTTTTCATGAGGCGGCCCTTGTGGCATGGTTCCCGGCATTGTCTCTGATTTGATGCCCCAGCCAAAGGACCCGACGATGCAAGCCGAGCTCTTGATTCATGCTCAGTGGGTGCTGCCCGTGGACCCCGAGGATCGGCAGCTGGACGACCATGCAGTCGCGATCGCCGACGGACGTATCCGTGCCCTGATGCCATCCCAGGAGGCGCGTCGCTCGATCCAGGCCCAGCGGGTCATCGAGCTGCCCGGCCATCTGCTCATCCCGGGTCTGGTCAATGCGCATACGCATGCCGCCATGACCCTGATGCGCGGCTTGGCCGACGACCTTCCGCTCATGACCTGGCTCCACCAGCATATCTGGCCGACGGAGAAGCGTTGGATCGATCCCAGTTTCGTCGGCGATGGCACCCGGCTGGCCGTCCTGGAGATGTTGCGCGGCGGTGTGACCTGCTACAACGACATGTACTTCTATCCGGAGGTCACCGCCCAGGTCACCGCGGAGGCCGGGATGCGCGGCGTGATCGGGATGATCGTCGTGGATTTCCCGACGGGTTACGCGGATACGGCCGACGACTACATTGCCAAGGGCTTGGCCTTGCACGACCGGTATCGCGAACACCCTCTGATTCGGGTCGCCTTTGCGCCCCATTCACCCTATGCGGTCTCCGATGCCCCCTTCGAGCGGATCCGAGTGCTTGCGGACGAGCTGGAGGTGCCGATCCACGTCCATCTCCACGAGACCCATGACGAGGTGGTGCAGTCGCTCCGCGATCATGGCGAGAGACCGCTCGGGCGCCTGGACCGCCTAGGGCTGGTTGGGCCGGCTCTGGTGTCCATTCATATGACTCAGCTCGAGGATCCCGAGATCGAGCGGCTGGCCCAAGCGGGGGCTCACGTCGTGCACTGTCCAGAATCCAACCTCAAGCTCGCGAGCGGTTTCTGTCCCGTGGCGAAGCTGCTGGATGCTGGCGTCAACGTCGGGCTCGGGACCGATGGGGCCGCCAGCAACAACGACCTGAACCTGCTGGGCGAGATGCGCACCGCCGCCTTGCTTGGAAAGGGTGTAGCGGGCTCCGCCGCCGTCGTCCCGGCCGCTGCGGCCTTGCGGATGGCAACCATCAACGGTGCCCGTGCGCTCGGGCTGGAAGGAGAGATCGGCTCGCTCGAGCCAGGCAAGTCGGCCGATCTCGTGGCGCTGGATCTTGGGGACTCCCATACCCAACCCATCTACCATCCGGTCTCTCAGCTGGTCTATGCGGCCGGTCGCCACCAGGTGCGCCAGGTTTGGGTCCAGGGGCAGCACGTCATCCGCGATGGCGTGTCCACGCGGCTGGACCCGACGGAGGTCATCGCGTCCGCCCGGACCTGGGGCGAGCGGATCGGGGCGGCCGACGGCTGAGCCTGTGCCCTTTCACCTGCCTGGTGTTTGAGCGTCACCTGGGCCGCCAGGAAAGCGACGGCGTAAATGACACTCGGTTGTTCTCCCTTGAACCAGTGGGTCTGTTCAGGCAGCCTAAGAAGGTTCGAACGAGAACGACCGATTCTGTCACTGGATCCGACTACGAGGATTAGCTCGATGAAGAAAGAAGTGCCCGGACTCACGCAACTGAGACAGATCCTGGGGGCTGAAGACGACACGCCGATCATCGTCGGGGGGGTTGGCATCCTCATGCTGGCGGGGGCCATCTATGGCTTTTCGAGCGGAATCCTGGCCGGTGAAGGGGCACCGCTGAGCCGCGCCGAGGTGGCGGCAAATCTTGCACCGCTTGGAAAGGTCAACCTGGCTTCTCCGCCCGCTCCGGCGGCGGCTGAACCAGCCGCGACCGAGCCGGCCGCTGCCGAAGCGACCACTGCCGAAGCAGCTGCCACCGAGCCGGCCGCTGACGAGGCAACCGCTGCCGAAGCAGCTGCCACCGAGCCGGCCGTTGCCGAAGCAACCACTGCCGAACCAGCTGTGGCCGAACCAGCTGCGACCGAGTCGGTGGCTGCCGAGTCCGACGCGGCCGAGGAGACGACTGCCTCTGAGCCGGAAGTGGCCGAAGCGCCGGAGCAGCAAGCGGAAGTCCAGTCGACTGAGACGTCGGCAGGGGCCCCAGCAGAGGTCGCCCCTCAGGTGGCCCCGGCGGCCGAGGCCGCGGACCCGGCGCCGATTGCCGCGGACGAGTCGGCGATTCCCGCAGCTGCGGCCTCGGAGGAGCCGGCTCCCGCGGTCGCGGAGACCTCTGCCGAGACCGAGATGACGGCGACGCCGGAGACGGCCGAGGTTGCCGAGGCCCCGGCGGCTGGTCCGTCTGACCCCGAGCCTGTCGAGACGGCAGCGATTGGCGCCGGCCCCGAATCCGCAGCGGTCCCCGAAGCGGAGCCGACCGCCCCGGCTGCGGCCCCTGCGGCCCCGATGCAGCAGCCGATGCCGGCTTGGTTGATGCACATGGCGCCGCTGCGCGGGCGGTGAGGCATCAGCGCAAGCAACCGAGACCCCGGACCTGCTGCTCGCTCATTGCCGGGTTTGCACCGGCATTGACAGCGTTGGGCGCTGCCTCGCTGTCGTGTTGTGCCTGGCAGAGGGGCGAGCAGCCTGACTCGAAGAGAGGGGTTCTCCGGGCCGGAGATACCCGAGCCCGGGTTTCCGGCTTCCGGGCCGAGATCCCTTTGGTGGGTGCGCTTGGGCGATTTCTGTCAATGTTCATACCATCTGACTTGTCTTGACGCCCGCCTTCGGTGTCGCACCACCAGTCACATCGCCCGGCTATGCTCCTGGTGGCGCTCCTTGAAGGCGAGCCTCAATCCGGCGCCATCTGGTATGAACATTTCCGGCAATCGCCTTGGAACTCGACCAAGTGTCGCCATCATCCTCAGGACATGTTAACTCCCCGCCCCATCGTCAGAGCCGTCCTGTTCCTCTGTCTCTGTGCCTTCCAGGGACAGACCCTCGCGGTCCATTTTCTCGCCTGCAAGCACACGCCACCCAGCCTCGAGGGCAAGGCCTGTGCGATGCATGTCCAGCAAGGGAGCGAATCAGCGCCCCTGGAGGGCGGCGATTCGCCCCTCTGTACCAAGTGCGCACTGACGGCCGCGATCGGTGTGGTCCAGGGTTTGCCGGTACCCACGCCCTTGCTTCGGGCCGAACCCGTCGCGGATCACGCGGGGCGGCCGGCACCCACCTATTATCGCTTCTTCCCCGAGCAGACTGCACCGCCTCCCGAACCTCTCGCTGCCTGAGCTGACTGGCGTCGGCCCGTGGGGAGTTGGCGATCCCGCAACTCCCTCCATCCTCGAGTCGTTTGGCGACCCTCCTGGGGGTTGCCGGAGGTGATGACCATGTTTGACTCCGCGATCTGCTTGCGTCCGGTCGCGCATGGGCGGCATCCCGCCCTCCTTCTGACGCTGACCTTTCTGCTGATCTCTGCCATTCTGCTGCCGGCATGCGGCAATGGGTCGACTGCGGACGGCAGGCCAAGCGAGCCTTTGGCCACCGCCATGCAAGACACGCCCATGGAGCATGCGCTCAAGCATCTGGATCCCAAGTATGTCTGTCCGATGCACCCGCAGATCGTCCGGGACGCGCCCGGGACTTGTCCGATCTGTGGCATGGATCTGGTGCAGAAGACCTTGGATCCCGCGCAGGGCGCGTACCCCGAAGTACGCCTCAGTTCCGCGGTCGTGCACAACCTCGGTGTGCGCACCGCCCTGGTCGAGCGAGGCACACTCTGGCGGTCCATCCGCACCCTGGGGCGGGTGGACTATGATGAGACCCGCTTGGCTCATGTGCACCCAAGGGCCGCGGGCTTCGTCGAGGCGCTCGGGCTGAGGGCTGAGGGCGAGCCGGTCAAGGCCGGGCAGGAACTGGCCCAGCTCTATGCACCCTCGATCCTGTCAGCCCAGGTCGACTTTCTGCTCGCGCTCGACCCGCAGCCGACGGGCGTCTCCCAGGTCAGGCTCGACAAGGCGCGTAACATCCTCCGGCTTCTGGAGGTGCCCGAGAACATCATCCGCGAGATCGAACAACGTCGCGAGACCCGTCTGACCGTGCCGGTCCTGGCACCGATCGACGGGGTGGTCACTGACATGATGGCCCGCGAAGGCATGTACGTGACCGAGTCCAGCGCCATGTTCACCATCGCGGATCTGAGCCGCGTCTGGGTGCTGGTCGATGTCTTCGAGCACCAGATCGACTGGCTCGGCCCCGGACTGGCGGCCGAGATCCGGCTGCCGGCCCGGCCGGGGCGGATCTGGGAAGGAAAAGTGGACTATCTCTATCCCGCACTGGATCCCAAGGCGCGTACCCTGCGAGTGCGTTTGGTGTTCGACAACCCTGGCATGGTACTCAAGCCGAATATGTTCGCGAACGTCGTCATCCATGGCGGCGCGAAGCGCGGTGTGCTCAAGATACCGACCGAGGCATTGATCCTGACGGGTGCGCGCGAAAGCGTGATCAAGGCCCATGGAGATGGTCGCTTCCAGCCGGTCGACGTGGAGACCGGCATGCGCTCGGATGCCGAGGTCGAGATCCTCTCGGGTCTCGACGAAGGCGACGAGATCGTGGTCTCGGGCCAGTTCCTGATCGATTCGGAGTCGAGTCTGCGAGCGAGCTTCCGGCGTCTGGAGGAGGGGACTGCCCAGTCCCCGGCAACGACTGGAGGCGCCCATGTGCACCATTAGGCCTGAGGAGGGATCGGCGTCGGCCTGCGCGCTACGTCCTTGTTCTGCGCAATCCTCGCTCGTCGTTCGCTCGAGGAGGCAAGGATGAGCAAGGTGATTCTCTGGTCATTGCGGAATCGCTTTCTGGTCCTCGTAGCGGCCGTCTTGCTCACCCTCTGGGGGTTGAGCGCGGTGCGCCAGATTCCACTGGACGCCATCCCCGACCTGTCGGATGTCCAGGTCATCGTGCGGACCAGCTTTCCGGGGCAATCTCCGCAGGTCGTCGAGGAACAGGTGACCTATCCCATCACCACCACCATGCTTGCCGTTCCGGGGGCCAAGTTCGTGCGTGGCTACAGCTTCTTCGGGGACAGTTATGTCTATGTCCTGTTCGAGGATGGCACCGATCTCTATTGGGCGAGATCGCGGGTGTTGGAGTACCTCAACCAGGCCGCCGCCGGTCTCCCGGAGGGTGCCGAGCCGCGGTTGGGACCCGATGCCACCGGCGTTGGTTGGGTCTACAGCTATGCCTTGGTGGATCCCACGGGTCGGCATGACCTGGCCCAGTTGCGCAGCCTGCAGGACTGGTTTCTCAAGCTCGAGCTGCAATCCGTGCCGGGGGTGGCGGAAGTCGCGACCGTCGGAGGAATGGTTCGTCAGTATCAGATCGTGGTAGAGCCCGAGAAGCTGCGCGCCTACGGCATCCCTCTCTCGCGGGTCGTACAGGCCGTGCGCAATGGCAATCAGGAGGTGGGGGGCTCGGTGGTCGAGCTGGCCGAGGCCGAGTACATGGTTCGCACCCGTGGTTATCTGACCGGGTTGGAGGACATCGAGACCATCCCGATCGAGGTGACCGAAGAGGGAACGCCGGTGCTGCTGCGCGACCTGGCGCGGGTGCGGATCGGACCGGAGATGCGGCGGGCCGTGGCCGATCTGGACGGGGAGGGGGAGGTCACCGGCGGCATTCTGGTGATGCGCTCCGGTGAGAATGCCTTGGCAACCATCGCGGCGGTCAAGGAGAAGCTCGTCGCGCTCGAGTCGGGTCTGCCCGAAGGGGTGGAGATCGTCGAGACCTACGACCGTTCCGAGCTCATCTTGGCGGCGGTCAATAACCTTCGGACCAAGCTGATCGAGGAGTTCATGGTCGTCGCCTTGGTCTGTCTGGTCTTTCTCTTTCACTTGCGCTCGGCGTTGGTTGCGATCGTGACCCTGCCTTTGGGCGTGCTGGCCGCCTTCATCGTCATGGAGGCGCAGGGGATCAACGCGAACATCATGTCGCTCGGCGGTATCGCCATCGCCATCGGTGCCATGGTGGACGCGGCGATCGTCATGATCGAGAACGCCCACAAGCATCTGGAGCGCGAGGGTGGTGATGTGACTCCGGCCCGGCACTGGGAGGTGATCGGCAGGGCCGCGACCGAGGTCGGCCCCGCTCTCTTCTTCTCGCTCCTCATCATCACCCTGAGCTTCTTACCGGTCTTCGCCTTGGAGGCCCAGGAAGGTCGTCTGTTCGCGCCGCTGGCCTTCACCAAGACCTATGCCATGGCCGCCGCTGCCGGCCTCGCAGTGACCCTGGTACCGGTTCTCATGGGTTATCTGATCCGTGGTCGCATTCCGCGCGAGGAGACCAATCCTTTGAACCGACTGCTCATCCGGCTCTATCGCCCGCTGTTGAAATGGACACTGAAGCGGCCGCGCATAACGCTGGTCTTGGCCCTCCTGATCCTCGGCAGCACCCTGATCCCACTCTTTGGGGTCGGTGGGCTCCTCGCCCCCTTGAAATGGCCCTTTCAGGCGGTCGGCTGGGTGGTCGCAGAGGGGCCTCACCGCATGGTGATCGAGCGGATCGGCGTCTGGCAGAGCGGACTCGCAACCAGTTGGCGAGAGACCTTTCAGGGGGTCCCTGTCCTGCAGGATTGGTCCAGTGGTCTGGGCTCGGAGTTCATGCCCGAGCTCGACGAGGGCGATCTCATGTACATGCCGACGACCCTTCCGGGGATCTCCATCGGCAAGGCCCGGCAGCTCCTGCAGCAGACCGATCGCTTGATCGCGAGCCTGCCAGAGGTAGAACGGGTGTTCGGGAAGGCCGGCCGCGCAGAGACCGCGACCGATCCCGCGCCCTTGACCATGATCGAAACGGTGATCCTGCTCAAGCCGCGTGATCAGTGGCGCGAAGGCCTGACCCTGGACGACCTGATCGCAGAACTCGACGCCCTGATCGATTTCCCCGGGGTCACCAATGCCTGGGTGATGCCGATCAAGACCCGGATCGACATGTTGGCGACCGGCATCAAGACACCGGTCGGCATCAAGATCGCCGGACCGGATCTGAAGGAGATCGAGCGTCTCGGTCAGCTGGTGGAGGGGGTGCTCATGCAGGTGGAGGGGACGGCCTCGGCCTACTCGGAGCGCGTCGCCGGGGGACGTTATATCGAGATCCGGCCGGACCGGCTCGCCGCCGCGAGGGTGGGGCTCAATATCGACGACATCAATCGAATCGTGGCCGTGGGGCTGGGTGGCATGGAGGTTACCGAGACGGTCGAGGGTCCCGAGCGCTACCCGGTCAATCTGCGCTTTCCGCGCGAGCTGCGCGACGATCTGCAGAAGCTCCGCGCACTGCCCATCGTGACCCCAACGGGCGCCCAGACCGCACTGGGTCAGATCGCCGAGGTGGCGATCGTGGATGGTGCGCCCCTGCTCAAGAGCGAGAATGCGCGGCTCAATGGCTGGACCTTCGTCGACATCCGAGGGCGGGACCTCGGGAGCTACATCACCGAGGCGCAGGCGGTGGTTCGCGAGCAGGTCGCGCTGCCGCCCGGGTACTCGATCACCTGGTCGGGTCAGTACGAGTATCTGCTGCGTGCCCAGGAGCGTTTGGCGCAGGTGGTCCCCGTGGTCTTGGCCATCATCCTCGTCCTGCTCTACTTGATCTTCCGCTCCGGCGGGGAGGCGCTGCTGGTCATGCTGTCCCTGCCCTTCGCGCTGGTTGGAGGCTTCTGGCTGATCTTCCTGCTTGGTTACAATCTCTCGGTCGCGGTGGCCGTGGGCTTCATCGCCCTGGCCGGCGTGGCGGCCGAGTTCGGGGTGGTGATGCTCATCTATCTGGACAACGCCGTGCGGCAGTGGCGAGAAGAGGGCCGGCTGAAGGAGACGGCTGATCTCGAGGGTGCCATCGTCGAGGGAGCGGTACTGCGCATCCGGCCAAAGGCGATGACGGTGGCGACCATCTTCGCCGGACTGCTCCCCATCATGATCGGGAGTGGAGCCGGCTCGGAGGTCATGCGTCGTATCGCGGCGCCCATGGTGGGCGGAATGATCACGGCGCCTTTGCTAAGTCTCTTCGTGATCCCGGTGCTCTATCTGCTGTGGCGGTGCCGGGACCTGAGGTGAGTGCATCGCGGGGCGGCTCGATCGGGCGGTGTCGGAAATCAGATGAGGAGTCGGCGGAACTCGGGATCTGCGTCGCTACGCTCCCACAGCGACTCGAAATCGGTGCGCAATCGGCGCGCGGCCAGGGGGTTGTCGAAGTCCGCGACGGCCTCCCAGGCGTCAGCGGCCTGTCGCCTCAAGGAATCGCGTTCGTCGCCGATCAGGAAGGCGTCTAGACGATCTTGATCATCTTCGCCCACACGCCGAATCGCGATTCGGGAGGTGAGCCGCCGTGTCAGCTCGACCAGTCGATGTCCGCTTTGGCTCGCGCCCCGCGGATCGAACACCAGTATCCGGACGGCGAGATTGGGCCGGGCGAGTGCGAGGCGCTCGACGGCATCGAGGAATGGGCGGTGGTCATAGAGCTCGGGGTCGAGTCTGCGGCTGAGCAGGAGCAACTCGCGACGCGCCCGAATTGCCAGCTCGGCGCTGGTGTCGCGGATGAGGGTGCGGCTGTCCAGTTTCAGGGAGCCGGTGGTGGTGTCGAGGATGGGCCCTGCGTGAGGCGTCGGTTCTGACATGGCTGCTTGCCCTGAGCGTCGTAGAGCGGGCGTTCGAGGTTTCGTTCTCCCACCCCTGTTGCAGAATAGCTACTGAAATCCCTTTCCATTCCAAGCGATCTCAAGCCATATCTTTGATTTGATTGCAACAGATCTTGCGCTCGAAGATCGATCGTTGTAAATATGCCCCGAAGGTAGAAAAAAGTTGCACTTTTGCCCTCATTCTAGGCTAGAATGTGTGTGCTACAAGCACGGCCCTAGGAATGTTACCCGTGCTCCTAACGGCTCCGACGACCAGTTTCCGGAGGCGGGCCCTTGCGGTTAGAGAGTAAACCACAACGCTGTTGTTTTTTATTAACGTTGGCTTCAGTTTTAGCGACGGCCCAGATTCGATCATCTCCATCCACCTGAACAGGAAACGAACGATGCGCAAACATAAGAACACCCTCCGACTGACCTCGCTCATCGCCCCCTTGGCGGTGGCGGCTGGCATGACGGTGCCGCTCGCTGCAGGCGCCGCTGATTACATGATGGAGCACTTCTGGTCGGCCAAGCCCGCCGGCACCGGCTGGGTGACGAACTATGGCGAGTGCTGGCAGAGCCGCCACGGGCCCAACAATCTGGAACCCTGTGTCGTGCCCGCAGTGCCGAAGGAGTTCACGGTGCGCTTGAACTTCGAGTTCGATAAGTACCGCATCGAGAACGTGGTGAACGACAACGAGCTGCGGCGTCTCGACGAGTATATCGCACAGGTCAATGAAACCCAGACCCGCGAGCAGATCTCGCTGACCGGGCACACGGACGCCAAGGGTTCCGAGGCCTACAACTACGAGCTCGGTCTCAGACGCGCCCAGACCGTGCAGGATTACATGATCAGCAACGGCATCCCCCCCGAGGACATCGTCTCGGTCGAGAGCCGTGGCAAGCTCGACATGCTGCCGGAGTACGACATCTATTCGGTCCAGCAGCGCCGCGTGAAGATCAACGCCGAATACGGCGGCTAGCATCCACTGACGCCTTGAAGGGAGGCGCCCGCCGGGTCGCTCCGGGCGGGCGCCGCGACACGCTGGCTCGCAAGCCTCCGATCGAGGGGCTGGTGGGCCCTTCGAGGCGTCTCCCGAATCTCGTCAGTAGCCGTCCGGTGCAGCACGATGGCCGGTGCGGCGGGTTCCAATGAGTCCCAGACCCCCCGACTGGGGCTTGTGGGGAGGCCGATCACGTTTACGCGTGACCGGCCTTTTTATTGGCGCCACCTGAAGGCGATTTCTGTCAATTCTCATCCCACCTGGCTGGTCTTGACGCCCGCCTTCTGCGTCGCGCCAGCAGTCACATAGCCCCGCTATGCTCCTGCCGGCGCTCCTTGAAG
>JANQGF010000300.1 GCA_028277465.1 Chromatiaceae bacterium
GCTTCATCAACACCGATGCTTGGCGTCGCGAGAAGGCCACCGATCAAAGCTATGACCAAGGACTACATCTTCACGTCTGAATCCGTTTCCGAAGGCCACCCCGACAAGATGGCGGACCAGATCTCCGACGCCGTCCTCGATGAGATCTATCGTCGCGATCCTAACCACCCCAAGGCGCGGGTCGCCTGCGAGACCCTGGTCAAGACAGGGTTCGTGATGCTCGCCGGCGAGATCACGGTGACCGACGCCGATCTCAAGATCGACTATGAGAAGGTCGTGCGCCGAGTCGTCACCGGGATCGGCTATGACAATTCGGACGTGGGCTTCGACGGCAACAATTGCGGCGTTCTGATCGCGCTCGGCGAGCAATCCAAGGACATCAATCAGGGTGTCGACCGTGAGACCGAGGAGGCTCAGGGCGCGGGCGATCAGGGGCTGATGTTCGGCTATGCGACGAATGAGACCGACATGCTGATGCCGGCGCCGATCGACTATGCCCATCGGCTGGTCAAGCGTCAGGCCGAGGTCCGCAAGAAGGGGACCTTGCCCTGGTTGCGCCCCGATGCCAAGTCGCAGATCACGGTGCGCTACAGCGACGGGAAGCCGGCTGCGGTCGAGGCCGTGGTGCTCTCCACCCAACACAGCGAAGACGTGGGTGAAGGCCTGCTGCACGAGGCGGTGATGGAGGAGATCATCAAGCCCGTGCTGGACTCCACTGGTTGGCTGACCGCCGACACCAAGTATCACATCAACCCGACCGGCAAGTTCGTCGTCGGCGGCCCCGTGGGCGACTGCGGGCTGACCGGGCGCAAGATCATCGTCGACACCTATGGGGGCATGGCCCGTCACGGCGGTGGTGCCTTCTCGGGTAAGGATCCATCCAAGGTCGACCGGTCTGCCGCCTACGCCGGACGGTACGTGGCCAAGAACATCGTCGCCGCGGGCCTGGCGGATAAGTGTGAGATTCAGGTCTCTTATGCCATCGGCGTCGCCGAGCCCACTTCGGTCTCGATCGAGACCTTCGGCACCGCCCGCATCAGTGAGCAGCGCATCATCGAACTGATCCGCGCCCATTTCGAGCTGCGCCCCTACGGCATCATCCGTATGTTGGACTTGACCAATCACGAAGCGATCAGATATCAGGATACCGCGGCCTACGGCCATTTTGGTCGCTCCGAGTCAGGCTTCACCTGGGAGCGCACTGACAAGGCCGAGATACTCAAGGAGGCTGCGGGGATCTAGATCTAAGGCGATCGCCTAAGAAGAATTCCGTCGCCGAGGAGCGCTGCAACCCGGGCCCAGGGGGGCCGGGCCAGGCTCGGCGAGGGTGCGATGTTCCAACGGCGCTCACTCACGATTCATCAGGAGCTGATCAACCATGAGTGAGTTCACCGACTACAAGGTTGCCGACATTGCGTTGGCGGATTTTGGCCGTAAGGAGATCGCCATCGCCGAGACCGAGATGCCGGGTCTCATGGACCTGCGTCGCCGGTACGGCGCGGCCAAACCCCTGACCGGGGCGCGCATCACCGGCAGTCTGCACATGACCATTCAGACCGCGGTCCTGATCGAGACCCTGGCGGAGCTCGGGGCCCAGGTCCGTTGGTGTTCCTGCAACATCTTCTCGACTCAGGATCATGCCGCTGCCGCCGTTGCTGCCGCCGGCATCCCGGTCTATGCCTGGAAGGGCGAGACCCTGGAGGAGTACTGGTGGTGCACCGAACAGGTGCTGAACTGGCCCGAGGGCGGCGGCCCCAACATGATCCTCGACGACGGCGGCGATGCCACGCTGTTGGTCCACAAGGGTGTGGCGTACGAAAAGGCTGGCCAGGTGCCGGACCCGACCGTCGAGGATAACGAAGAATGGACGGCGGTCCTGGGCGTACTGGGTCGCACCTTTGCCCGTGATCGGCGCCATTGGCACAGGGTGGCCGAGGGCATCAAGGGGGTCACCGAGGAGACCACCACCGGGGTCCATCGTCTCTACGAGATGGCCAAGGAAGGGACGCTGCTCTTCCCTGGTATCAATGTTAACGACTCGGTCACCAAGTCCAAGTTCGACAATCTCTACGGCTGTCGCGAGTCCCTGGTCGACGGCATCAAACGCGCGACCGATGTCATGATCGCCGGCAAGATCGCGATGGTCTGCGGCTATGGTGATGTCGGCAAGGGGTGCGCACAATCGTTACGCGGCCTGGGCGCGACCGTCTGGGTCTCCGAGGTGGATCCGATCTGCGCCTTGCAGGCGGCGATGGAGGGCTTTCGTGTCGTGACCATGGAGGAAGCCGCCCCGATCGCAGACATCTTCGTGACCGCCACCGGCAACAAGGACGTCATCACACACGACCACATGGCGGCCATGAAGGACCAGGCAATCGTCTGCAACATCGGCCACTTCGACAACGAGATCGATGTCGCGGCACTCGCCCAGTATCAATGGGAAGAGATCAAGCCTCAGGTCGATCACATCCGCTTTCCCGATGGCAAGCGAATCATCCTGCTTGCGAAGGGTCGTCTGGTCAACCTGGGATGCGCAACTGGTCATCCGAGCTTCGTGATGTCGAACAGCTTCACCAACCAGGTGCTGGCCCAGATCGAGCTCTTCACCAAGACCCAGGACTATCCCATCGGTGTCTATGTGCTGCCCAAGCACCTGGATGAGGAGGTGGCGCGGTTGCACCTGGGCAAGATCGGCGCCAGGCTGACCAGGTTGACCCAGGAGCAGGCGGATTATATCGGCGTGAGCCTCGAGGGTCCTTACAAGCCCGAACACTATCGGTATTGAGGAACGCCGATCGGTTGGCATTTGTCTCGCGGGGCGGGATGCCCCGCGGTCCTCGGTCGTCTCGGCGACTGAAGGCGTCAGCGAATCCATCCCTCGTCCAACCACAAAGCCACCCGTCGTCGGCCGACGGCCAAGCGGCCGGTCCCTGTGCTGGCGGCCGGTGGCTGGAGGCAGACCCCATGCCGACCCTGATCGAACCGAAAGCTGTCTACAGCGTCGAGCTCTTCCCGCCCAAGACGCCCGAGGGCATGGAGAGGCTCAAGCTCGAGGTCGCCGAGCTCGACACCGTCAAGCCGGATTTCTTCTCTGTCACCTATGGTGCTGGCGGATCCACCCGCGAGCGCACCTTCGAGACCGTCACCTGGCTCCGGAGCCAGGGCATCGACACGGCGCCCCACCTCGCCTGTATCGGCTCCACGCGCGAGCAGGTGCGTGAGATCCTGCAGCACTATCGTGAGCAGGGAATCCGGCGCTTGGTGGCCCTGCGCGGCGACATGCCCTCTGGCATGGGTGGGGGCGGTCATGGGGGCGACTTTCGCTATGCCAACGAACTGGTGAGCTTCGTCCGCGCGGAATTCGGTCGCGCCTTCCATATCGAAGTGGCGGCCTATCCCGAGTACCACCCTCAGTCGGGCAGTCCGGTGCGGGATCTCGAGCACTTCAAGCGCAAGGTCGAGGCCGGTGCCGATGCCGCCATCACTCAATATTTCTACAACGCCGACGCCTATTTCGGTTTTGTGGAGAGCTGTGGAAAGTCCGGGGTCCAGCTGCCCATCGTCCCCGGCATCATGCCCATCACCAATTTCAGTCAGCTGGCCCGCTTCTCGGACGCCTGTGGCGCCGAGATCCCGCGCTGGATCCGCCGCCGACTGGAGGGCTACGGCGACGATCTCGAGAGCCTGCGCGCCTTTGGCCACGAGGTGGTGCTGACGCTCTGCCGTCATCTGATGGAGGGTGGTGCGCCCGGCTTGCA
>JANQGF010000371.1 GCA_028277465.1 Chromatiaceae bacterium
CACCAGTCACATCGCCCGGCGATGCTCCTGGTGGCGCTCCTTGAAGGCGAGCCTCAATCCGGCGCCATCTGGTATAAACATTTCCGGCAATCGCCTAAACAAATCTCCCATAGAGGTTAAATGGTTCAAGTTTGGTCGGGTAAATCTTTGCGAATCGATATAGAGATGCAGTACGGTCGTCACTTGTAGTTTCTGCCATGATGAACTAGCCTACTTAAGATGACTGACAGGGACGCTCAGTCTTGTTGGCTCGAGCAGCGAGTCCCTGTCATTGGGCTTCTATCGCCTGACTAGAAATACCTCGCAGACGATCGATAAAGGGCCGCGTTCTCGGTCGAGTAGAACGAGCGCAAACACTCGCATAGTACGCTTTTGAGGTCCGGTAAGCCATGGGTATTCCCCGTTGGGCTTCGGGGTTTCCGTGTTCTCGCGTTTTTTGAAACCCGTCTAGTAGATCGATGGCAAGCATGCTCGATAAACGATCCTGGTGACCCCATATGCTTCGCTAGGGTGTAAAGGATCCTCAATCTCAGTAAGGGATAGTGGCGAGTGTTGAAAGCACTTCTATTTTCCGAATTGAACAGCGATAACGCTGGGGTAGGTCATGGTCAGGTTGTTCGGCTACCATACGTCGAAAGTCGATGTGCACTTAGTGGCATGGACATTTGTCGTTTGTTTTCTTTCATTCAGTCTACCGGCGTTTGCCGAGCTTGCAGGTTCTGATCTTGGGAGTTCCGATGCTGCGACCGCAGCTTACCCCAATATCTTATTGATTGTCTTATTGATCGCCCTCCTGTTTTCTGGCCTGCTTGCCACCGCGATGTTTGCCTTTGGCCTGGATTCGAGAGGTCTGGAAAGCGAGGGTGACGTCTTTTTCGTTCGTCTGTCGCTGGCTTTCTTGACCGCGGGTGTCATCCTTGCGATCGGCTTCTATTCCTTCCCGCTCCCTTTTGCCAGCTCGGCTCTTCTGCCAACGAGTCTGGCCTTTGCCTTCGCCGGCATTCTCCTCTCACGGGGTGTCTTCAAGCGGATCGTCCGGACGCGTGCTGGGGCGCGTCGAGTAATCGTTGTTGGATCTGGAAGAAAGGCTTTAGAAATCAGTAAATTGCTTAACGGGAGCTCGGGCAGGTATCGAGTCGTTGGCTTCTATGGTCAGTCTGATCCGAACTCGGCCTTGGAAGAGAATCGATGCGACGCCGAGAATCGTTCGCTCGTCGATTTCGCGGTCGACGCCAGTGCCGATGAGATCATCGTGGCGGTCAACGATGGTCGCGGTGAGATGCCTGTCGACGCCCTGCTGGAGGCCAAGCTGAGTGGTATTCGGGTCACCGACCTCCTCACCTTTTATGAGCGGGAGTGCTCGATGATCAAGTGCGAGTACCTGCGTCCGAGCTGGATCGTCTTTTCATCGGATTTCCAATTGGGTGTGGGCAAACGGCTGGCCAAGCGAGCATTCGACCTGGTGATGGCGCTCATCCTCCTGTTTCTGACCGCACCGATCATGATTCTGTTGACGGCTGCGAGTCTGATCGAATCCCGTGGTCGCGATCCAGTCCTCTATTTCCAGCGGCGCGTGGGCTATGGGGGTCGGATCTTTCGGCTCTACAAGTTCCGCAGCATGTTGGTCAGCGCGGAGCGAGATGGTATGGCGCGCTGGGCGAGCACCAACGACTGTCGCATCACTGCGCTCGGACGATTCATGCGTCGCTATCGTCTCGATGAGCTTCCCCAGTTGTTCAATATACTCATGGGCGATATGAGCCTGGTGGGACCACGCCCGGAGCGCCCTGAGTTCGTCAGCAGGCTGAGTGAGTCGATCCCTTTCTATATCGAGCGCCATTGTGTCAAACCCGGCTTGGCGGGCTGGGCTCAGCTGATGTATCCCTACGGTTCGAGTATCGAAGACGCGAAACGCAAGCTCGAGTATGACATTTATTATGTCAAGCACGCGTCGATCGTTATGGACTTGATCGTCTTGCTGCGGACTGTCGAAGTGGTCTTGCTGGGGAAGGGTGCCCGTTAGCAGCTGGCCTGTCTATTTGCGGGTGGTCCCAGGGGTTATGATGCGATCCAGCGACCTGACAATTCGGCCGGACAATGTGATTCGGCGTCTGACGACCGGGTTTCTTGTTGTCCTGTTCCTACTCTGTATTGGCGCTTCATGGCTGGCCAGCATCCATGTCGTGGCTGCGGTTTCTTCGGTGTCGTCAGCCACCCCTTCTGGCTCACCAGTATTCGCCTTCACTCCCGATGGACGGCTCTTTGCGTTAGCAGCAACCCCTGCGTCGATCCAGGTCGTCGATCTATCTAATGGTAGTCGGCGCGAGATCCCCACTGCGTCGTCGGCCGAGACTTCGACTGGTTTGGCCTTTGGGCAGAACGGAGACCTTTTGGCTTTAGCCGATTCGGAAGGGGTGTCGATCTGGAATGCGTCGTCCGGGGAGCGACGGGCGTGGCTCGGCGGTCCTGCGGACCATGCCGTGACCGATCTCGACTTCAGCCGAGACGCAAGACTGCTGGTCGGTCGTCTCGGTGATGACGGAGTCCTGATCTGGGATCTTGCCGAGAACCGGCAGCGGACCCTCATTCCTGCCCAGGGCAAGGTGATGGGCATTGCGCTCGGTCCGAACGGTGACCGCGTGGCCAGTCGTGGCAGCGATGGAGGGATTCATCTTTGGGATCTTCGTACTGGCGAGGCGCGGGTCCTTGCCGACCCCCTGGGAGCGGCCGTGATCGGGCTGGCCTTTACCCCCGACGGTCAGACCCTGGTCAGCGCGGATCAAGATGGAAGAATCGCTCTCTGGGAGGGCGACTCTGAGCCCCGTGTCTTCCAGGCCCATCAGGGGGCAGTGGGTGTCTTGGCCCTGAGTCCTGGTGGTGATCTGTTGGCGAGCAGCGGGCTCGATGGTCGGATCCGGCTCTGGGACCTGCCCTCGGGCGAGGAGCGCGACCTCGGCGGGGTCGTGGATGGGGGCGGTCCCATCGCCTTCAGCCCTGGCGGGGACAGCTTGGCGTCGACAGACCGGGATGGAATGATCTGGCTATGGGATGTGGCGGCGGGCACGTCGCGCCAAGTGCTCGCCGGGCATCTGGCTCCCGTCGTCGCCGTCGCCTTTGGTGCAGACGCCGGCTCGCTCGCGAGTTTCGCCGAGAGCGGAGAGTTGGTCGTTTGGGACCTTGCGACAGGGATGGATCGTCTCGTCCTCGATGTGGCTGGAGTCATGGGCTCGAATCGCCCAGGATCCAGCGTCGCCGCCGAGGGCGCAAGCGCGACTCGATTGGCCTCCCAGTTCGCCTCCGCGCCGAGTCCCAGCGAGGCCCGTAGCGGCGCTCAGGCGACGAGCGGTGAAGACCTGACCTCGAGCCGGAGCACGACACCTGGCCCACTGCAAGGTGGTGGCAAGCGTGCGCGCAGGGGGTTGGTCTCGATCGCTGTCAGCCCCGACGGACGGCGGATCTCCAGTGCCGAGGAGAGCGGAGCCGTTCGTGTGTGGGACGGGTCGCTCGCCGAGCTCTCGGCCGCGGCCAGCACGAGGGGTGCAACGGCGACTGGAGTGGCCTTTACGGCCGACGGCCGGCGGCTCGTCAGCGTCGGAGCCGACACCGGCGTGCGCTGGAGGGATGTCGAGACCGGGGTCCGCTACCGGTCGAGCTTCGGGCATGAGCACCCCATTCGGGCGGTGGCCGCCAGTCCGACCGCCGACTTGGTCGCGAGTGCCGGGGAGGAGACGAGGATCCTGCTCTGGGATGCCCGGACTGGGACCTTGAAGAGCATCCTCAATCGTCATCGGGACTTCGTCAATGGCCTGGCCTTCAGTCGGAGCGGTCGATTCTTGGCGAGCGCTGGGGCCGACGCGCGCGTCTTGCTCTGGGAGGCAGCGAGCGGTCAGTGGTTGAGGTCACTGGTCGGACACGGCGGCGAGGTCAAGGCCGTGGCCTTCAGCCGGGACGACCAGGTCTTGGCCAGCGCCGGGGCAGACGCTCGGGTTCGGCTCTGGGATGTCGCAAGCGGCCGGTTGACTGCTTCCCTGTCCGGGCATCAAGGCGCGGTGCGCGCACTTGCCTTCAGCCCGAGGCGGAGAAACCTGCTGGTCAGCGGCGGCGAGGATGCACGCATCTTGGTTTGGAATGCGAAGAGAGGTGCTCTGATCGGCACCCTTCAGAGCAATGCTGATGCGGTGAACTCGCTCGCCTTTCTGCCCGATGGACGCCTTCTGAGCGCCGACGAGAACGGCGAGATCACGGTGTGGGATTCGGATCGTCTGCGCAGGACGAGGACTGTCAGGCCGCGGCTGATCCCGCGGGAGGCGATCGATGAGTCGGGGAACACTGGTCTCGACCCGTCGCGCACGGAGATCACCCCCGCTCCGGCTGCCAGTTCGACGACCGGCGAGGCGTTCACTGATCGAGCCGGGAATGGGCTCGCTTCCGGTCTGGCGAGCCGCCTCTTGGGCTGGCTGGTTCCCAGTGCCGGGGCCGCGACCTTGCCGGATCCGAATCAGGGACCAGGTGGACCCATCCTCGTCGTCACCTCTTCCACCTCGACCTTTGGGACCTATTATGCGGAGATCTTGCGGAACGAAGGCTTGAATGCCTTCGCCGTGAGCGATATCGCGAGCGTGACGCCGGCAAGCCTAGCGAACCAAGACGTCGTCATTCTCGCCCCCATGGCGCTGTCTGCGGGGCAGGTTGCGACCTTCGTCGATTGGGTGACCAACGGCGGCAATCTCATCGCGATGCGTCCGGATTCTCAGCTCTACCCTTTGCTTGGGATCGCGGGGCAAGGAAGCACGCTCTCCGATGGCTATCTCCAAGTCGATACCTCCGGTTCCCCGGGTAATGGCATCGTCGGCGAGACCATCCAGTACCATGGTACCGCCGATCGTTACAGCCTCAGTGGAGCGGCTGCGATTGCAACGCTCTTCTCCAACGCGACCACGCAGACCCAGAATCCAGCGGTGACGCTGCGTGGCCTAGGGGGCAATGGCGGGCAGGCGGCGGCCTTTGCCTTCGATCTTGCCACATCCATTGTCTACACGCGCCAAGGTAACCCAGCTTGGGCGGCGGAGGAGCGGGACGGCTTCGCGCCCATCCGATCGGATGACAAGTTCTACGGGGATGCAGCGGGGGATCCACAAGCCGATTGGGTCGATCTGAACAAGGTGGCGATTCCGCAGGCCGATGAGCTGCAGCGCCTGCTGGCCAACCTGATCCTGGAGATGAACAAGGATCGTAAGCCGTTGCCTCGCTTCTGGTATTTCCCGCGCGGCGAGAAGGCGGTGGTCGTCATGACGGGCGACGATCATGCCAACAATGGGACCCCCGGTCGATTCGATCAATTCATCGCGGCGAGCCCCCCGGGCTGTTCGGTGGCCGACTGGGAGTGTGTGCGCGGGACCTCTTATATCTACCCGAATTTTCTGCTGTCGGATGCCCAGGCAGCAGCCTATGACGCCCAGGGATTCGAGGTGGGTCTCCACGTGAATACCGGCTGCGCCGATTACACACAAGGACAGCTGGACGCCTTCTACTCGCAGCAGATCGCGACCTTTACCAACCTTTACCCCAGCATCCCGGCGCCCATCACCCAGCGTCATCATTGCTTGGTGTGGAGCGACTGGCTGGCTGGCGCCAAGGTGCAGCTGGCGAATGGGATGCGTCTCGATACCACCTATTATTTCTGGCCGCCCAGCTGGGTGCTCAATCGACCCGGCTTCTTCACCGGGTCGGGTATGCCGATGCGGTTCGCGGATCTGAATGGGTCGCTGGTCGACGTGTATCACGCTGCGACTCAGATGACCGACGAATCGGGGCAGCAGTACCCCTTTACCATCGACACCCTGCTGGATCGTGCCTTGGGGCCAGAGGGGTATTTCGGTGCCTTCACCGTGAATGCCCATACGGACCTGGCGCAGATCCCGGAGGCCGACGCGGTCGTCAACTCGGCCTTGGCTCGGGGCGTGCCGATCGTCGCCAGCCGCCAGATGCTGGAGTGGCTGGATGGGCGTAACAGCTCCTCGTTCGGACAGATCTCCTGGAACGACCCTGTCCTCGACTTCGACGTCACCGCGGGGGTCGGTGCGAATGGGCTCCAAGCGATGATCCCTTTGGCCTCGGGTTCCGGGGTGCTCTCGGCGATCACCCGAGACGGTGAGACCCTCGGCTTCACCACGCAGGTCATCAAGGGGGTGGGTTATGCCCTGTTCTCGGCGACTTCAGGCGCCTATGCAGCGACCTACGCGGCCGATACCAGTCCTCCGAGCCTGACCGGGACATCGCCCGTCGACGGTGCGACGGACATCGCGCTCGACACCAGCGTCAGTGCCACCTTCAGCGAGGCGCTGGATGGGTCGACGGTGGATGGGACGACCTTCGAGCTGCGGGATGCGGGTGGGGCGCTGGTGGCGGCCAGCGTGAGCTATGAGGCGGTGGGAGCCACGGCGACCCTGACGCCGAGCGCTGCGTTGGACGCCGACAGCAGCTACACGGCGACGCTCAAGGGCGGGTCGAGCGGGGTGACGGACCTGGCGGGCAATGCCCTGGCGAGCGATGTGAGCTGGTCCTTCACCACGGGGGCGGCCTCGGTGGGTTGTGCGGCGGGGAGCAGTCT
>JANQGF010000006.1 GCA_028277465.1 Chromatiaceae bacterium
GCGCCCCGCCGCGAAGAGCGCGCGATCGCGGCGAGGCGCCGCTCCCACGTGATGCTGCCGCATGATGCGCGATGCCGACTCAACGGATCGGGCGAACCGGTGATCGAGGCCAGCTTGTTCGATAACCTGGGCCGTTTCGTCGACCCTCGAGCACAATTTGGCTTGTCGTTCTGATATCTGACGGATTCTCGAGAATCGCCGCCAAGTTTCCAACGTGTTCGCCGATGTCAGGATTACTTCCCTGGGGGAGCCAGTCGAGCTCCTAGGCTCTTTTTTAATAAGCTGTTTTTTGATTAATTTGTCAGGTTCTTCGTAGTCCGCATTGAATGAACGCAGAAAAGGATGACTCGATTGATTTGTGTTTGATCTTGGGGCGTTGGCCGAATAGACTGTGTGTGATCCCCTGATTCGCCGAGCAGATTTCCGGTCGTGGAGTGTGCGGCCGCTTGGGCGCGGTTTGGGCTGGTGGGTGAGAGGCAGAAGATCTGGTCGGTAGCGACCGTCGAAAGGCCTTCCTCATCCTGTTTGAGTTGGTGGAGATCCGGCGGTGTCGCCCGTTTTTCTCGGGGACTCGCTCTGCGTCTCGACGCGACGATGGAGAGAAGACAGATGACTCGACACCTGATGGCTGTCCTGCTGTTCGTCAGTCTGGCGACCGTCCTCTCGCCTGGTGCGGTTGCTGCCGGGGTCCCGACGACGCTGACTTATCAGGGGACCCTCACCGACGGTTCCGGGCAGCCGGTCACTGGCGACAAGACCGTTACCTTCGCCCTCTACAAGGTTCCGACGGGCGGCACCGCTTTCTGGACCGAGACCCAGTCTCTCACCCTGGTCGACGGGCGATTGTCGGTGGCGCTGGGCGCTAGCAAGGGCAATCCGCTGGACCCAGGCGACTTCACGGGCGAGACCTACATCGGTATCAGGGTAGCGCCAGATACCGAGATGCCGCGTCAGAAGTTCTCCAGCGTGGCTTATGCCTTCCAGGCGGCGGACGCCTTGCCGAGTGGCGTGATCGTGATGTGGCACGGATCCATCGACAGCGTTCCGAACGGCTGGGTCTTGTGCGATGGGAGCAATGGTACGCCGGATCTCCGGGATCGGTTCGTGATTGGGGCGGGTAATCTTTACGCTCAGGGCAGCAAGGGAGGGTCATCGACGATCAATCTGGCGCATTCTCATACTGTGGATAGCCACAATCACAGTTATTCCGGCTCCACGTCGAATGCGAAGGGTACGAAGGAAGACAAGGCCGGCGGAGGCGGAGACAGCTTCGATGATCATACCCACGACTTCTCTGGTTCCACTTCCTCGGCTTCCGGGGTCGGGACGGATAGCCGCCTGAGCTCGACCCAGTCGATCCTGCCGCCCTACTACTCACTTGCCTACATCATGAAGCTCTGAGTCCAGAGCATTCATTCGTGTTCTGCCGCGAGCAAGCCAATAGGGCAGGTTGACATGCACATCAAGACGCGCCGAGCCATGACCGCCCTCGTCGTATGCTCAACGATCGTGACGGGCAATGCTGCTCACGGCGTCTGCCCTGGTGCGCTGATGCAGGGCAAGAATTCCTGTCTCTATCACCCGGATTTCAGCACCGTCGCCGGCGACCTCCTGTCCGACAACCATCGGTTGCTGGCCAGCAATATGTACCCCTTTCAGCGACGGGGTACGGCCGATGATCTCGCCTTCTGGTATTCGCGCGCGCTCGATGACTTGTCGGCTGGGAAGGGCTTCCGTGAGGATCTACTCCTCATCGATGCTGTGCCTGACGATGGCACTCCGCTCGGGGATCTGCTGGCAGATCCAAAGCTGAACTATGAAACCGCAGGCTTGCTCAAGGATCTTGCCCTGGTCGAAGCGCGCCTCGTGAGTGCGCGCGACACCTTCGCCTATCTCTTCTTCCTGGGTTATCCCGACCCCGACTCGGCCAGAATCCAACTGCTGGACAGCATCAAGACCCTGGCGAGCCTGAATCTGATGATCGCCGACGAGTTTCTGATCGACGCGCTGGAATGGCGCTTCTCGTCGGATACGCTCGGGCTGGATGCCAAGCTGGACGAGCAGATCACCCTGCTCGAACGGGCCAGGATCTATTACGAGGCTGCGCTGGGCGTCTTTCTTCACGGGTTCAGCCCGGCAGTCGGGACCAATATCTATGTCGCCGATTACTTCGACGACGCGGTCTATAGCTTGTTCCGGCTCGCGGTCGAGCGTATGAGTCTCGCGCTCAGAGAGAAGTCATCGCGTCAGCTGGTCCGTCAGATGTCGCCCGATCCGACCCAGACCTGGGAGGCAGCACGTCAGGACTCCTTGGCAACGCTCAAGTCGATCAACGTCCTGGCCTATCTCTCCACGGCGGCAATCGCGAGCAAACAAGGTGCGAACTTCGATGCAGCGGGCGCTGGGAGCAGCTTGGTCGGCGCGCTCTTGAGGCTGCGCCATCAGGGAAACATCTACAACCAGCGGCTCAATCCGCTGGGATACAACAATCGCTATGTGCCCATGACGGACTTCTCGGACCTCTATGGGCTTGCCATGTCGGGGCTCGGCGCTGCTCAAGCTGCCCAGAACGCCTTCGACGCCGAGAAGCGTGAGTTCGATACCAACCTCCAAGCGTTACGGCAACAAGTCCTGTCGCTAACGTCGAATTATGGTGATCAGTTGCGCTCGTTGACGGGATGCGCCCTGCCGAGCGACCCCGAGGATCCCGACCAGATCCAGGCCTTCCTGATCTGCACCGGGGAGGCCGGACCCGACCTGTTCGATTGCAGCCTGGACCTAGATGCGGCCGCATTCGAGGGCTGCGTGGCTGGCAGCAAGACCGCCGGTGTATTGGCACAGAAATACCGCAATATCCGAATCGCCCAGACGCGCGTTGCGGCGGCCGTCTTGCGCCGGGACAACATTTTGAAAAGGATCGAATTGGAGAACGAGAAGAGCGGCAAGATCATCGCTTTGAAGCGGAGCTTCTCGGGCGCCCAGAGCGTATTGCTGGACCAATACCTGGAGAAACTCAAGAAGGCCAGGACCATTACGGACACCAGGACGGAGGGGAAGGACCGTTACTGGTCCGGTCCTCCCGATTATGAATGGAAGCTTCAGTCGCGCACGAGGGGTCACGTCACCAAAACGACCTTTGCGGTCAAAGACGAGTCGCTCCAACTGAACACGAAAAAGGAAAAGGAGCTTCTGGAGATCACGACGGACTTCGAGATTCAGCAGGTCAATATTCAGACGGCATACTTGATCGAAGACCTCCTCCTGTCGGCTGCGGAGGTCGAGATCGAGATCCAGCTCGCTATTCAGCAGAAGAGCTCGGCCCTGGCTGATTTCGACAATTCACTCCAACATAAAGAGAGTCACTGGTTTCTCTATCAGCGCGCGCGCAATCAGCTGCGCTATTATACGGAGCGAACCGCCTCGCTGCGGGTTCTCAAATCCCAAGCTGCCATACGGCTCGCGGATCGTCTCAATTATACAGCGCATTACGCCTATCTCGCGTCAAAGGCCCTGGAATACCAGCACCTGACGCCGCTCGACGATGAGCCGGTGGGAAGCGGAAATCTGAGAATCACCGATCTATTCAAGGCGCAGACGCCTGGTGACATGGAGGACTTCCTGCTCAATCTCAATGCCTTCGCGACAACCAAGTGCCCTTGGGGAACCTTCGACCCTCAGTATCCCGCTTTATCGCTCGCCTATGACATCCTGGGATTATGGGACGAGTATCTCGACCCGGATGGAGACGGGCTTGCGGAGGGAGGTAAATCGATCAAACAAGCGCGCAGGGAAGCGGTCCAGTCATTCGTCGGCGAGCACCTGAATGAGGAAGGCAACCTGGAGTTTGCATTTACGATCAGCGAGGACGCCTCTTTGTTCGCAGGCAGTCAGAGATATAACCAGAAACTCTGGAGCGGCTCCGCGCCATCCGGATGTGACGCCTTGGTCACGCCCGTCATTGGGACCACGATCAATTTACTGACTACACAGAGTGCGAAGATCAAGCCCAAGATCCGCTTGAGACAAAGCGGACACTCCTCGTTGCGAGACGCATTCGGCGACGTCGTCGAGTACATCCCGGTCGGCGACTTTCATTTCCTGTTTCAGGGCGGTGACCAGTATCTCCCGTTCAAGGAGGCCGAGTTCAATGCCTTTGTCAACGCGGACGATCCGAGGACCGAGTCGGGCGGGACCTGGACGGGCGCTTTCAAGGGTCGCAGCGTCTCTTCGTCCGATTGGAATCTCGAGTTATTCGATGGTCGAGTGGTGCCGCCGGTCGTGGAGATCGATCTGAGCAAGATCGAGGATATCCAGGTCCATCTGGACACCATCGGAGAGTGTTGTTACTGACGGAATGGACGAGATTCGGCCGGTGCCAATCCTGGTCGTGAAACCCCTCTTCGCCGCGTTCGCGCGTTGGCACCGGGAATGGGTCACAAGGACCGCCGGGGACAAGTCGCTGCGGCCTACAAGGTCGACGCGACTCAGGATCGTGATGGTTGGCGCGGTTCTGTTGAGTCTCGCCCCGTTCGTACCGGCGCTCGCGGTCGGCGGCAACAAATCCGGCGTGGAGCCCCAGGTCCTCTCGTTGCCTTCGGGTCCAGGGTCGATCGAGGGCCTGGGTGAGTCATTCGAGCCTCAGTTGAACACGGGAACGGCCGCCTATCGTGTCGACCTCCAAGTCTCGCCGGGTGTCAAGGGCCATCAACCCGACCTGGCCCTGCTCTATGACGGCGGCTACGGCAATTCGATCCTCGGCGTCGGCTGGCGCCTGAGTCTGGCCAGGATCCAACGCCAGACCGACAAGGGCCTGCCCACCTACACCGATGCCGATACCTTCATCCATTCCCAAGGGGGCGAGTTGGTACCTCTTGGTCAGGACCTGTATCGGCTGAAGATCGAAGGGCTGTTCCTCAGGGTCCAGCGCGCGGGCGAAGGGTGGGAGGTCTGGGAACGCGACGGAACGCATCACTATCTGGGAACGACCACGGCCAGTCGGCTGGAGACGCCGAACGGGACCTTCGCCTGGTGGCCGGAGCGCTCGATCGACACCAATGGCAACGAGATCCGCTATCACTACAGCCACCATGCGGGCCAGATCTATCTGGCTCAGGTCCGTTACAGCCTGGTTTCCGAAGGTCTTTTCAAATCCGTGCACCTTCTCTACGAAGATCGCCCCGATCCCTTCAGCGATTACCGCAGTCGCTCACGGGTGCTGACCGCGCGGCGCCTCTCGGCCATTGAGATGCGCTCCGCCGGCACCCTGGTTCGCAAGTACCGGCTCGACTACCAGCCTTCCGCGGGCCCTTCTCTCCTGGTCACCGTGGTGCAGATCGGTGCCGACGGCTTCAGCAGTCTCCCACCCCTGAGCTTCGATTACAGTGCCTTCGATCCGGCCAGTTACCAGGTTTCGGTCGTGACCAACCCGCCGCCCTATGGCGTGTCGCTGACAAACCCCAATGTGGACTTGGTCGACATCGACGGAGATGGACTGCCAGACCTGATCCATACCGATCGACGCGAGGGTGCCCACAGGTTCTATCTGAACTTGGGCCGCGGTAGGCTGGCACCAGAACCGGCACGGCCAGCGGCCTCGCCCCAGCGGTTCCTCGACACCAATGGGGTCATGATGGCAGACATGGACGGCGATGGACGCTCCGATCTCTTCGTCAAGGGTTTGCTGGACTTCGGTTTTTTCCGCAATCGTGGCTTGTTGGCATGGGAAGACGCCGACTGGACGCCTTACGCACCAATGCCAGGCTTTGGTTTCGAGGACGCCAATGTCCGTCTTCTGGATCTGAACAACGACAAGCTGATCGACGTGTTTCGCGACAGCGGCGGTGACTATCAGATCTGGTTCAATCCTGGGGACGGGGCTTGGAGTGAGGAGTTCGACGCCGTTACCTCCCTGCCGAACGGGTCCCATCTGCGCCTGAGCAGTGTGAGCACCAAGCTCGGCGATATGAACGGCGACCGCATGCAGGACCTGGTGTGGGTCAGGGATGGCTATGTCTCCTACTTTCCGAGCAAGGGCAATGGCGAGTTCGACGCGGAGGAGTCATTGGAGGAGCCGCCGACGGGTGTGGCACCGGGCGACCTGACGCTGTCTGACGTCGACAACGACGGACTCGCCGATCTGGTGCAGGTCGGCAACGAATGGGTCCGTCTCTGGCTCAATGGTGGCGACGGCGCCTTCGAGCCCGAAGTGGTGCTGGTCGATACGCCATCCACCTTGGGTCAATCGGCGCATCGCTTCGCCGACCTGGACGGCGACGGCTTCCGCGACCTGCTCGTCACCAACCAGGATTCCCAAGAGCCCGTTCAGTTCGTCACCTTCAACAGCGGCGTGCACCCATATCTACTGACCCGGATACGCAACGGTCTGGGGATGGAGACCCGCATCCAATACCGGTCCTCGATCTCAGACTATCTGCGCGACCGCGACGCCGGCGACTCTTGGACGCGCAAGCTGCCTTTCCCGGTCCAGGTCGTCGGCCGGGTGACGGTGCGGGACAACAACAGCGGCCAGGAGTACGTCACCGACTACAGTTACCGTGACGGTTACTATGATGGAATCGAGAAGGAGTTCCGCGGTTTCGCCCAAGTGACCAAGACGGAGCGGGGCGGGCCCGATGCCCCGAGTCTGCTGACCCGTTACACCTTCGATGTCGGCGACACCGAGGAGAGCCGCAAGGGCCTGCCCTTGTCGCAGGCATTGCTGGAAGAAGAAGGGTCTCTGGTTCCGCCGGTCGGCCTCTTCGAGACCGCCGATTACGCCCTGATCACCCGCACGCTGGCCACTGGTACCAATGGTGAGCAGGTGCGCTACTCCTTCACGGCCCGCACGGACACCCGTATCTACGAGGGAACGGCCAATCCCGTGACCTTGCGCCGAACCTGGGATCAGGACGCTTACGGCAATGTCATCCAAGATTTCGACTATGGCATCGTCGAAGCGAAGGATCCGAGCGCCGGTGACGACGACCTCTTGACCGCCAAGCAGTATGCGATCGACGAGCCGAACTGGATCCTCGACCGCCCCAGCCGCGTGCACAGAACCCGGCTGGACGGCACCTTCGTGAGCCTCCAGCGATTGACCTACGACGCCCGAGGCAACCTGATCCGGGACGAGCGCTCACCGGAGGGTACGGGCTTCATCCCGGTGGCACGCAACGACTACGACGGCTACGGCAACCTCGTCCGGATCACCGACGCCAACGGCCATTGGCGTGCATTGGACTATGACCCGACCTTTCATACCTTCGCGGTGCGCGAGACCATCGGTGGTCTGGATCTGACCATGACCGCGGCCTACGACCTGGGTCTCGGCGTCATGACCCGCTTCAACGACCCCAACGGAGAGAGCACCCGATTCCGCTACGATACCTTTGGACGCCTGACCCGTATCGTCAAACCGGGCGACAGCCAGGCTCAGCCGACCCAGAGCTTCAGCTACGAGTTGGCCGATCCAGTGAGCCGGGTCCTGACCCGCAACCGCGAGCGGAGCGGCAGGCCCGGCACCTATGACACCCTGAGTTATTTCGATGGACTCGGCCGCAAGCTTCAGACTCGCTCCGAAGCCGAGCAGGGCCGCTGGGTGGTCAGCGAGGCGGCGGTCTTCAACCAGCGCCGCGGTGTTGCCCGCCAATGGCTTCCTCATTTCGCTGCGAGTGCAGACTATGCAGATCCCGGCTCGACCCTGGCTCACACCGACTTCAAGTACGATGCTCGTGGGCGCCCGGTCCGCGAGACCAACCCGGATCGGACCTTCCGCACCACCCGCTACAGGCCGCTGCTCAGGATCGAGTCCGACGAGGAGGACAATCTCAAGGGTGGGTCGCACGCGCGGACGCCTCGGACCCTCATGAGCGATGGGCGCGAGCGTCTCGTCGAGGTTCGCGAGCGCAACGGCTCCGAGACCTATATGACCCGTTACGCCTATGACGGCCAGGACAACCTGATCCGCATCCAGGACGATCAGGGCAACCTCAAGACCCTGACCTTCGACGGACTTGGCCGCAAGATCCACATGAACGACCCCGACAAGGGACGCATGGATTATGTCTATGACGGCGTCGGCAATCTGGTCTCCACCACGGACGCCAAGGGCCAAACCGTCACCTATCGCTATGACCCGGCCAACCGCACCCTGACCGAGGACCACGCCGATGGGCGAGTGCGCTATCACTACGACGCCGACCTGCCGGCCGACGGACCTCGACTCGCGAACACGCTCGGGCGCTTGGCCTGGATCGAAGACCGGGCCGGGGGTGAGAGCTACTCGTACGACGCCCGAGGCAGGGTCGTCCAGCAGGTCCGCCGTCTGAACGGTCTCGATTTCATCACCCGCATGGGGTACGACGCGCTAGACAGGCTGAGTCGGCTCACCTACCCCGACGGCACGGCTGTGGACTATGTCTATAACGCGATGAATCAATTGGAGGCAATCCCAGGTTATGTGGAAGCGATCGACTACGCCCCGACCGGTCAGAAGACCGCCTTCCGGTACGCCAATGGGATCGAAAGCAGTTATGACTACGACCTGCGTCAACGCTTGAGTCGTCTGCACACCAACGGCCCCGCGGGACGGATCCTGCAAGACCTGGGTTATGTGTACGATGGCGCCAGCAACATCACCGCCATCTTGGACCGGCGCCCAGTCAAGACCCCCGAGGACCGCACCGGGCATTACACCTACGACGACCTCTACCGCCTCACTCAGGCCAGCGCGCCCGACTGGGCCCGGACCTACCGCTACGACAGCATCGGCAACATGACCTTCAAGTCCGATCTGGGCGAGGTGACCTATGGCGCCGGCAATGCCGGACCCCATGCGCTCACCAATGCGGGGGGAATCGACTACCGCTATGACGCCAATGGCAATCTTGCGGGCAAGAAGGGATTCAGCTACGTCTTCGATGATCGCGACCGACTCGTTCGAGTCGACCGCACCACGGACGGGGCGGTGATCGAGTACGCCTACGACTCCGGATTCGACCGCAAGCGCAAGACCGTCATGCTCGACGGCGAGAGCCAGACCACGCTCTATGTCGACCGCTATACCGAGCTGCGGGACGGCCGGCTCATCAAGCAGATCTATGCCGGGGACCGGCTGGTCGCGCGGGTCATCGTCGAGCCCTTCTATCCCTCAATGCTCGCCGGTTGGTCGGGGCCGCTGACGCTGGATGATTTCGATATCGATCCGAGGGATGGGGTCATCAGTCTCGACGAGATTCGCGCGCAGGGGGCCGATCCGAAGCGGGTCGAGCCTGGGGAGGCTGCGGATGCGCTGAGGCTTTATCAACATGGACGCGAAGGTGCGCCGGAGCAGCTGCGATTCTCGACTATGGCGCAGGCGATTCATTCGCTTGGTGGTCTGCCTGAGCCGTTGAGGCAGCAAAGGGTCTTTTACCTTCCTGATCATCTAGGGAGTGTGAGTCTGGTGACGGATGAGGCGGGTGGGGTATTGGAGGAGTCGGTGTTTTATCCGTATGGGACAGATAGGACGCGGACTGGAAGCTATGAGAGTGAGTATCGGTTTACTGGGAAGGAGTTGGACGGGGAGACGGGGCTGACTTATTTTGGGGCAAGGTATTATGACTCTTTGATGGGGCACTTTGTTAGTGTTGATCCTTTATTTTCTAAGGAGTTGTATTCTTATAGCGCAAATCCACTGAGGTTTACTGATTCGAGCGGATTATTTTTTGAAGAGGCATTGTCTTTCGCTAAGAATGCCGGCTCAGCCGTTGTTTTTGCACCACAAAAGGCTGTAGAAAAAGTGGCAGATGTGGGTGGTGATTTAATATTGGATTATGTAGTAGGAGATGTATCAAGTCTAACTCCGGAAGAGCGTGTGGCAGTTTATTCCTCCGCGGCGAATTCGCTTGATCACACATATGGCGTGACTCTAGATGCGACATTAGAAGCGTTGAGTACAGTAGCATCATTAGCAAGCGGTGACCTGATCGATACAACAAAAGGTTTAAGTACTATGGCAATGATTCTCGTCGGTGAAGTATATCAGGACCCTAATATGCCTCGAGGTTTTTTTGAGGGGCTGGGTTATTTGTATGGATTTGAAAATCTTCAAAAAGTCGGTAGAGTTGCCGATGGAGTATCTTCGATCTACGTTTCATTTAAAGATACGTCGATACTTGTTGGCGGCATTAGGCAAGAGGCGAGGCTGGGGATGGCTATTAAGAATAATTATAGGAATTTTGTGGATATGACGCGTGTGAATAATATAGCAGCACCATCAGTTGGCTTGGTGGTCGAGGTAATCAAATACATAAAATAGCCCGCGTAGGTTGGGGTGAACGGGAGTGAACCCCAACGAATAAGGTTAGATCGTCCAACAAATTGCCACCGTCGATATCGGGAATGTTGGGTTTCGTCCCTCACCCCAACCCACACGGTCAAGCAAAGCGGTGGTTGTCGGGTGGGTTGGGGAATGATGAGAGAGCCGGTTGTGAGGGGCAGGGGATCGCGCAACGTTGCGGCATCGGAGGAAGCCGGTCATGCGCTATCGGCGTGCCATGATGGTTGGAGCTGGCGTAGGTTGGGGTGAACGGGAGTGAACCCCAACAGATTGCCACCGTTGATATCGGGAATGTTGGGGTTCGTCCCTCACCCCAACCTACACGATCACACGATCAAGGGCCGTAGGTTGGGGTGAGGAACGAACCCCAACAAGACTATAACAGGCGCGACAACCTCACCGTCAAACAGGACGCCCGTGGGGAGCAGGCCCGTTA
>JANQGF010000226.1 GCA_028277465.1 Chromatiaceae bacterium
ACGTGTTGCAATCCTGACTACCGAGGAACCGGATGACCGAATTGGTCACGTCCGGATCTGTGGGGGGGATGGTTCAGTAATGGCTGTCTCTACCCGGAACGGCATGGTGATGCACGTCCATGAACAGCCGCACCAGGCTCTCCAGACTGCGCCCGGAATAGAGCGGTGTATCCAGCGACACATAGAGCACGCGGATGCCTTCGAGGCCATCGTCGAGCAGGGCCTGGATGAAGTGCTTCAGCATCACCGTCTTGCCAACCCGGCGCGGACCGATCAGGACGACGGCCCGACGCACACGGGTCTCCGAGGCCAAGCGGCAGAAATGGGGGAAATAGGCGCGGCGCGGCCAGGCGGCCTCCTCCCGGTCGATCCCGCCTCCCGCGCGCCACCAGGGGTTGTCAGCCCCCAACCGGCGCTGGACCTCCTGAACGGGAATCTCAAGCTGCGACGCCATTAGACAGATCTCTCGCGCTTAAACTGTCAGTTTAAGCATGGATTCTACATCTAAAACTGACGATGGATCATAAATCCAGCAGAAACAGAGGATTGGCGCGTTCTGTTTGAGACGCGCTCGCTAACCGAAGCGACACGGTCGCGGCGCGCTCGGATCCCGGCCTCACTCCAGCCGCGCCTCATCGTGGAAGCAACGGTTCAGGTTCAGATTGCTGTCCTCGACCAGCTCCGGCTGCTCGTCGACGCTGGCTGCGTTCGAGATCAAAGGATTGAGAGCCTCCAGTTTATAAAGGTCATTGCCCCAGATTGCCGTGTACCACGTCGAACTCGGACATCGGCAGCAACCGCCGGGGACCCCATCGATCGGCGCAGATATAGTGGCAATGGCTCTGGAACAAGGCGCAATCGCCGACCGACTCCGGGCGTGTCAGGACGTCGAAGCCGTCCTCGCGAAAGCGATAACGCCATACCAGCGGCTCACCAACCTACAGCGTCAAGCCAAACGAAAGCTCATCGTCCTCCGCGTCCGAGCAGAGGGCATCGGTGCTCTGTCCGACCTCCAGCAGGTCGCCGTTCAGACGCAGTCCCTCGCCATCCTGATGCGACTGTCTGAGCAGCAACAGTCCCTGCAAGAAGCTGCTCTTCCCGACCCCGTTGACGCCCGAAAGCAAGGTGACTCCACCGAGGCCCAAGGTCGTCACGCCTCGAAAGCATTTGAAGTTCTTGATCTCGAAAGAACGGATCATGGACTCACCTCCAACAGTGAATCGATCAGGTTCTTGATCCGCTCGAACCGGACATGAACACTGCGCATGCTCCCCGTCGTTGCGGAGATTGCGGAGACGAAGTCGGCATCCGTCTCCAGCAGATCGATGAAGCGATCATTCAAACGCGCGCGCTGATCGACTAGCGCGTTGGCCTGCCGGACATCCAGATCACTGAGCGCCACGCCCCAGGTCTCGAACAAGCCTTTATTGATCGGATATTTGCGCTGACCCTTCCGTCGCTGTTTGCGAAATGCCTGCTCACCAAAGATCCGGAAGGCGAGCGTCATCGCGCGCTCGAATCGCTCACGATAGGCGTCCAAGGTACCGTGGTCGGTCGCGTTCAAAATCTCCAAGGTCTCGGACAAGAAGGCATCCAGATCGGATACCTTGTATTCACCGATACCCCGGACCTCGAATGCCAGATAGCGCAGGACACATTCACGGTCCGCCATGCGATCATCCTTGATACTGCCTCCAGTGGCTTTGATGAAGGCATCCGTGCTGGCCAGCTCGTGGAGAAGACGCGTCGCGGGTCCCTCGTAGAGCGCGTGCCGGATCTCTTGCGCCGACAGTGGCATGCCGCTGGTATTGATGCGCTTGAAGATGGTTCGGGTGACCGCCTTCGGACAGCCGGGTTGGATGATATGAAAGACGGGCTCGGATTCTTGTATCCGCCGTTGCATCGGTCGAGGCAGGGCGTCGAACGTCTTACCATTGAATTGGTGCAGGAATTCCATGCCCTCCAATGAAAAACTCTGTTCACGGATGAACTGATTCAGGGCGGTCAATCGCTGAAGTCCATCCACGACGATCCAGTCGCCCTCCGCATCGGAGGCGACATAGAAGACTGGCAAGGGAATGTTCAAGAGCAGCGATTCGATCAAGCGACTCTTACGGACGTTCGACCAGATCCCGCCTTTGCGTTGAAACCCCGGATTCAAGTCGATCTCGTCATGATCGAGCCGCTTCATCAGGGTATCGACACTCGGATTCTTGGTCTTGATGTCGATATCGGTCGGATCGAACGGTGAATGGATTTCCAGCCCTTCGTCTTGCTCATGCTCGACGCCGCCACCAAGAGCAGTCGAGTCGAGCTCCTCTTCCAATAGGATGTCGTTCAAGTCTTCAGTCATGAGCCTATCCTGTTCACAACGCGATCACCGCCATTCCGAAACTGTTGGAGCTCCTCGAGCTCACAGGTTGCATCGTCACCATCGATGCGATGGGCTGTCAGCGCGCCATCGCCGCACAGATCATCGCCCAGGGCGGTGACTATGTGCTCGGCCTCAAAGGCAATCAGAGCGCGTTGCAGGAGTGCGTCGGGGACTTCTTCGAGGTGGCCGCCAGTGAGGACTTCAGCGCGGTGACACATGACTTTCACCAGGAAATCGACAAGGACCATGGCCGCTTGGAAGTGCGTCGCTACTGGGTCACCGACGATCTAAAGAACGATTCAGAAACAAGTGGTGCAACTTGAGCCGCCTTTGTTGGGCACGCTCCGCTTTGCCCAACCTACGGTGTGTAGGTTGTTTCTGAATCATTACTTTAGTCATGATCCTCGAGGTGGAAGCCGAAGAGCTCGAGCAAGATACCGGTCAGCCCACCCCCCAGCAGGCCGCCGAGTAGACCCGGAGGAATCTCCTC
>JANQGF010000293.1 GCA_028277465.1 Chromatiaceae bacterium
GTCCGTCGACAACTCTGTTGACGGGTACTTGCGCTTCTTGCACACAGAGAACTCTATTCAGGAAACGATAGACTCAATTTTAGCCGAAATGCTGGAATACCTTTCTCGCCCTGGACCCGGTTTAGGGGGTTCAGGTGATCACGTCTGGGTCGCGACGCCCGGTGCGGGCCTCGATCTGTGCCAATTCGCGTGCGATCAGGATGAGTGGCTCCATTGCCTCTTGGGTGTCGCGATGGTGGCGGCTCGGATCAGGCTCGAAGAACTCGAGATAGACCCTCAAGGTCGCACCCTCCGTTCCGGTACCCGAGAGGCGGAAGACGATGCGGGCTCCACCTTCGAAACCGATTCGAATCCCCTGGCGTTCCGCGCGACTGCCGTCGATGGGGTCGGTGTAGGCGAAGTCGTCGGCGTAATTGACGGTCAGTCGCCCCAACTGTCTGCCGGGCAAATCGGGCAGTAGGATGCGCAGGTGGTTCATGAGTCCTTCGGCACCGGCCAGGTCCACCGCCTCATAGTCATGCCGGCTGTAGTAGTTGCGGCCGAAGCGGCGCCAGTGGTCGGCCAGGATATCGGCCACCGATTGCTGGCGCACCGCCAGCAGATTGAGCCAGAAGAGCACCGCCCAGAGACCATCCTTTTCACGCACATGGTCCGAGCCGGTCCCGAAGCTCTCCTCGCCGCAGAGTGTGATCCGGCCGGCGTCGAGCAGATTGCCGAAGAACTTCCAACCCGTGGGGGTCTCGAAGCACTCCACGCCCAGTTGTTCTGCGACCCGGTCGGCGGCCTGGCTAGTGGGCATGGAGCGCGCCACACCTCGGATTCCCGACTTGTAGCCCGGCGTGAGATGGGCGTTGGCGGCCAAGACCGCGAGACTGTCGCTGGGGGTCACGAAGCAGTCCTTGCCAAGGATCATGTTGCGGTCGCCGTCACCATCGGAGGCGGCGCCGAAGTCGAGCCCGTCCGGACCCTGGGTCAGGCCAACCAGGGTCTTGGCGTGGGCCAGGTTCGGATCCGGATGACCACCACCGAAGTCCTCCTTCGCTTCGGCGTGCATCACGGTACCGGGGGCGGCGCCCAGACGGTTCTCGAGAATCTCGACGGCATAAGGGCCCGTGATGGCGTGCATGGCGTCGAAACGCATGCGGAAATGGCCGGAGTTGAACAACTGGTGGATGGCATTGAAATCGAACAATGATTCCATCAATTCGGCATAATCCGCGACCGGATCCAGGATCACGACCTCCATGTCTCCGAGTTGGCGAGCGCCGAGATCGTCGAGATCGAGGGCAGGGCAATCCAGGGTCAGATAACGGTCGATGGTTCGGGTGCGCGTGTGGAGGGCGTTGGTGACCGACTCGGGCGCCGGTCCACCCGAGGCAACATTGTATTTGATGCCGAAGTCCTCGTCCGGTCCGCCTGGATTGTGGCTTGCGGACAAGACGATTGCCCCCTGGGCCGCGTACTTGCGTATGACACAGGAGACGGCGGGCGTGGAGAAGAGGCCCCCCCGTCCGACCAGTGCCTTGCTGACGCCGTTGGCGGCCGCCATGCGTAGGATGACTTGGATCGACTCGCGGTTGAAGTAGCGGCCGTCGCCGCCGACGACCAACACGCCGCCTTGCAGATCGGGCTGGGTGTCGAAGATCGACTGGACGAAGTTCTCGAGATAACGGGGTTGCTGGAAGACCTTGACCTTCTTGCGCAGGCCAGAGGTCCCGGGACGTTGTCCGTCGAAAGGTGAGGTGGCAATGATTTGCGGTTCCATCTTCGAGCTCTTGGTTGATCGGCGGAGCGCCTTCACTTGCGGGTCCAGGGGGGCAGTCATGCGTGGTCTGGACTCTGTGAGCATGCGTCGGGCCGCGTTGCACGGGATGACGGCGCAAGTGGGGCATTGTATCCCCCGCGGCCCGTGCGACAATACCAATCTCGAGATCGGCGTCGATTTCGACCCATGACGACCCCGTAAAGACGAAGGTGACGACACAAGATGACACTAGAAGCGCATAAGGAAACGTTGGAATTCAAGGCCGAGGTCAGTCAGGTGCTGGATCTGGTGATCCGCTCGCTGTACTCGAACAAGGAGATCTTTCTGCGCGAGTTGGTCTCGAACGCCTCCGACGCGGCCGAGAAGCTTCGCTTCGAGGCGCTGAGCGATGATGGGCTTTACGAAGGGGACACCGAGCTGAGGATTCAGATCACGGTGGATCCGGAGGCCAAGACCCTGACGGTCTCGGACAATGGGATCGGGCTCAGTCGTCAGGAGGTGACGGAGACCATCGGTAGCATCGCCAGTTCGGGGACCAGACGTTTCATCGAGAACCTCACCGGCGATCAAGCCGAGGATAGCAAGCTGATCGGTCAGTTCGGCGTGGGATTCTACTCCTCCTTCATCGTGGCCGACCGAGTGACCCTGGTCTCACGCCGGGCTGGGCTGGGCGCGGAGCACGGCGTGCGGTGGGAATCCGATGGTCGCGGGAGCTATACGCTCGCGACGGTCGAGAAGGCGGCGCGTGGTACGGATGTCATCCTCCACATCAAGGAGGATGAGAAGGATTTCCTGGAGAGCTGGCGTCTGCGCTCCATCATCGGCAAGTTCTCCGATCACCTCGCCCTGCCGGTCCAGATGCCCAAGGAGTATTACGGCGAGGAGGCGGAGCAGAAGAAGGACGAGCCTCAGGAGTTCGAGCAGGTCAACCGCGGCACCGCGCTCTGGATGCGCAACAAGTCGGAGATCTCCGAAGAGGAGTATCACGACTTCTACAAACATGTCTCACACGATTTCCAGCCGCCGCTGGCCTATGCCCACAATCGGGTCGAGGGGACCAACGAATATACCGCGTTGCTGTTCCTGCCGAAGAAGGCGCCCTGGGATCTCTGGGACCGAGATCAGAAGCACGGGGTCAAGCTCTACGTCCGGCGCGTCTTCATCATGGACGAGGCCGACAAGCTGATGCCGCACTATCTGCGTTTCGTGAAGGGTGTGGTGGATTCGGACGACCTACCGCTGAACGTCTCGCGCGAGATCCTGCAGCACAATCGCAAGATCGACACCATCCGTCAGGCCAATACCAAGCGCTTGCTCGGCCTCTTGGAGACCATGGCCAAGGACGAGCCGGAGCGCTATGGCGAGTTCTGGGACGAGTTCGGCCGGGTCCTGAAGGAAGGGCCGGCAGAGGACTTTCCGAACCGAGAGCGCATCGCCGGCCTGCTGCGTTTCGCCACCAGCCACACGGACAGCGACACACAGCGCGAGTCGCTGGATGGTTACATCGAGCGCATGAAGGAGGGCCAGGACAAGATCTACTACATCACGGCGGACAGCCCAGCGGCGGCGCGCCACAGTCCGCATCTCGAGGTCTTCCGCAAGAAGGGTGTCGAGGTCCTGTTGATGTCGGACCGAGTCGACGAATGGTTGACAAGTCACCTGACCGAGTACAAGGGAAAGCAGCTCCAGTCGGTTGCCAAGGGCGAGCTGGACATGGGCGAGCTGGCGGACAAGGAGGAGAAGGCGGCCAAGGAGAAGGCTGCGGCCGAGCACGGTGACCTGCTCGCGCGCATCAAGAAGACCCTGGGTGAGCGGGTCGAGGATGTCCGTGCAAGCACCCGTCTGGTCGATTCGCCGGCCTGTCTGGTGGTCGGCGAGCACGACATGAGCGCCAACCTGGCTCGGGTGCTCAAGGCGGTCGGTCAGAATGCACCGGAGACCAAGCCGATCCTCGAGATCAACCTGACCCATCCGCTGGTGAGGCGTTTGGAATCGGAGGCCGACCAAGGCCGCTTCGATGATTTCGTCCTGGTACTGCTCGACCAGGCTCAGCTCGCCGAGGGTGGTCAACTCGACGATCCCGCGGCCTTCGTGGGCCGGCTCAACAAGTTGATTCTCAACATGATGATGGCGGGCGGCTGAGGGCGTGCCAGTCACCTGTCCAGCGGTCGGTGTGGCTCTCGTGACCTCTGGGCAGGGTGCTGGCGGCCCGCGCGAGGCGCGCGTCGGTCCAGTGTGTTCAGGACGGGCCGGGCGATAGGCCTCTTGTATGGAGGTATGGATTTTGACAGCTGGTCATGCACAAGAGGGGTGTGGCACACTCCGGTGACTTAGGCGATTTCTGTCACTGTTCATCCCATCTGACTTGTCTTGACGCCCGCCTTCGGTGTCGCGCCACCAGTCACATCGCCCGGCGATGCTCCTGGTGGCGCTCCTTGAAGGCGAGCCTCAATCCGGCGTCATCTGGTATGAGCATTTCCGGCAATCGCCTAGGCCCCAACCGCGTCAATCGGTGGTGGCCGGTCCTGGCGAGGTAGCGGGATCGGCCGCCTCGAAGAGGTCGGGCTGACGCCCTGGGGGGCCGGACGGACTCCGAGCCAACCCGAAATGCCGGTAGGCCGACTGAGTCGCCATGCGCCCGCGCGGGGTGCGCATCAGAAAGCCCTGCTGGATCAGGAAGGGCTCCAACACATCCTCGATCGTGCCGCGTTCTTCGCCGATCGCGGCCGCCAAGCTCTCCACCCCCACCGGCCCGCCGTCGAACTTCTCGATGACCGCCTCCAGAAGCCGGCGGTCCATGTGATCGAAACCCTGCGCGTCGACCTTCAGCAGGGTCAGTGCACGATCGGCGACATCCAAGGTGATGCGACCATCGGCACGCACCTGGGCATAATCGCGCACCCGCCGCAAGAGTCGATTGGCGACACGCGGTGTGCCGCGCGAGCGTCGCGCGATCTCCGCGGCGCCGTCCGGCTCGGTCTCGATGGCGAGGATCTCGGCCGAGCGGCGCACGATGGTGGCGAGATCGTGCGCCGAATAATAGTCCAGACGCTGGACGATACCGAAGCGATCGCGCAAAGGCGACGTCAGCAACCCGGCACGGGTCGTGGCACCCACCAGGGTGAAGGGTGGCAGATCCAACTTGATGGAACGTGCGGCCGGTCCCTCGCCGATCATGATATCCAGCTGGAAGTCTTCCATCGCCGGGTAGAGGACCTCCTCCACGACCGGACTCAGACGATGGATCTCATCGACGAAGAGGACATCCCCTGCCTCCAGATTGGTCAGGAGCGCCGCCAGGTCGCCTGGCTTCTCCAGCACGGGTCCCGAGGTCAGCCGCAGATTGACCTGCATCTCATGGGCGATGATGTGCGAGAGCGTCGTCTTGCCGAGCCCCGGCGGGCCGAAGATGAGCACATGATCCAGGGCTTCGCGCCGCGCGCGGGCCGCCCCGATGAAGATCTCCATCTGCTCGCTCACCGTCGGCTGACCGATATAGTCGGCCAGGGCGCGAGGACGGATGGCGCGGTCCAGGGCCTTGTCGTCGACCGCCGCCTCGGGGCCGATGATCCGCTCTGGACCGCTCACTGGAAGATGCCGCCGATCACTGGGTCTGCACCTGCTTGCGGTCCGGCAGCTGGCGATACTCGGAGCAGCGGCGCGGCGTCGGCACGCCCTTGCCCGGATTGAGCAGGCCAGCCGGGTCGAACGCCTCCTTGACCGCCCGAAACTGGCGCAGCTCCTCGGGTGTGAACTGGACGCACATCTGATTGATCTTCTCGATGCCCACGCCGTGCTCCCCGGTGATGGTCCCACCCACTTCCACGCAGAGCTCCAGGATGCGCCCACCCAACTCCTCGGTGCGCTCCAGCTCACCCGGCTGGTTGGCATCGAAGAGGATCAGTGGATGCATATTGCCGTCCCCGGCATGGAAGACATTGGCGACCCGCAGGCCGTACTCCTTGGACAGCTCCGCAGTCCGCCGCAGCACCTCGGGCAGGGCGCGGCGGGGGATGGTACCGTCCATGCAGTAGTAGTCCGGCGAGATGCGGCCCACCGCCGGGAAGGCCGACTTGCGACCCTGCCAGAAACGCATCCGCTCGGCGTCGTCCTGCGAGGTCCGAACCTCGGTCGCACCGCTCTCGAACAAGAGATTGCGAACCTCCATCACCTGCTCCGAGACCTCCCGATTGGTGCCATCGAGCTCGCAGATGAGGATCGCCGCGGCATCGGTCGGATAGCCGGCATGGACGAATGACTCGGCCGCCTGGATCGCCGGGCCATCCATCATCTCCAACCCCGCGGGAATGATGCCCGCGGCGATGATGTCACCCACCGCCTGTCCCGCCTTCTCCACCTCGTCGAAGGCCGCCAGCAAGGCCTGGGCCCGCTCCGGGACCGGCAACAACTTGACCGTCACCTCGACCGTCACGCCGAGCATGCCCTCCGAACCGATGTACAACGCCAGCAGGTCGTACCCCGGGCTGTCCAGCGCCGTGGAGCCCAGCTCGATGCGTTCCCCCTCCATGGTCACGAAGGTCACCGAGAGGACGTTGTGGACCGTCAAGCCGTACTTGAGACAGTGCACGCCTCCCGAATTCTCGGCCACATTGCCACCGATGGTGCAGGCGATTTGGCTCGAGGGATCCGGCGCATAATAAAGCCCGTGGACCGCAGCGGCCTCGGTGATCGCCAGATTGCGCACACCGGGCTGGACCCGGGCGGTCCGTCCCACCGGATCCAGCTCCAGGATGCGATTGAAGCGCGCCAGACTCAGCAGAACGCCATCACCCAAGGGCAAGGCACCCCCCGACAACCCGGTCCCGGCCCCCCGCGCCACCACAGGCACTTGGCGCTCATGGCAGAGGCGCAGGATCCGCTGGACCTCCTCCACAGTGCGGGGGAGCAACACCAGCAGGGGTAACTGCCGATAGGCCGAAAGCCCGTCGCACTCGTAGGGCCGCACCTCCTCCTGTCGCTCCAAGACCGAATCAGCGGGTAGAAAGGCCCTCAGGGCGGCGACCAACTCGGCCCGCGTTTCCACAAGGTGCGGGTTATCGAAGGCGATCTGGGCAGGTTGGATGAAGCTCATCGTCGGTTGAATCCTCGCGAGCAGCGAGTTGAGGACTCCACAGAGACTATGGCCTGCGCCGATTTCAGTAAAGAAAGATTGAAGTGCAGTGCTTCGTATCGCCAAGCGAGTCGCGTTGAGAAGATATCCCGATTCGCTGTAAGATTGAGGGCGCACGGGCCCCCAAGCGAGTCGCGGGCGCAGTGTCATGCTGGCGTAGCTCAGCTGGTAGAGCAGCTGATTTGTAATCAGCAGGTCGTCGGTTCGAATCCGTCCGCCAGCTTCAATAAAACAAAAACTTACGCATAGATCGCGTAGGTTGTTTCCATCTAAGTCACCATAGAGTCACCACGGGAACCGATTCCGCGGTGACTCAAACAAAAAACCCGACCGGAGCCGGGTGTGGCGGCCGATCAGGTCAACACCTACTGTTTCAGCTCCTCGCGTTCGCCCCACTGGAACCGCATCGGCATCTCGGCCATGGTCTGCCTGACTCGCGCGGCCATCTCGTCCATCTGGCCCTGACGCTCCGCCTCCAATGCCTGCCGTGCAGCCTCTCGGGCAACCCTTCGCGCGCGCAGCCAAGCCAAAGGCCTGCGGAACAGGTCGGTAGCACGACGGAGCACGCGAGCAGTAGTCGGGTTGTTCATGCTGTGCCCTTCGAAACCGCGAGGGCTTCGCTTAGGGTGGGCCGCTGGCAGTCGATCGTGTGGGCCCAGTCGCACGAGAGATATTGCCCAATACTTGCGAGGCGTCGGGCCTGCGTGTGCTCGTCGCTCTCTCGCGAGATGGCCAGGAACAACGCCTCCAGATCCAGCAGGGCGTCATACGCGAGGTTCGCCAGATCGACCGCCGTTCGGAGTGCTTCGGTTGAGGTTGCGCTCATTGTGCATCCTCCTCGCCCAGGGCGTCCTCGATCAAGGTCTGGACCTGGCGAGCGGCCTCCAAGGCGCAGAGGAGGACGCCATCCAGGGAGCGCTGAGTCCAGCCCTCGGGCCGTCCGCTCTGGTTGTTGCAGAGTAGGTCGAACTGCATGGCGTGCGCCAGCTCGAGGGCATAGACAATGCCTTCCGGAAGGGTGCTCAGTACGTCGCGTTGAGAGTGAAGGCGCCGGCCGATAGAGGCTGCTGCGTGGGAATTGGTCATAACGGTTACCTTGGACAGACTTAAGGAACCGCCGTCGCACGTCGCCAAACGTGAGGGCGGCGGATGTCGCGGGGTTGGCGAACCGGCGTCCAAGGGAACCGGCAGCCCCGAAGGGCTCCCCGCGCACCCACCATAGAACGATCTTGCGGGCACAAAAAAAGCGCCGCAAGGGAAATGAGCGCTGATGCGCCTTGGACTCATTCGGGTCGCCAAACCCGGCCGCCCAATGTGGGGCGGTCAATGGAGCGTAGACACCCGGAGAGCTGGCGTCAATAGACCGACTTTACCCCCGCGAATTGGCCTATTTTTCGCCGCTAGGCCCCGTGGTTGTTGACTTTCTCGCCGATACATTTTTTCAATATGTAGCCATGCAT
>JANQGF010000338.1 GCA_028277465.1 Chromatiaceae bacterium
AAAGAGACGGTCAGTCCCTCCAACTGGTAGTGGGGCCGAAGGAAGAACTTCGAGGAGTAATAGCCCGGGTTCCCTTCGATCTCTTCGACCACGACCTCGGCGCCTGCCAAGGGTCGGCGCGCCTTGTCCGACTCGGTGGCGGTGGCCGGGTTGTTGAGGACGTACCTGCCGATCCAATTGTTGAGCCAGGTCTCCATGTCGCTGCGTTCCTTGAAGGATCCGACCTTGTCGCGCACGATGCACTTCAGATAATGGGCGAAGCGGCAGGTCGCGAACAGATAGGGCAGACGGGCCGACAGATTGGCATTGGCGGTCGCGTCCGGGTCTTCGTACTCGAAGGGCTTCTGAAGCGACTGCGCGCCGATGAAGGCGGCGAAGTCGGAGTTCTTCTTGTGGATGAGGGGCATGAAGCCGTTCTTCGCCAGCTCCGCCTCGCGCCGGTCGCTGATGGCGATCTCGGTCGGGCATTTCATATCGACACCGCCATCGTCGGTGGGGAAGGTATGGGTCGGCAGACCCTCCACCGCACCGCCGGATTCGATGCCGCGGATCCGCGAGCACCAACCAAAATCCTTGAACGAACGGTTGATATTGGTCGCCATGGCATAGGCCGAATTGGCCCAAGCATACTTGCTGTGGTCGGCCCCTTCGGTATCTTCCTCGAAGTCGAACTCATCGACCGGGTTGGTCTTGGCGCCATAGGGGAGACGGGCCAGGAAGCGGGGCATGGTCAGGCCCAGATAGCGGGCGTCGTCGGATTCGCGCAGTGAGCGCCAAGCCGCGTATTCGGGGGTCTGGAAGATCTTGGTCAGATCGCGCGGGTTGGAGAGTTCACGCCAGGAGTCCATCTGCATGACTCCCGGTTCTGCCCCGGCGATGAAGGGGGCGTGCATGGCCGCGCTGATCTTGGCGATCTCGCCCAGCAGCTCCACGTCCGGTGGGCTGTGATCGAAGTGATAGTCGCCGACCAGACAACCGAAGGGCTCGCCGCCGAACTGTCCGTATTCCTCCTCATAGAGTCGCTTGAAGAGCGGGCTCTGATCCCAGGCCGTCCCCTTGTATTTCTTGAGCGTCTTGTGGATTTCCTTCTTTGAGACGTTCATGACCCGAATCTTGAGCATCTCGTCGGTTTGGGTGTTGTTGACCAGATAATGCAGGCCACGCCAGGCACCCTCGAGCCGTTGGAAGGCCTCATGGTGCAGGATGAGGTTGATCTGCTCGCTGAGCTTCTTGTCGATCTCGGCGATGATCGACTCGATCGTCCGGATGACGTCGGCGGAGACGACGACCGAGCTGGCCAGTGCCTGTTCGGCGAGTGTCTTGACCGCCTCCGTGACCGCTTCCTTCGCCCGCTCGGACTTGGGACGAAACTCCTTCTCGAGCAGCGCGGTGAAGTCGTCGGTCTCGAGGGCCTCCGGTGCCGCTTGGGGCTGGGTCTCTGCTTCGGCCATGGCTCAACCCTCCGTCTGGGTCGACTCGTCGGGTGTGGCGGTCGGCTCGCCCTGGGGCTTGGGGGCGGAGGCCAGCGATTGGAGCAGCGCCGGGTCCTTGAGCGCCTTGGCGATCAAGTCTTCGGCGCCCGATTTGCCGTCCATGTAGCTCATCAGGTTCGAGAGCTGCTCGCGCGCCTCGAGCAGTTTGCTCAGCGCGCCGACCTTGCGAGCGACCGCGGCGGGGGAGAAGTCGTCCATGCTCTCGAAGGTGATGTCGATGCTCAGGTTTCCCTCGCCGGTCAGGGTATTGGGCACCTGGAAGGCCGCGCGCGGTTTCATCGCCTTGAGGCGGTCGTCGAAATTGTCGACGTCGATCTCGAGGAACTTGCGGTCGGCGACCGGTGGCAGGGGTTCTGCCGGCTTGCCGGAGAGGTCGGCCATGACCCCCATCACGAAGGGGAGCTGAATCGTCTTCTCCGCACCGTAGAGTTCCACGTCATACTCGATCTGGACCCTGGGTGCGCGATTCTTGGAGATGAACTTCTGACTGCTTTCGGCCACGGGATACCCCCTGCGGTCAGTGATTGAAGGCCTACGCGTCGGGCTCGGGTCCGCGAATCAACTGTGCCTGCGACAGACCATCCGGGGCCAGGTCCTGCAGGATCTCGAGGAAGTCCTTGGAGACGAGCCGCTTGGCGCGATTGAGCAGCAACGGGACGGGGCTGGACGGTTCCTGACGGCGATAGTAATCGCACAGGAGGTCGATGGCCCGGATCACGTCGCCACGGTTGTTGATTGCACCCAGCCTCGTCGTCGGGGTGGGGCTGCTGGTGGCTGACGGCCCCGAAGCGCCCTCCGCCGTCTGACCCGATTGCCCTTCTTCCGGCTCGGGCGGTACGCCGCCGCGCTCCGCAAGCGGCGTCGCGACGGCCTTGCGCGCCGTTTCGATGATTTCCGTGAGGGCCGCGAGGTCGGGGGCCGCGTCCGCGCCGACTCGCTCGGTGAGCAGAGATTCAATCCCGGCGACCAGCGCAAGCGACTGGCCGATGGCCTCCGCCGTGCTTTGCAGTGCCTGCAGCTCGACCTCCTGAAAGGCCGCCTCGATCAGCTGCAGCTCTGGCAGTGGGGCCTTGGCGCCCTTGGGTGCAGGCGACTCCTTGGTCGCGATCTGGAGGTCACGCAGGCTGAAGCTCCCCAAGGCGCGGGATCTGACCAGAGGGGCGGCCCGCAGCCCGTCGATCATGGTCTGCGGATCACAGAGGGAGGCGATGGTATTGACCCTTAGCGTTGGGTCCCGGTCATCGTCCGGATCCAGTTGCGGGTGGATGTCTCCCCAGTAGCGCTCGAGCAGACCCTTGGTCAAGGCCAAGCCATCGCGGAATCCGCTCCACCCCTGGGTGCGAGCGAGCGCCCTGGTGAGATGGGCCACAATCCGTAGATCTTTGGTTCGCCCGAGGAGCTCGATCGCCTCGCGTTGCACCGCGACCCAATCCGGCTCTTCGGCAGGTACGATGGTGTCACCGAACTGTTGCTCCGGCTTGCCCTGGGCGGCGCGCTCGAGCGCACCGTAAGCGGGGTCGTACTCCAGGTCCTCACCGCACGGCGTCTCGGGTGAAATCGCCTCGAGCAAGCCTTCGATGTCGATCAAGGTCGTCCTCCAGTCCGTCGCGCTCTTGCACGGATCCACCCGTTCCGTTAGGAAGAAAGTCGTCTATCTTGGAGCATATGTCAATGGTGGCATGGGGCGTGACTCCTGGGTGCAGCCAGTGCTTTCGTCGAGCCTCCCGGGGTGTCGGACTGAACTGGCCCGATCGGTCCAAGATGAGTCGATCCAGGATCGGTCCAGTTCGCGTTGCTTTCGCTCTATTGTCTCAGAATCAATCCCTTATCGATTTGGCAAGAATCTTGGTTAAGAGGAATTACCAAGGGCGTGGATGAGTGGAGCCGATCGCCCATCGAGCGCAAGCGGTGCATCCAAGCATCGGTATTATTAAGGAGACAAGCATGATTCTTCTCGACTTCGAAGGCACGATCAAAGGCGACGCACAGCAGGCCGAGCACGAGGACTGGATCAATCTCACCTCGCTGCAGC
>JANQGF010000334.1 GCA_028277465.1 Chromatiaceae bacterium
GCATGGAACAAGAGCCGCAGCAGTTTGCAGGCTCGTCGCGGCGAGGCGCCGCTCCCACCAAATCGAGCGGCTGGGGTGCTGTTCCACGGTAACAACCGGTCGATATCTTGGGTAAATTCTTTCCAGGAAATCGCCTTAAGAGGGAGCGATGCGAGGGAGTGGGAGAGCGAGGCCATTTTGTTCCGGTCTTGAGGCGCATCGTGGATTCTATGTCACGAGAAACCGTGGCGAAAGGGACCCTTCTCCCGTTTCCGCGAGACCTCGCGCAGCGCCTCGCAATCGGTCGTGAGGTCGGTCAGGATCACCATGAGGTGCTTGCCTTCGCTGAAGGCCAGATACTGCTCTTCAGGCAAACGGGCGCTGCGAGCGATGTCCACCGCGATCCGGTCGTAGGGCAGGCCGCCGCCGGGTCTGGTGCGGCACCCGGCTGACCGGTCAAGGTCCGATTGTACCAATGAGGCCCGGACAAACCGCTTGCCGGTCGAGGGCGGGAGGAATCAACATAGGCCGCGTTCGATCCATGAGAGGGATGGTAAACATGCGCGTATTGGGTATCGAGACCTCCTGCGACGAGACCGGGGTCGCGATCTACGACGATGAGCAGGGCCTTCTTTCGCATCTGGTTTACAGCCAAGTCGCGATCCACGCCCGTTATGGCGGTGTGGTTCCGGAATTGGCTTCGCGCGACCATGTCCGCAAGACCCTGCCGCTGATTCGTCAGCTCCTCGATGAGGTAGGGCTACAACCCCGCTCGATCGATGGTGTCGCCTTTACCGCCGGACCCGGCCTGATCGGTGCGCTGCTGGTCGGGGCGGCGCTCGGACGCAGCCTCGCCTGGGCCTGGGGGGTCCCGGCGATCGGTGTGCATCACATGGAGGGCCACCTCCTGGCGCCATTGATCGAAGAACCGGCCTTGGCCTTCCCCTTCGTCGCCCTGTTGGTCTCGGGGGGGCACACCCAGCTGGTCGATGTCGCCGGGGTCGGGCGCTATCGGATTCTCGGTGAGTCGCTCGACGACGCCGCTGGCGAGGCCTTCGACAAGACGGCGAAGATCCTCGATCTGCCTTATCCAGGGGGGCCGGAGCTGGCAAGGTTGGCCGAACGAGGCGATCCGAGGCGATTCCGCTTTCCCCGCCCCATGACGGATCGTCCCGGGTTGGACTTCAGCTTCAGCGGGCTCAAGACCTATGCCCTCAACAGCGTCCGGCAGGAGCTGCCGAGGGCCGAGGATCCGGTGCAGACCCGTGCCGATATCGCCCGTGCCTTCGAGGAGGCGGTGGTGGACACGCTGGTGATCAAGTGCCGGCGGGCGCTACGCGAGACCGGCCACCGGCGCTTGATCCTTGCAGGCGGCGTGAGCGCCAACCGGCGCCTGCGCGCAGCCATGGATGCGGCCATCGCCGCCGAGGGCGCCGAGACCCATTACCCGAGACCTGCACTCTGCACCGACAATGGTGCCATGATCGCCTATGCTGGCTGGCAACGCTTGCGCGCCGGCCAATCCGAGCTGCTTGCCTTCAAGCCCGTGGCGCGTTGGCCGCTCGAGGAGTTACCGCCGTTGGCCTGACCAGGGGGCTTCACGGCCGGCACGATGCTCGCCGCCGCCAGGGAGACCTGTCGCATCCGACGGGCAAGCGCCCGCGGGCGAGACGCAGCTGTACGCTCTGCGGCCGTCGCACACGCGGGTCGCCCAGGCCTCTCAGGCAGCGACCTCGGTGCGCTCCAGAGGCAACATGAGGTGAAAGACCGCGCCCTCGGAAGGGTTTTGCTCGGCCCAGAGCTGCCCGCCATGGGCATCGGCGATCGCCCGGCTGATCGCGAGCCCCAATCCCAGGTTGGAGTCGTTGGTGGATTCGAAGATATCGAAGAGCCGATTGTGCCGCTCCGGTGGCAGCCCGGGCCCGGTGTCCCGCACGATCAGCTCGACCGAGGACTGGGCAGGGGCAATCTCGACCGTGACCTCACGCCGATCGCACTTGGCGGCATCGATCGCCTGAACGGCGTTGCAGATCAGATTGACCAGCACTTGCTCGACCTGGACCGGGTCGGCCAGGATCTGCGGGAGCCCGGGTGCCCTGACACACCGCAGCCGGACCTTGTGGTCCGAAGCGAACCACTGCACCAGCTCGCAGGCATGCTCGACGACCTCATCCAGCGAGACCTCGAGCTTGTTCACCTCGCGACCGCGCAGGAAGGCCCGCAGACGCTCCATGATGTCGCTCGCGCGCCGAATCTGCTCGTCGACGCGCCCGAGGACCTGGTTGACGCGCCGGGGGTCGAGGCTGGGCCCCCGAGTCAGCTCGGACGCCGCGCTGGTGAAGAAGCCGGCCGCGCTGAGCGGCTGGATGAGTTCATGGACCAGCGAGGAGGCGAGGATACCCACTGCGTTGAGTCGCGATGCCTGTGCCAGCACCCCGCGCGCGCGCTTCGCATCCTCCTCGGCGAGCCGGCGCTCGGTGATGTCGAGATGCGCCACCACGGCCCCTTCGAGCTCGCCGTCCAAGGGCACCGCACGCATCAGAAACCAGCGCTCCCCCTCTGGTGTCTGGCAGGGATACTCCCGGCTGAAGCCGGGACGCCGCCGTCTGATGACCTCGCGGATGCCACCGACGACCGACGAGGTCTCCTCGCCCTCATCCTGCTCCGCCCAATAGCAGTGGGCCAGATAGTCGAGACCGATGACATCGTCCATGGGGTAGCGGCCACCCTTCTCCGCACACTCACGCCAGGCGCGGTTGACGGCGATAATGTGCCCGCTCGAGTCCAGCACCACGACTTGCGCCGGTAACGCATCCAGTACCGACTGGCGTAGCCGGTCGCCGGCCCGCTGGCGCTCCTCCGCCTCGTGCTCGGCGGTGATGTCGAGCATTGCCGTGAAGCACTCGGGGCCGGCGTCGGAGGAGCGTTGCATCGAATGCAGACGGACGACGCGAGCCTGGGCCCGTCCAGAAAGATATAGCAAGAGCGATTGGCGTCCCACGCGCTTCTCATGCGCCCCGAAGACCGTCCGGATGTGCGCGAAGAAGGCAGCGCTCTGGCCCGGGGCGACGAAGCCCGAGAAAGGCCGGCTCGCCAGACGCTCGCGCGGCATGCCGAGCAGTTCGGCGGCGGTGAGGTTGGCCTCCCGGATGACGCCTTGCGCATCGAACACGAGATAGCCCACCGGGGCCAAGTCGAACAATCGGGCGTAATGGTCACGCGAGATCTCGAGGGCCTGCTGGGCGGCGCGCAGGTCGCAGCCCTGCATCTCCAGCTCGATTCGGTGGGCCTGCAGATCGAGGAGCAGAGAGCGCTGCTCGTCGTTCGCCTCGCGGGCCGCCTCCAAGGCGCGGATGAGTGCGTCGAATCGGCTCTCGAGCGAACCCTTGCCCTCGACGTCATCACAGTCGAGGCCATGATCCGCAGCCGGCACGAGCGACCGAAATCGCTCCTCGCGGTGACTCATCGGAGGCTCGTGTTCGTTGGTTGGCATGTCGGTGGTATCTTGTTCCATTGCACGGATCATTATATGGGATCCGCTGCCACCTTCTAGTCCAGATTCATGACAGCCTGCAATTGGTACTGCACTAGTACCCCGTTTCACCTTATTTTGCATGCTCAGAGCCCCCCAAAGGCGCCAAGGCAAGGCACCGCCCGCCGGGAATAGCTCACTCTATTGCCAAGG
>JANQGF010000057.1 GCA_028277465.1 Chromatiaceae bacterium
GTTTAGCTTCATGTTGAAAAACAACGTATAACAATTAACTCTTTTTGTAAGGCGCCATAGCAGATTTACAGAATCGAAACACTACCCCATGCTGAACCATCTCACCCCCCTTGAAGAAATCCGCGCCTACCAATCCATCTTTGCCAAGGGCAAGGCCGACGACCTGCAACGCCTGCTCACCCGCCGTTTCGGTCCCCTCCCGGACTGGGCGCGCGCACGTCTTGCGAGCGCGGAGATTCCCCAACTCGATGTTTGGCTCGACGGACTGCTCGACGCACCCTCTCTAGGCCCTGATTGGCTCGGCGGATGACGAGCCGTCGTGAAGGTCAGCGGCGAGGGTTTCTCTGATGCCAAGAATAAATCTGTCACCTTTCCTCCCTCCTCGCCGGGTCGACGAGACCGACGTGCGCACCCTACTCGAAGAACGCCCGAGTGGAGCATCCCTCATGCAAACCTTCATCGAAAAGTATATTGAGCAAGGCGAGCAGCACGACCGCGCCACCGTGCTCCTACGCCAGATCGAGCGCAAATTCGGCCCCCCAAGCGGGCCAGTGCGCGCCAAGGTCACCCAAGCCGACCCCGACACCCTGCTCGCGTGGTCCGAGCGCATCCTCGACGCGCAGAGCTTGGACGAGGTGCTGCATTGATCGGCTTGGACCAGGCCGGGAGTCGGTGCTACAACGGTCGGGGCGACTTCAGTCGCCCAGCAATCTTGCGCCCGCACCGCCTGCGACGCGAAGTCGCGTGGTCATCGCCGATGCCATCTCCCACAAATGCTGCTTTTCAAGACCTGCCCCCGACGCCCCTGATCAAGCGTAGATTCGTGCTCCCAAGCGGGCCGCTACCCCGGACCTCTCTCGGATGATTCAGGATGAAGACCGACCAACCCATCTACCTCTTCCTCTCCGCCGGCCCGGAGGCCTTTCGCGTGCTCACCGGCGGGCAACGCCTGGAAGGGGCCTACCGCTTCGGCTCCCTCACCCTCAAAGGGCTGGAGCGGCGCCTGGACGGCATCCTCGAGCCCGAGGGGCATGCCGGCCCAGTCCATGTGATCGAGTTCCAAGGCCAGAAGACGGACGAGGCCTGGTACAACCTGCTCACCAAGATCGGGCTCTACGGCGAGGCGTATCCCGGGCGCGAGGTCCTGGGGATCAGCGTCTTCCTGCACGAGCGGCTTGCCCCGCGCTTTCCGACCTGGCTCGGCGCGGAGCACGGCCCCGTGCGTGGCGTCTATCTCAATCGCTTCCTCCCCGAGTGGCTTGAGCGCGAGCCCGACAACCCCTTCGTCGCCGTGTTTGCACCCCTGGTCCTCGACGATGAGGTCCTGCGCGCCCAAGCCCCGCGGCTCTGGCGCACGGTGCAGACCGCGTCCGTGCCAGAGGAAGCACGCAGCGCGCTCACGGACGTTCTAGAATTCTGGCTATTCGAGCGCTTTCGCCACCTGACCATCGAGGAGATCTGGGCCATGCTGAACCATCTCACCCCCCTTGAAGAAACCCGCGCCTACCAATCCATCTTTGCCAAGGGCGAAGCCAAAGGCGAAGCCAAGGGCAAGGCCGAGGGCAAGGCCGAGGGCAAGGCCGACGACCTGCAACGCCTGCTCACCCGCCGTTTCGGTCCCCTCCCGGACTGGGCGCGCGCACGTCTTGCGGGCGCGGAGATTCCCCAACTCGATGTTTGGCTCGACGGGCTGCTCGACGCACCCTCTCTGGAGGCCCTGATTGGCTCGGCGAACGATGAGCGATCGTGAAGGTCAGCGGCGAGGGTTTCTCTGATGTCAAGAATAGATCTGTCACCTTTTCTCCCTCCCTGGACCGCGCCGATGACTCTTCACTTGAATGTCGTTCTTCAAGATCTGACGCCGATGCCCTGCGCCGCAGGTGAGTATTCCATTCTCGGCGCTTTGTTGCATCGGACGGCGCTCGTCAACGCCAGGACGTGCGTCGGGGTGTCCTCTCAACGCTGACCAGCCATACTCGACCGATATAGACATGCCCTCTACTGCGTTTGCATAGAATTGCAAAGATGCCAATGACCCCGATGCCACCTTCTCCCAAACCCCGCCGCATCGACGAAGAGACAGAAGCCGCAGTCCGACGCTTCATGTCCCGGATTTCCGGCCGCCACGACCCCGCAGCCGTAATTCTCTACGGCAGCCGAGCACGTGGCACCCATCGCTCAGATAGCGATGCCGACGTCGCCGTGATTCTCAAGGACCAACCTCGGCCAGTGTTGAGCACCGCGCTGGAACTGGCCGATGCGGCCTATGACATTCTCTTGGAAACCGGCATCAACATTTCGCCCATCCCGGTGTGGCTCAATGAATGGAAGTTTCCCGAAACCCATTCAAATCCCACCCTACTCAGGAACATCGCCAAAGAAGGGATAAGATTGTGACGCCGGCCGACTTGATCGCAAAGGCCATCCAAGCGACGACATCGGCAAAGGTGCTGCTCAAAACCGGGGACGCTGACGGTGCCAGCAACCGCGCCTACTACGCCATGTTCGACGCCGCCCGCGCCGCATTCATTGCGGCTGGAGTCGAGATCGGAAAAACGCATAGAGGCGTCCTAAACGCATTCAGCGCGCGTTTCATCAAGGACGGTTCTCTGCCCAAGAACATTGGACGTTTCTTGAAACGCGCCGAGACATTTCGTTATGTTGCTGACTACGAAGGCAGCCTGGTCAGGTTGAGTGATGCGAGCGAGCTCGTTGCGCAGGCGGAGCAAATCGTGGCGGCTGTCCGCGCGACATGCTTACCGGAGAGCCCAGATGACGAGCGCAACGGACAGGGTGGATAGCGTGCTTGCAGATCTGCCCCACTCTGCAATGGGAGATGTGAAGCAGCCACCTCTCATGTCTCTCTCAACCACAAGAACTTACAGCGATACGAGACCTGACCGCAATGCACTCGCGATGAAGGAGAACCAATCATGAATGGTGAATGCACCGCGATTATCGAGCCAGCCCCGGAGGGCGGCTTTTGGGCAACTTGCCCAGAGATCCCTGGCGCTAATGGACAAGGAGAGACGCTAGAGGAAACCAAGGAGAGCCTGCGACATGCCATCGCCCTGATCCTGGAGGACCGCACTTCGGATATCCTACGGCGCCTTCCACAGGATGCGATTCGCGATACGGTCACCGCTCGATGAAACGACTTCTTCTGGAGAGTAAAGTTGAGAATCGCAGGCTGCTATTTGAAACGCGAGGGGTCATCCCATGCGTCCGCCGGTATCCCTGTTAGGAGGTCGACATGAAATTCAACGTCACAATCGATCGCGATGAAGATGGTATTTGGATCGCTGAATGTCCAGCGATTCCAGGTTGCGTGTCTCAAGGCCAGCGTAAGGATGAAGCACTGGATAGTATTCGGGATGCGATCCAACAGTGCTTGCTGGTCCGCGCTGAACACGGATTGCCCTTGACGATTGAAACACGTCAGATCGAGGTTGCGGCCTAGTGCCGCCAGCGATCCCAGTCTTGAGCAGGCGCGAGGTCGTGCGAGTCTTCGCGTCGTTTGGCTGAACCGTTGCCTGCCAGAGCGGCAGTCATATCATCTTCATCAAGGATGGTGAGATAGCAACCTTGTCAGTTCCCGATCATCTGGAAGGGGAAGGTCGCGAAAGGAACGTTGCGAGCCCTGATTCGTGCGGCAGGTCTGACGGTCAATGATTTCGTGGCCTCGGTTTAGCGTGATGCCAAAAATAGATCTGTCACCTTTTCGAAGGCTCGATCCGGGTGCACCCGCGACGCGAGATCAAGGAGAAACAGCCAAGTGACGTCCGGTCCCCCCGTCCACTCGCATCCGCTCGGGTCTGAGCCTGCCACGCAGGCCTTGGTCAACGCGAAGTCGGATGCGGACCTTATCGACATCAGAGAGCTCCTAAGAACCCTCTGGCGCCGCCGCGCCGTGATCATCGGTACCGTCCTCTTCATCACCGCACTGGCGGTCATCGTGACGCTGCAGTTGACTCCGCGCTACACGGCCTCCGCGCTGCTCACCCTGCAGACCCGCCAAGAGGCCGTGATCGACATCCAGGCCGTGATGTCCGGCCTCTCGACCGACGCCAGCGTCATCCGCACCGAGCTGGACATCATCTCGTCACGCCGGCTCGTCGGTAAGCTCGTCGACAAGCTCAAGCTCACCAAAGACCCGGCATTCAACGGCGCACTGCGCGAACCCAATCCCATCAGCCTCGCGCTCAATCCCAGAACTTATATCTCCCCCGACTGGCTCATGGCACTCGGCCTCTCGAGCGGCGACGAGGAGACCTTGACGGAAGAAGAGCGCCTGTCCCGGGAGCGTGCGTCCGTCGTCAACGCCGTCACAGGTGCGCTTTCGGCAACCAATCCCCAGCTGTCGTACACGATCAAGATCGCCTTCGAGTCCGGAGATCCCAAGAAGGCCGCCCGTCTCGCCAACACACTGGCCGAGCTCTACCTCACCGACCAGCTCGAGGCCAAGTTCGAGGCCACCCAGCGCGCCACGGACTGGCTGAACGAGCGCATCGGCGACCTGCGCGCCAAGGTGCTCGCCGCCGAGACCGCGGTGCAGGAATACCGGGAGCAGCATAAGATCATCCAGTCTGGAAATGATGGCACCGTCAGCGAGCAGCAGCTCAACGAGATCAACGTCCAGCTCGTCAACGCCAAGGCCGACCTGGCCGAGGCCGAGGCGCGCTACAGCCAAGTCAAAGCCCAAGCCAATAAGAGCAGCAATGCCGCAGCACTGGGCGACGTGCTCAAGTCCCCGCTGATCCAGCGTCTCCGCGAGCAAGAGGCCGAGGTCCGCCGCAAGCTGGCCGAAATCACGGACCGCTACGGCCCACGCCACCCGGAAACCATCAGCGCCAAGTCCGAGCTGAGCGACATCCGCGGCAAGATCGCCGAAGAGGTGAGCAAGATCACCCAAAGCGTCGCCAGCGAGGTGCGCGTCGCACAGGCCCGCGTCCAGACACTCTCGCAAAGCCTCGCAGAACTGACCCGAGAGAACGCCACACAAGAAAGGAGCCGGGTCGAGCTGCGCGAGCTCGAGCGCGAGGCCGAATCCAGCCGCGTGCTCCTGGAAACCTTCCTCTCGCGCTTCAAGGAGACCTCCAACCAAGAAGACCTTCAGCAGGCTGACGCCCGCATCATCTCCGAGGCCGAAGTCCCGACCAGCCCCTCGTATCCCAAGAAGAAGCTCATCATCGCCTTAGCCTTCGTTCTTGCCGCCATGCTCGGGCTGGGCATCGCCTTCCTGCTCGAAGCCCTCGACAGCGGCTTTCGCGCGCTCGAGCACCTGGAGCGCCAGAACAAGATCAAAGGTCTGGGCATGGTCCCCAAGCTCACAAACTTGAAGCTCAAGGGCACGCAGCCCTTTCTCTACGCCCTCAAGAAACCGACCTCCGCCTTCTCCGAGTCGTTGCGCTCCGTCTACACAACGCTTATGTTCGGCCACCCGGGCGACAGCAAGCCAAAGACTGTCCTGGTCACGTCATCCCTGCCGGGCGAAGGCAAGACGACCTTCTGCCTCAGTCTCTCCCTGCTGCTCTCGCGCGCGGGCAACGCCAAAGTGCTTTATATTGAGGCCGACTTAAGACGCGCCAACGTCAGCAAGCTCATGACGGGGTTGACGGAGGGTACGCCATCGCTCACCGACTACCTCACAGGCTCCTCCGAGCGGTGGGAAGATTGTCTGCATACGGATGAGGCGAGTGGCTTGGATCTGATTGCAGCACGCGGCAAGACCGACTATGCGCAAACCCTCCTGCAGTCCGAGCGCATGCGGACACTGGTCTCGGATGCGAGCGAGCGCTATGATCTGGTGCTGATCGACAGCCCGCCGCTGCTCGCAGTGTCGGACGCCGTCATCATCAGCCATTACGTCGACTCGACCGTTTTCGTCGTCCAGTGGGAGACCACCGCCCGCGACGCCGCCAGAAATGCACTCGACCTGCTGCGCAAGGCAGGCGCCCCCATCGGTGGCGCCGTCCTCGCGCAAGTCGACGTGAAGCGCCACGCCTACTACGGCTACGGTGACTACGCAAGCTATTACGGACGCTATGGCGACTATTACGCTAACTGATGCGAGCCAGTCCGCACGCCGCGCGCTGGATTGGCCCCATCGCGACCGACTTCTTGGCACAGTCATCATCCTTGCCGCCGTCGGTACGCTCTGGGCATCCTGCACAGGCTTCATCGACACGACAAGCCGCATCCCGGCGAACCGCTATTTCGAGACGCATGAGGACCAATGGAAATCTCCCGAAGAGCAAGATTCGATCTTGGAAAGAGCCATTGAGCACTATCAGCAGATCCCCCCCTCAGCGCGCGGAGCCCAAGAGGACAGACGACTCGCAGGCCTGCTGCTCATGGCCGCAAAGGAAAGCGCACCGAAGCCAGGTGACGGCCGGCGGCTGACAGGAGATGAAGAGCTGCCCTCAACCGCCAAGGTCAGCCTGAAAGCAGAGCCAGCCCATCCGCTCGCCTGGGCCTATCTGGCTGATGCTGAGCTGCTGTCGCGCGCCGATAAGGAGAAAGCGCTTGAATACCTGGAGCAGTCCTATCGTGTCGGACCGCTGGATCCAGACTTCTTCTTCTACCGGCTCGGACTCGCATTCAAGTGCCAAAGCCAATGGGACGTCGAGATCATCAGGCGCCTGAGCGCCGATATCGCCTCTTTATTCTCCGAGGAAGGCAGGAACAAGAACCGCAAGCGATTCATTCAACTCTCCAAGAGCACACCAAAGCTCAGAGCGATAACAGAAACGCTATTGAAGGGAAATCCCGCAGTGCTTCAACGCTACCTCACCGCGCTGCAATAGAGACGATATAGACCGCCCCGACCAACGGACGATCCTCGCGACAAATATGGACCTTAAGAACCAGCTCACCCCCCAGCTCGGCTTGGAGCAGGCCGGGAGTCGTCACCGCAACGGTAGGGGCGACTTCAGTCGCCCTGCAATCTCGCGCACGCACCGCCTGCGACGCGAAGTCGCGTGGTCATCGCAGATGCCATCTCCCAGAAATGCGGCTTTTCAAGACCTGCTTTCCCCAAGACCCCCATGGCGTGGCGCGAAAACGTGGTCTGTCCCTGAGGTATCCCCACAAATCCGACCTCCCGGCAGTCATTCTGCGAGCAGGGCATCATGGTCACTAGCGACCCATTGATCAGGCGGCCCGATGGCCTCGACCAGCTCGGCGATGGTCGTGCGACAGTCCTCCAGCGTCAGCAGCAGCCGGGCGAGGAACAGTCGCGAGTAGGCGCGGCGCTTGCGGCTGCCCGGTCGCATGCGCTCATGCAGGCCGCAGCGCTCCGCGGCCGTCCCGATCAACCACAGCAGGATCGCCGCCAAGGAGGCGATCAGCACCAGCACCGTGTAGCGACCCGTGCCGCGCGAGGCGCTGCACTCTAGCCCCTCGCCGAAGTGCTGGCTCTTCATATCCCTGAAGCTCAGCTCAATTTGCATTCTCTGGCGATAGATCTTGACCAGGCGCTTCGCTGGCCAGTCGGCGAGGCGCGTCGAGGCCACCAGCAACCACGGCTCACGGGCATTGCGGGCGGCTTGCAGGCTCTTCTTCGAGCGCGCACGCTTGCCCGAGGCCGTCTTGGCCCGGCGTCCCTGCTTGGGCTTGCGCACCAGCACGAAGGCGGCACGTAGCGGATTGCTGCGCACCCACTCGCCGATGCCAAGCGCGGTCGGCGTCTCGGTCGCCTCGGCGAAGACCCGCTTGCAGCTGCGCCACCGGTGCTTGAGCTTAATATAGTCACGCCCGCGCACCCGCCCGACCCAGCGCCAGCCCAAACGCTCGACCTCGCGGTAGAACGGCACCTTGAAGCTGGAGTCGGCCACGATGATCGGCTGCGCCGTCGCCGGCAGCAGCGCCTTGAGCCGCTGCAGGAACCGATGCTGCACCTGGCGATTGCCCAGCTTGCGCTGCGCGTGCACTTCCTCGTACAGCGTCAGGCTGCGACCACCCACCGGCAGCGAGGCACGCAGCAGGTGCAGCGACTGGTCCTCCTTCAGATCACTCCAGTCGATCACGATCAGCGGCTCGGCCACGCCCGCGAGCAGCATACGGCCCAATGCCGTGTAAATCCCCCGCGCATCGCGCTGCAGATGCACGTTGCCCAACAGCCGATCGGCCCGCTTGATGCGATGGCGCAGCTCCGACCCGCCGCCGAAGCGTCGGCCGATCTCGGTCAGCGTCAGCCGCGGGCCGCTCACCGTCGCCGCAACCGCTTCGAACAGCACGGCGAAGCGCCGACGGTGGACGCCGACCAGCAGCGGCGCGACACAGCGGTGTAGAATCGTCAGTGCATGCATGGGGGGTCCTCCGCAGGTTTGGTCGCCCGTTGTGGACCATCAAACCCCATGCATGTTCACCCCTGTCAAAAAACCTCTTAAGGAGCTGTTCTGTATAAGTTTTTATTGGGGATACATCAGGGTCTGTCCCGGTTTTCCCCACCACGAGCCAGCGGACCATATCGTCAAGGCTTGAAACGCTCATCATTCGCTACGGATTAGGCACCGACGAGCACAGGTCCCAAATCCCCGCAATGCCACGCCCATGCATGGACACCCGCGGCAGATCAATGAGACTGACAGCATGACTGCATACAAGCAGCTCCTCGGCCTGCTTCCAGCCAGCCCCAGAACCTGGCTCATCACAGGTGTCGCGGGCTTCATCGGCTCGAATCTGCTCGAAACCCTGCTCAAGCACGATCAAAGGGTCGTGGGTCTGGATAACTTCGCGACCGGACACCAACACAACCTCGACGAGGTCGAGACGCTGGTCACCGCCGAGCAGTGGGGGCGCTTCTATTTCATCGAGGGCGACATCCGAAGCCTCGCCGATTGCCAGCGCGTTTGCAGCAACGTAGAGATCGTCCTCCACCAGGCCGCACTTGGCTCTGTCCCGCGCTCCATCGAGGATCCGCTGACCACCAACGCCGCCAACATCGACGGCTTTCTGAACATGCTGGTCGCGGCACGGATCAGGGCGTCGGGCGCTTCGTCTACGCCGCCAGCAGCTCGACCTACGGTGACCATCCCGGCCTGCCCAAGCAGGAAGACATCATCGGCCGCCCGCTCTCGCCCTACGCGGTCACCAAGTATGTCAATGAGCTCTATGCCGCTGTCTTCGCCCGTACCTACGGAGTCAAGAGCATCGGACTGCGTTATTTCAACGTATTCGGACCACGACAGGATCCCAATGGCGCCTATGCCGCCGTCATTCCCAAATGGACCGCCGCCATGATCAAGGGTGAGGATGTCTACATCAACGGCGATGGCGAGACCAGCCGTGACTTCTGCTATATCGCCAATGCCGTCCAAGCCAATCTGTTGGCCGCGACCGTCATGAGCCCTGACGCCCTCGATCAGGTCTACAACGTCGCCGTCGGCGAACGCACCACGCTCAACGCGCTCTTCCATGCGATACGCGACGCACTCTCGCCGCAGCTCTCCGGCCGAACCGATCTCCAGCCACGGTATCGCGACTTCAGGCCGGGTGACGTGCGGCATTCGCTTGCGGATATCGTCAAGGCACGAAACAAGCTGGGCTATGCGCCCAGCTACAGACTACGGGACGGACTAGCCGAAGCCATGGGTTGGTACATTCAGGATTCGACCCAAGGCACGGCAGGCTAGTGCAATGGCTTTCAGATTGGCCGCTTGTCAAGACCCCGATGCCTATTACCGCGAAGACCACGATGGCGGAAGAGACTCGGCCAGTGCCGACCTGCGCGCCCAACCCCGTAGCGCCGATTTCAGTTGCCCGACTGCACACCCCCTCATCCCGCGTCTCAGCGAGATACACACTCAACGAAACGAGCGGCACGGGCGCGTCAACGCTCCTCGATTCCAGGTCGCGCCCACAGCCTTTGCAAAGAGTTGCAACAATACGAGACCTGGTGACCGCAACATCCGACCCTTTCTCCTCCCGTCAATCGTCAAGAAAACGTGGTCTGTCCCTGTTATCCCCCAACGTCGAGGACTGAGCGTGACGCCTACTCAGGAACATGGAATCGGCCATGAACGGAGAAGTGCGCTTTGTTGATCGGGGGCAGCTAGATGGTGACCCCGACGATGCGAAGCCTTCCCGGCACTGATGATTCTGTTCGGAGTGCTCGTAGCCGGTGGTCAGCAACCACTGATCTGTATGCAATAAGGGACAGATGCACAACTTCAGAACGATCTCTCGAGCGCGGCAGCTGCTCGCAGGCAGGAACCTCCGAGCGAGTCTTGTTCGCGCGGCCTTAGGAAGCGCGGGCATCCTCGCGGTCAGCCGCATCCTCGTGCTTGCGGTCGCGGTCGTGCTCGCCCGCCTGCTGGGCGCGACAGGCTACGGCATCTACGCCTACGCGTTCGCCATCATGAGTCTCCTGACAGTCCCGGCCGAGGCGGGGATACCCACGCTCCTCATGCGGGAGGTCGCTGCAAGCGATGGTCGCGGCGAGCTTGGCATGCTCCGCGGCGCGGTGATCCGCGGCCTCCAGTTCGTTCTCACTGCGGCTACCCTCGTATCAGGACTTGGACTCATTGCCCTCTGGCTCGTCGCGGGACGCTTGGACGACGTGCAGATCTCCACCAATCTGATCATGCTCCTCATCTTGCCGTTGGCCGCCGTCGGAAAGACCATCACCTACGTTCTTCGCGGCCTTCGGCAGATCCTTCTCGGGCTGAGCGTGGAGCTCTTACTCCGGCCTTCGATCGTCCTTGCGCTCGGACTTGGTTTGCTCATCGCCCCAGAAGCTCTGCATCAGCCGCAGTACGCGATGGCATCGCAGCTTGCAGCCGTTACGATTGTTGCAATCGTTGCGGCCGTCTCGCTCCAACGGGCGACTCACCGCATCCACCTGAACGCCCCCCCTCAGTACCGCACTCTCCACTGGCTCAAGAACGCGCTACCCTTTACACTGATCGGAAGCGCCGGAATCATCAACAATCAAGCCGATCTCATCATGATCGGCTGGTACCGCCCTCCAGAAGACGTCGGCATCTACCGTGTCGCAGTACAGGGCGCCAGCTTGATCCCCTTCGGCCTGCAGGCGATCGGGGCCTCTGTGGCACCTCAAATCGCACGCCTTTACGGTTCTTCAGATTTGGCACGCCTGCAGCGCCTCCTGACCCGCAGCGCCCAGGCTATCACTTTGACTGCGTTACCTTTAACAGTCGTATTGGTTATATTCGGCGACAATATCATTGGCTGGCTGTTCGGCCAGGATTTCATCGACGCATACGCCGCGCTAAGCATCCTGGCAATTGGCCAGCTTGTGAACGCCGCAATGGGAACCATTGGAATTCTCCTCAACATGTCCGGTCACGAACGCCAGGTTGCCAAAACGCTTTGGGCGACGGCAATACTCAACATCCTTCTCAACATCATTATGATTCCCTTCTTTGGCACGATCGGAGCGGCCGCCGCATCAACCATTTCACTGGTCACCTGGAATCTGACGCTCCACCGAATAGCCACGACTCATCTTGGCCTGAACGCGTCCATCTTTCCGTCAAGAGCTAAATGAATTATCCCAACTTCTTCATCATTGGCGCACCCAAGTGCGGCACCACTGCTTTGGCCAGCTATCTCGCAGAACACCCATCAGTGTTCATGGCGCCCAAGGAGGTACACTACTATAACAGTGATCATCAAAGTCGCAAGCATAAGGACATAGATGCCTATCTGCACCTTTTCGAAAAGGCAGGAACGGAGCATTCCGCCATCGGCGAGGCGTCCGTTTGGTATCTCTATTCTCAAGTAGCCGTACCGAACATCTTGGCCGATAACTCGCGCGCAAAGCTGATCGTCATGCTGCGAAACCCTATAGAAATGGCCTATTCCCTCCATGAGCAGACGGTATTCTCAGGCTATGAGACCGAAGTCGACTTCGAGAAAGCCTGGCACCTTCAAGAAGAGCGTCGTCACGGCAGAAAAATACCCATATCTTGTCCCGAGCCACTTCTACTCCAGTACCGAAACGCTTGTGCGACGGGATCTCAGCTCCAGCGTGTCGCCATGGAAGTGCCACGAGACCAGCTTCTAACTGTCGTCTTTGACGATTTCCGGGACAATCCCCGAATCACATGGCTGAGTATTCTCGATTTTCTTGGCGTGCCCGATGACGGCCGAACTCACTTTCCCGTCGTTAATCCCGCGAAAGAGCGACGCTCGCTGGCACTCAAACGCGTTTTCGATGCCTATGCGCGGCTGGGTAAGTTGATTGGCTTCAGGGGCATGGGCACCGGCATCCTAGTTCGAATCAATCAGAAGAATATCGTTGTTCGCAAGCGTAAGCCCCTGTCCCCGAGCTTTCGAGCAACCCTGAGGCGCGAGCTGTTGCCAGAGATCGAGCTGCTCGAAGCGCAATTGAACCGCGATTTTTCAACATGGAAGGCATGATGCGCTTACGCTAGCGTGCGTCCAAGACCTTACGAAGCAAGCTGGCAACTCTCTGCTGCACGAACATGAGCATATCTCCGCCTTCATCAGGATGGTGAAGGCCCGGGTGTATTCAACTTCCGTCTTGATTTGCCCAGTTACTCTTCGCAGGAAATACACGGATTACGAATGATGATCAGACAATCAGGTAAGAAATTGCTGCTGCTACGATGGCTGGCATCGAATGGCTATCGGTTTCGTGGCACTGGGCTGCCTCGTATTTCCGATTGGATTCGGCGCATCGTGGTCCAGTCGGAGCAGTCAAGAGACTCCGTGGAGATCACCGACTTCATGGGTCGGCTCCACTTTCTCGTGGACCTTTCAGAACATATGGGCAGTCAAATATTCTTTCGCGGCGCATACTCTTTGGATCAACTGCTGCTCCTTCAGGGTATTCTCACGGAAGAGTCCGTCTTCTTGGACGTTGGTGCGAACCAAGGTGAGTTCACCGTCTTTGCTGCATCGATTGCGCGGCATGGACGAGTCTATGCTTATGAGCCTATCGCTTCTACCAGATCGCGACTACATCGCAACGTCTCGATCAACGGGATTTCAAACGTCAGTATTCTTGATTATGCGCTTGGCGATGAGAATGAAGATCATGTCGAGATCTATTCTAGTCACCAGGCGTTCTCGAATGGAAGTCGCAACTCTGGACTGTGCACGCTCTATCGGCAGGGTGATCGCACGGAATGCGTCGAGCATATTCATGTGAGGCGCCTCGATGACGTATTCGACTTCAGCTCTCCAAGGGTCGACTTGATCAAGATCGATGTGGAGGGCGCGGAGCTGGCCGCTTTGAAGGGAATGACAAAAGTCATTAGCAAGTATCGGCCGCGAATCATCTTCGAGGCGAATGAGGGCACTTCTCGAGCAGCGGGATACGAAGTGAAAGATCTCGTGAGCTGGATTGAATCACATGAGTATCTTGTTCAAGAGATCGGGTGGCATGGTCAATTGGAGCCGCTCGGCGCGCTCCGCGCTTTTGCGAATCTGCTGGCCTCTCCAAAGGCTTCGGCAGATGCTAGCCAATGAGAGTCTTGTTTCTAATCCACTCTCTGAGCGCCGGAGGCGCAGAGCGCGTCACGGCCAACCTCGCCAATCACTGGGCCGCAGCAGGCTGGCTCGTCACCGTCGTGACTATGACCGGCAGGGAAGGTGATTTCTATTCGCTGCATCCAAACGTGAAGCGCATCTCCCTGAGACTCGATGCGGCAAGCTCGCAGCCACTGGCCGCTATGCTGAACAACTGGCGGCGGGTACGCGCCATCCGGCGGGTTCTCTCTGAAGCGGAGCCGGATGTCGCTGTCGGCATTATGATTAAGGCCAACTGCCTGCTAGCGCTAGCGGCAATGGGCCAACGCCTGACCGGCGTCGGCTCCGAGCACGTTCATCCACCCGCTTCCCCGCAGGGTCGAATCTGGGAATGGTTACGCCGGGTGACCTACAGGCATCTACGTGCCGTGACGGCACTGACTACACCCAGCGCGGATTGGCTCATCGTGCACACCAGCGCCACGCGGGTCCGGGTGATCCCAAATCCCATCGCCTATCCGTTGCCGGTGCAAGCCCCAGAGCGCTCGCCCGAAGTGGATCGCGTTGCGCATCGACCACATCGACTGCTGGCCGTGGGCCGACTGGCCGATGAGAAAGGGTTCGACCATTTGCTCAACGCATTCTCCGGTGTCGCTGCTCGTTTTCCTAACTGGGAGCTGGTGATCCTAGGTGAAGGCCCGTTGCGCGTGGCGCTCCAAGAGCAGGCCCAGTCCCTGGCTCTAGATGAGCGGGTGCGTTTTCCGGGGGTGGTGGGCAACGTCGGCGACTGGTACAACAGCGCCGATCTCTACGTCATGACCTCGCGTTACGAGGGCTTCGGCAACACGCTTGCCGAAGCCATGACCTACGGACTTCCCGCGATCAGCGTCGATTGCGAAACCGGGCCACGCAACATTCTGCGCCATGAGGTCGATGGCCTGCTGGTGCCTCAAGACGATCCGGCCGCGCTGCAAGCGGCGCTCGCTCGGCTGATGGCGAATGAAGGGCTGCGCCGGCAGTACGCCGAGCGTGCCGTCGAGGCGCGCGAGCGCTTCGCGGTCGAAAAGATCGCGGCGCAATGGGAAGCACTGTTCGAGGAATGTCGGCATGACCGCAAAGACTGAATCGCGCTTGGCACGGGCCTATCGGAAAGTCTATGAGACGCTGTGTGGCCGGCACCCTAGGTTGCGGCCCTGGCATTTTCAGTATCTCGATGCACTAGTGTCCCAACGTTTAATCGAATAATTTCAATTGCTTACCGGGATGTGTATCTGTGGAAATAGCCGGCGATGGGTTAAGTAATTGATTTATATGCACACGTTC
>JANQGF010000092.1 GCA_028277465.1 Chromatiaceae bacterium
CCCCTTCAGGCTCAAGGTCGCCAAGGCCCCAAGGGCGCCGAGGCGCAAGGGATCCCAGGGTCGCTTGCGTTCCGCCATGAGTACCTCGATCGCGTAGAAGAGGATGACGGATTGCAGGACCTCCATCCCGTAGGCCTCGAACCAAGGACCAGGTAGAACCGGCATGAGGACGGCGATCAGCAGAATCAGCATATCCAGTGAGCTGACCTGAAAGGCGTCGCTGGCGAAGCGGACCCAGATTGCTGTCAAGACCCCAATGACCACGAAAAGCGCCAGAACCAGGCCGTCCTGATCGGCCAGCCCTGGTCGTTCCGGCGCGAGGTGGACGACCGCAACCGCCACCACATAGATGGTCAAGCGCTCGATCCAGGCGGAAACCGGCGACGAGAACCAGAGAGCCAGCAAGAAGGCGACGAGTAGCAGGCCGGTCAAGGCTCCGACGTCTGTACTCACGGCAGGCACACTGAGCGCGCCGAGCAAGAGGACCAAAGGCACCGCCACATTGAGCAGCAAGAAAGGGCCATTGGTCAGTAGTCGGGCCCTGCTCAAGAAGACCAGGAGATCCATCCCGACTGGCTGGCGCTCCAACCGAGGGGACGAGGGCTCCAATTGGGCATGGTGGCGCGAGAGCAAGCCGACGCCGAACAAGAGGAGCGCCGCGAATGCCAGATAGGCGCTTAGAACTGCAGCGTCCGCGCTGTAGCGCATGAAATAGGCCATCGCAATCAGCAGGGCCTGGGCAGCATAGACCAGCACCACGGCCTCGTACTGGGTCAATCCCGCCCGCAGGAGCTGGTGATGCAGATGCAAGCGGTCCGCCGAAAAAGGCGAACGGCCCGCCGCGATACGCCGCACCATGACGGTAATGGTGTCGAGAATTGGAAGCCCCAGGATGAGGATCGGGATCAGGGTACCGACTGCGGAATCGGCACGTTGGGTGACGATGATGGCAAGCACGCCGGTCCCGAAGCCGAGAAACTGGCTGCCCGTATCGCCCATGAAGATCTGCGCTGGATTCGTATTGAAGCGCAGAAACCCGAAGGTGGCACCCATCATGGCGAAAGCGACCATGAGCGCGGCTGGATCCTCACCCTGATAGGCCAGGACGGACAGACATCCGAGCGCCAGCAGACTGATCCCCCCAGCGAGTCCGTCGAGACCATCGGAGAGGTTCACCGCGTTGGTCAGACCGACCAACACGAAGACGGTCAGCCCGAGAGCGAAAGGTGCTGGCAGGGATCCGGCGGCGATGAAGGGGATGTCCTGAATCAAGACACCGCCTCCGACCGTCACGATCAGGGCCGCGAGCGTCTGACCCAGTAACTTGAACCGGTAATCCAGGTTGAAGCGGTCGTCGAGCACCCCGAACAGAAACAAGAGCCCGGCGGCCACGACGAATGCAAGCAGATCGGGGCGCATGGGCACCCACAAGAGAACCGAGACGAGGGTGCCAGCGACGATGGCGACACCACCGGTGCGGGGAACGGGCACCTGATGGATCTTGCGCCCCCCCGGCCGATCGGTCAGTCCGAGCGGTCCGGCGAGACGCGACAGAGGTGGTATCAACACCATGGATACGAACAGCGACAGCAACAGGACGTAGATGGCTTGCATGCGTGCTCTGGCGCTGCGCCGCAAGCCAACACCAAGCGGCCGTCGCGCAGTTTTCCGCTGCCTCGGACCCGTGGGACCCAGGCGTGGATATCGACCGCTCAGGCAAGAAGTGATCGCAACGATTCGAGCAGGACGCGGTCAGAACGGAGACCGCCGCCAAGCCGGAATCACCCTCTGGACTCGTCACGCCCGCACACTCCGGGCTGCGTCCGCGACGCGGCCATTCTCGTGTCGAGAACAGGGCGAGACTCTAACCAGTTGCGGGATCGAAATCCAGCTTCGAGGAGATGACGACTGACAAGGCCGCAGGACCCCGAGGTGGGTCGCTGCGGCCAAGATGAAGGGTGCCTGACTATCATCCTCTAGCTTTCGACGTCGGCGACGAAGTACCCGACCTCTTCCCGCGTGTGGGCCATTTCCTCGTCCATCGATTGCTCCTCCTGGACCCACAGATCGACCGCGTCGACATCGAGGTTCTGCCAGCGTAGAGCGGCCGCATCTCCGCCCTTGCTGGTCTGCATGTCTGCGACCAAGACCGGCGCGCGCTCGAAGACACTCTCATAGGTCAGCTGGTACGGCAGGTGGTTCACCCGCTCGGCCGTGCGGCCGACCTCGTAGCGCAGACCCTGGACGACCCCGGTCGATGCCTCCCAAGCGACGAAGTGGATCACCTCCTCGCTATGCACTTGCCGGCTGGATTCCTCCTCGCTCATCCCGACGAAGAAGCCGTCAGCACTGATGCGGTCGAGCCGCGCATTGACCGCTGCCGCCCCATTCACCGTGCTGACCGCCGCAAAGACGACCGGCACCTCGGCGAAAGGTTCGGCGAAGGCCTGGTACTGGAAGACATTGGTTGCGTCCGTCTGCAGTGATCCGGCCTCGACCCAGGTGCCGTCGGGCAACTGGTGGCGGCCGCGCTCCATGGCCAGGTAGCTCGCCGTCTCGGTGACATGGGACCCATCGAGGTAATCCCACTCCTGCACCCGGACCCAGAAGCCTGTCGCATCGACATCACGGACGCGGATCAACGCCGGCTGACCACCGTTCGCGCTCAGCGCCTTGAGCACCAGAATCGGATCCGAGAAGCTCTGCTGGAAATCGACCCGGCGCCATTCATGATCGAGCTCGACCTCCCCGATCTCCAACGCGAGCCCCCCATCGATCCTGGGGTCGGGATCCGGAACCACGATTGGACTGGGACCCGGCCGGGACGCAGAGCTCTTGACCTCGATCATCCCCGACTCGAGGGTCTCGCTCTTTCCGCCTGGACCACGTACCGTGAGGCTGACCGAATAGATCCCTGGCCTGTTGTAGGTATGGACGGCGGTCGCGGCGCTGCTGAAGCCCCCGTCACCGAAGTCCCATGTACGACGCCTGATCTTGCCCTCGGACTGGTCACTGAAGGTCACGGTCAGCGGCACCTCGCCCGACAAGACGTCGGCGGAGAAGCCCGCAACCGGCGGTTCGGGTTCTTCAGATGGCGGATCGACCGGAATCTTGGCATGGAGCTCGTTGGAGTAGTCGCTGCACTCCGTCCCCGACTCGTCGCAGGCACGCGCCGCGAAATAGTAGTTGGCGCCAGCCTCCAAACCATCGATATCCAGGCTCGTCGAGGTCGTGTCCAACTGCTTGTCGTATTGGCCGCTGGCTCGGCCATAGTGGACTTGATAGTGGTGAACCCGATGGTCGGTTACCTGATCCCATTCCAGCTGGACTCCGCCCGCAAAGGCTTGACAGATATCTCCGGTCAAGAGGAAGAGAAATAGAAGCGTGACGAGCATCACATCTCTCGTTGCCTGAGAGTCGATGCTGTCTCCAAAACGAAGATCGATTGCCCTAGTGCGCATCATGACTATCCCCTTATTCTTTCGCGAACTCACCACAAAAAGAATGGCTTTTCGCTTTTAAATCAATTATTTGCAATAATTGACGGATCCCTTCAGCGCTTCTGAGTGAGCGCATTGATTTGGAATCCTCAGGGGAAATTTAATCAGCTGACCATCAGTTGATCTGTGATGCATGCATCAAGTGACAACGCCATAACGGCCCTCGCTCTTAAAGAGTGAAGTGCGTCACAATCGGCGCAGTGGGCAAAGCAGGAATCGTATTAAGAGCGATGAAAAGAAGGTCTGAGTCGGTGACCAGTGGGAGAGGATTGACTGGAGGGAGGCCGAATGCGTTCGAGTGGGGTGATGAGGCGATCCGCCCCCGCCCGGGAAAGGCTGACAAGTCAGCCTTTCCCGCGGTGACTGAGGTGCCCTGAGAAGGAGGGGTTGAGGGACTGCGCCCTCTTGACGCGACGCGATGAAGACGAGCTGGGGTCGGCTAAAGGGACCAATCGGCCCGTGAGCCAGCTG
>JANQGF010000199.1 GCA_028277465.1 Chromatiaceae bacterium
CGATTCAAAAACAACATATGCAACTCGAGCCGCTCATGTTGGGCACGCTTTGCTTTGCCCAACCTACGGGTGTTTCGGTTATTGTTGAACCGTTACTTAGTCCGCAATGCCCTGTGCCAAGGGGCGCGGCGGCCGGGGGTCGAACTTGCTGCAGACCCATCTGGTCGCTCACAAAGGAGTGGTCTTGGAATCGAAGACAGGGGCTCAGACAGGTAGCATCAGGCTGCCGATATCGGGCGCACCCTCGGATTCGAGCCCAGGCGGTAAAGGGAGCTGTTTGTCACGCAGGAAGGACGGGTTCCAGAGCTTGCTGGCATAGCGGGTTCCCGAATCGCAGAGGACCGTGACGATGGTCTTTCCGGGTCCGATCTCTTTCGCCAGTCGCACGGCCCCCGCCAGATTGACACCGGACGAGCCGCCGAGGCAGAGGCCCTCCTGACTCAGGGTGTCGAAGAGGATTGGCAGCGCCTCGGCATCGGGAATGAGGAAGGCGTCGTCGACGGTCGCCCCCGCCAGATTGTCGGTGATGCGACCCTGACCGATCCCCTCCACGACGGAATCGCCTTCGGTTGGTTCGAGTGCACCCTCCTTGAAATAACGGTACATCTTGGTTCCGGGCGGATCCGCGAGTCCGACCAGGATATCCTTGTTCTTACTCTTCAGATATTCACTGACCCCAGCGATGGTGCCGCCGGTACCGATCGAGCAAATGAATGCATCGATTTGCCCGTCGGTCTGGGCCCAGATCTCCGGCCCGGTGCTCCTGAGGTGTCCCTCGCGGTTGGCCGTATTGTCCCATTGATCGGCGTAGAGCACCGGGGTCTCCGAGTCTTGTGTCAGGTGCTCGGCCAGTCGCTTGGCCAGGTGCTGATATTGGTTGGGATTCTCGTACGGAACCGCTGGCACGCACACGAGCTCGGCCCCCAACAGCCGCAGAAAATCCTTCTTCTCTTGCGACTGGGTTTCCGGCATCACGATCACCGTCTTGTAGCCCCGCGCATTGGCGACGACGGTCAGCCCGATGCCGGTATTGCCCGCCGTGCCCTCGACGATGATCCCGCCCGGGCCGAGCCGACCTGCTGCCTCGGCGTCTTCGATGATGTAGCGCGCCGCGCGATCCTTGACCGAACCACCCGGGTTGAGGAACTCGGCCTTACCCAAGATATCGCAGCCGGTCATCTCGGAGAGCCGGGTGAGCCGGATCAGCGGCGTGTTGCCAATGCTCTCGACCAGGCCATTGCGGATGTTCATTAGCTCTTGCCTAGATAAGGAATGCCCGACGCTTTTAGTCTACATGGTTCGAGTCGACGACGCCCCCTTCTGATCCTGATACCCAGGGCGAGCGCGTATAAATCTTCTCTCGGACAAATGATTCAGAAACAACCTACACACCGTAGGTTGGGCAAAGCGGAGCGTGCCCAACAAGGGCGGCTCAAGTTGCACCACTTGTTTCTGAATCGTTCCTTGGCATTCGGAGCACGTTCCAATCCCTTCCAGAACAAAAGTTCGGCGAACGCGTTCCACTGTCGAGCGGCTCACCTCCACGCGCTCGGCCACCTCGTCATCGCACAGGCCGTGCGGTCCATCACACTCCTCGCAAGCTAACAGGATGCGCGCATGGGCAAGTTTTCGCGCGGCCCCCTTCCCTTGTCCATGGAAATCAGGGTGTGCAGTGACTCGCGCTCCTCGTCGCTCAGCGTTATTTTGTACTCTTTCGGTCGCATCGTTTCTCAAGCCTGATCATCGCCATCTTGTCGAAGCTTGAGAGTCTACTTGCATTTCTGTCAGAAGTTTCCTGACCGACTACTAGGCCCGCCAAGCACCGAAAAGTGCGACCGACGTCGCATTTTAGGCAAACAAACCACTAAATGTCACATGCAAGTTACATTGCATGTATCGCACTTGATATACTGTGACACAACGAAGGAGGTATTTGTCGCCGGCGGGTCACCCCAGATTCACCCAGCGGCGTCGCACAAGGCAATCGGGGTCCACGACCGAGCACCGACAAAGAACGAGCGAACGAGCCATGCGCAAACTTCTAGTTGTTTCTCAAGGTGATCTACCGAGCGATGTCCTGGGGCTCCTGGAGCACAATCACTGGACAATCGCTTACGCCAAGGACATCGAATCGGCCCGCCGTCTCGACGCGAAGAACGATTTCCTCGTCGGTCTCGCCGTCTTCTCCACCTCACCCGATCCGCGGACAGAGGCCATCATTCAACGCCAGGTCTTGGCTCTGCCACATCTCAAGTGGGTCGCCGCCCTCGCCGCCGAGCAGATTGAAGACGTCGAGATCAAACATTTCATCGCCGACAAGCTCTATGACTTCCAGCTCTTCCCGATCGAGGCCACACGGCTAGCGACCGTCCTGGGCCACGCCTACGGCATGGCCAAGATCGAACGGGAGCTGAAACAGGCGCGCGAGGCCAGCTTCTCGAACCATTTCGGGCTGGTGGGAGACAGCCCGGTCATGCTGACGCTCTACCGCATGCTGCAGCGCGCAGCCGAGTCGGATGTCTCCGTCCTCATCACGGGTCCGACCGGCACCGGCAAGGAGCTGGCTGCGCGGGCCATCCACGACTACTCTGAGCGGGCCACCGGACCCTTCGTCCCCATCAATTGCGCCGCGATTCCCCCGACCCTCCTGCAATCGGAGTTGTTCGGACACGAGAAGGGTTCGTTTACCAACGCAAGCGCACGCAAGACCGGCTACATCCAGACGGCGGCCAGCGGCACCCTCTTTCTCGACGAGATCGGCGACATGCCGCTCGAATCGCAGGCCACGCTCTTGCGCTTCCTGGAGGACAAGATCGTCACACCCGTCGGGAGCACCCGAGGCCAAACCGTGGATGTTCGCGTCATCGCCTCGACCAATGTCGACCTGGAACAGGCCATTGCGGACAAGACCTTTCGCGCCGACCTCTACTATCGCCTCGCCGTCCTGACCATCCGTACCCCAGCATTGAGCAGTCGTGGCGACGATATCGAGCCACTCGCCTACTACTTCCTGTCCGAGGTGTCGTCAGACACCGGAAGGGGCAGCCTGAGACTGAGCCCCGCAGCGCTCGAGGCCATGCAACACTATGCCTGGCCCGGCAATATCCGTGAGCTGCGTAGCGTCATCTTCCAGGCGGCCCTGAGCTGCGAGGGTCCCTCCATCCAACCGGAGGATCTGTCCATTCGAGTCGAGCCGCCGAGCCCGGAGGTCGACCTCGGGAAGGGGCTGCGCGAACCGACCGACAGGCACGCCGCGGCCTCGACCGGACACTATGTCCTGGGGACCCTGAAGAGTGCGCGGGAGCAATCTGAAAAGCGCAACCTCGAGTATGCGCTGGCACGCAACGCCTCGAATGTCACCCGAACCGCCCAGGATCTCGGCATCTCGCGCATGACCCTCTATCGCCTTATGGCCAAGCACGGAGTCGCCCGCCGCGCCGCGGACTGAATCGGACCCGAATCTGCTCGGTCCGAAACGCCCGGCGCCCAACCCAGGGGCGCCTTCTGCTCATTGCCCTGCACTGGGTTGGTTACGTATCCTCGCCGCTTCGATGTCAAGGTAGCACTCCTCGGGACGGCGCCACATGTCAGTCGATGCCTGGCTCAAATCGCAACGGCCGCTTGCCGGGGGCGCGCTCGCCCTCACCATGGGGCTGAATACCGCGAACGGGTTGCTCGCGATCGGCCAAGCCTGGCTCCTTGCCTTGACCCTCGACGCGGTCATCTTCGCACAGGCGGGTCTGGCAGAGGTTCAAGCCTGGCTGTGGGGGCTGCTGGGTCTATTCGCGCTGCGGGCATTGGCCGTTTGGCTCGCCGAACGAGCGGCCTTTCGTGCCGCCGCCGCCGTGCGGGTCGCACTGCGCGATCGGCTCTACCGGCATCTGCAGCGTCTGGGTCCGAGCTATCTCGCCAACAACCGCAGTGGTGCCTTGGTGGAGACCCTGACCAAGGGCATCGACGACCTAGAGGGCTATTACGCCCGCTTCCTGCCGGCCATGACCATGACCATGGTCCTGCCCTTTGCCATCCTGACCGTGGTCTTGCCCCTCGACTGGCTCGCCGGTTTGGTCTTGCTCTTCACGGCCCCCCTGATCCCGCTCTTCATGATCCTGATCGGCTCCGGGGCCGAGGCCAAGAATCAGCGTCAATGGAAGAAACTGGCACGCATGAGCGCGCACTTCCTGGACGTGATCCAGGGATTGACGACGCTCAAGCTCTTCGGCGCCAGCCGTCGCGAGGTCGAGGTGGTGGCCCGGGTCTCGGACGAGTACCGGGCCAGCACCATGCAGGTGTTGAGGATCGCCTTTCTCTCCTCGGCCGTGCTCGAGTTCTTCGCGAGCGTCGGGATCGCCATCGTGGCCGTCTTCATCGGCTTTCGACTCTACGGGCTCGCGCTGCCGGTTCCCTCCTGGATTCCCGCGCCCGAGATCGGCTTTCTGCATGGCCTCTTCGTCCTGATGCTGGCCCCCGAGTTCTATGCCCCCTTGCGCAACCTGGGCGCCCAGTATCATGCGCGCATGGGGGCCACGGCAGCGGCAGAGCAACTGACCCGGGTCTTGGATGCGGAACCCACCCGGCCTCACACAGGGACCGAGCCGCTGGCCCAGCAAAGACCCCTGGGGGTCCGCTTCGAGTCCGTTCATTTCAGCTATGAGCCCGGTCGGGACGCGATCCGGGATCTGAGCCTCGCGATCCCGCCCGGTCAGCGCATCGCATTGGTGGGCAGCAGCGGTGCCGGCAAGACGACGGTCGTGAACCTGCTACTGGGTTTCCTGGTGCCGACCGCTGGACGCATTCTGGTCGGGGCGCAGGAGCTGTCCCGCATCGATCTCGAGGATTGGCGCCGGCACCTGGCCTGGGTGCCGCAGCAGCCGCGGCTGTTCCAGGGGACCATCGCGGACAACATCCGTCTCGGCGCTCCGGCAGCGGACCTCGCCGCCGTTCGCCTCGCCGCACAGCGGGCACGCGCGGACCACTTCATCGAGGCCCTGCCAGACGGCTACGACAGCCTGGTCGGGGAGCGAGGTGCCGGATTGTCGGGCGGTCAGATCCAGCGCGTCGCCCTGGCGCGCGCCTTCTTGCGCGACGCCCCGCTGGTCATCCTGGACGAGGCGACCGCCAACCTCGATCCCGAGAGCGAGCGATTGGTGCAGGAGAGCATCGATGACCTTGCGCAGGACCGCACCCTCCTGGTGGTCGCACACCGATTGACGACGGTCCGACGCGCCGACAGCATCCTGGTGCTCGATCAAGGGAGTGTGCTGGAGCAGGGAGACCATCGAACTCTGGCGGCGGCGGGCGGACTCTATACACAGATGATCGCCGCCGGGGGCGATCGCGGTGCCGATGTCGCGGCGATGGGCATGGCCGCCATGAGGACGAGGGGAAGGAACGACCCGGTTGCAGACGGCGTTGGCTCAACGCTGCACCGCGGGGGAGAGTCACCATGATCGAACTGCTGCGCCTGTGGCGACTGTTCCGGCCTTACCGAAGCTGGATGCTGCTCGGCACCCTCGCCTCGATCCTGACCTTGATCGCCAATGTCACCCTCATCGCCGCGGCGGGTTGGTTCCTCGCCGCCATGGCCACGGCCGGCGCGGCCGGGGTGGCCATGAACTATTTCACCCCGGCGGCCATGGTTCGAGGCAGCGCCATGCTCCGTACGGTCGGCCGCTATGTCGAACGGCTGATCAATCACGAGGCCACCTTCCGTCTCATCGCCAGCCTGCGGGTCTGGTTCTACCGTCACCTGGAGCCACTGGCACCCGCCCGGCTTCAGCAGTATCACAGTGGGGATCTGCTCAGCCGCATCCGGGCCGACATCGATGCACTGGATAACCTCTATGTCCGAGTGCTGGTGCCGGTCGCCGTGGCCGCACTGAGCACCCTCCTGTTCGCGATCTTCCTCTTCTTCCACGCCCCCATACTGGCACTGAACGGGATCGCCTTCTTGCTCATCGCCGGCGTCGGCCTGCCGATCTGGTCCGAGTTCAGGGGACGGGCACCCGGGCAACGGCTCGCCGAGGACGAGGGTGCCCTGCGCACCGCCATCATCGATGGGGTCCAAGGAATGGCGGAGTTGACGCTCTACGGCGCGAACGAGCGCCATGCCCGACGCATCGACGCCCTCAGTCGCCGCCAAGTGGCGGATCAGGCACGAATCAGCAGTGACCAGGGCCTGACCCAGGCCGCGGTGGGTCTGTGCGCCGGTCTGAGTCTCTCGGTGCTGCTCTGGCTGGCGATCCCCCTGGTGGGCGGCGAGCAGATCATGCCACCTCAATTGGCGATGCTCGCGCTCTTCACCCTGGCCAGTTTCGAGGCGGTCGCACCCCTCCCCCACGCCTTTCAGCTCCTGGGTCGAACCCTGGCGGCGGCAAGACGGCTCTTCGATATCGTGGATACCGAGCCCGCTGTCACCGAACCACGCTCTGCCTCCCCGCGGCCGGACCGCTTCGATATCGAGTTCGATCAGGTCACCTTCAGCTACCCGAACGCCCCGCGGCCCGCGCTCGCCGACATCGACCTCCAGGTCCCGGAGGGCAGCCGGGCGGCGGTGGTCGGGACCACCGGAAGCGGCAAGAGCACCCTGTTCAACCTGCTCCTGCGTTTCTGGGCGCCCGATGCGGGGGCCATCCGGCTCGGCGGACATGAGATCGCGAGCTTTCGCGGCGATGATCTGCGGCGGCATATCGCCGTGGTCAGCCAGCACACCCATCTGTTCGACGCGACCATCCGCGAGAACCTCCTGATCGCCAAGCCCGAGGCCTCCCAGGGCGCACTCGAGCAGGCCTGCCGGGTCGCTCAGATCCATGACTTCATCACCCAACTCCCGGAGGGCTACGACACCTGGGTGGGCGAGACCGGCGTGAGGCTCTCGGGCGGACAGGGTCGGCGCATCGCGGTCGCACGCGCCCTGCTCAAGGATGCGCCCATCCTGCTGCTCGACGAGCCCACCGAGGGTCTCGATGCCACGACCGAGCGCAGCCTGATGGAGGCGCTGGACGAGCTGATGACCGGACGCACCGTTGTGCTGATTACGCATCGGCCGGCGGGCCTGGACTGGGTCGATCAGGTCCTGGTCCTGGATCAGGGACGCGAGCTGGCCCGCGGTGATGTCTCCGTGGTGCCGCGGGCGACGCAGACGGCGCTCCTCACCACCCGACCCGCGGCCGAGATGATTCGATGCGCCCGGCTGGACCCCAAGAGGGAGAACGACCCGGGCGGTCTCTAAGGAACGATTCAGAAACAAGTGGTGCAACTTGAGACGCCCTTGTTGGGCACGCTCCGCTTTGCCCAACCTACGGTGTATAGGTTGTTTCTGAATCA
>JANQGF010000291.1 GCA_028277465.1 Chromatiaceae bacterium
AGGCCGCCGGCGGGTGGCACAGGGTCTGATCAGTTCTCGGCGATTTCCCTTTCGGCGACCGCGATCAGCACGGGTGCGGTCAAATCCTCCGGCAAGTGCGTGAACTTCTCGACTAGGGACGGCCAGAGCAGATTGTAGTAAAGCTCGGCACGCAGCAGGGCGACACCCTCGGCCGGGATCTGGTAGACCAGTTCGCGGGTTTCATGGGGCTGCAGCCGGGTGTCCTCGCCGGGTTGTGTGGCCGTCGGCGGTGGTGCCGGATGGCCCTCGTCATCCGCGAGGCCATAGGCGAAGTAGGCCTGCGGGTCGCCCTTGGCCGGATGACCCTCGGCATTCTCCCAGACGACCTCGCCGTTTGCATCATAGGCCGTGACCTTGAGATAGAGGTTTCGGAAGGGCGCCCCGGTCGGCATGGAGTGCGGTTGCAGGTTCATGATCCAGGCCGTGGTCTCGAGCCTATCACCCTGGGACTCGCTCTTGAGATCGAAGACGATCGAGCGCTTCAGCATGCCTTCGTGATGCCCGCCGCCCATCGAGTGGTCGGCAAAGCCACCGGCGACCGGCATATGGCAGCTTTGGCAGACGACCTTGCTGCCGCCTTGGAGGAACTCGTTTCCGGTCTGGCAGAGCGGGACCCCTTGCGGATTGGCCCGTTGGTCGTGACACCCCATGCAGGCATCGGATGTCCTCAACTGGATCGGATTGGCCTCCATGGTCAGGGCGGGGATCATCTTGCCGTCCAGCTCGACCGGTTCGCCAAGGTGTGGATTGGGTTTCTGGTCGCTCGATGTCTCGTCGACGACGCCGCCGAAGAGGTCGTCTGCAGCGGTCAGCTTCTGCAGCCCACGTGGGAAGCCAGCCGGCGCCTGGAGACTGTCGGCGACTTCATAGGCCTTGAGGCCGTAGCGCGTCTTGCCGTCTTCGCCTTTGATCCCCTTGTAGCGCTTGAGTGTGTGACAGGCCACGCAGTTGACGCCTTCACTGTAGGCGGGATGGGCGTCGAGCTTGGTGGTCTGGTCGCGCGCCGCGTTGGGGGCATGGCATTGGAGACAGACCGGGAACTTACCCGACTTCTTGTGGACCACCCCTTCCGCGGTCGGGTCGCCGACCACCTTCTTGTAGAAGGTGGCATGAATCGGGTCGGAAAGCGCGGTGCTTTGGGCATGCATCGAGCCCTTCCACTGACGGTAGATATCCTGGTGACAGGACTCGCAGACCTCGGACGAGATGCGGTGGATTGGCTCCGCCTCTTCGGCGAGTGCGCCGGGCAGGATCGGTCCACCGACGCCGAGCATCAGGGCCAATGAGATGACTGCCATCGCAATCTTACTTCGCATGATCGCTCCTCTTCTTCCTGACGGTGTTTCGACGCGCTATTGAATGTCAGCCATGGCGCCAGCGGAAGTGAGCGAAGTCAATAAAGTGGGATAGGCACCAAAGATTGAAAATAAGTAAATTATTTAATTTATTATTTAATAATAAAACTAAGATTCTTTCGGGTGCAAATTGGATTGCCCAGCGACACGCGATCTCTATAATCGCTTCCGCGTCTACTTCCGGCTTGCTGGCTCCATTGCGACTTTGTCGCACCGCTGCATTCCGGCCGAATGGCTTCGCCCCTTCACGCAAGAGAGATCTCCGAGGTTGTCGCTATGTCGAATTCCGCCTTTTCAGCGCCTCCCTATTGGGCTCAGATGATTCTGCTGTCTTGTCTGCTCGGGGGCGGTCCGGTGGTCGCGGAAAAGGTCGCGCTCGACCCCAGCAACTGGGGACATGAGGCGGGCGAGGATTGTGTGAGCTGCCATTCCAAGGCCTCGAGCGGGCTGGCTCGGCAGTGGCAAGACAGCGCCCACCAGGTGGCCGGTGTCAACTGTATGGATTGCCATCAGGCCGACCGTTCGGACGTCGACGCGATCGAGCATGAGGGTCAGATCATCGCCACCATCGTATCGCCCAAGGACTGCGGACGTTGCCACGAGAAGGAGTTCAAGGAGCAGCAGGGGTCGGTCCATGCCGAGGCCTTTGCGATCATCGAGGATCGGCTGCCGGCGCTGGCAGACAATGTCGGTGGTCCGGCCATGCGCGCGAGCTCTTGCGACCAGTGTCATGGCTCGCGCGTGAAGGTGCGCGGCGACGGGACACTCGACACCCGGACCTGGCCCAACTCCGGGATCGGTCGCATCAATCCGGATGGATCCAAGGGGTCCTGCTCCTCGTGTCATGGGCGCCATCGGTTCTCCAAGGCCCAGGCCCGTGAGCCGGCTGCCTGTGTGCGCTGTCATTCGGGTCCGGACTCGCCAGACAAAGAGGTCTATGAGGCATCCAAACACGGCATGATCTATGCCGCTCACCGCGAGGAGATGAATCTGGATGCCCCTGAGTGGGTGGCGGGCCGTGATTACACCGCGGCACCCACTTGTGTGACCTGCCACATGGGAGCCGCCGGCAAGTTGCCGTCCAATCATGACGTCGGGCTCCGTAACGCCTGGAATTTGAACTCGCCGGTCTCCGAGCGGCAGTACCTGGTCGTCTTCGAGGATGGCAGCAAGCTCGAGCTGCCCGCGAACGAGGCCGCTCCGAAGCGGGGCTCCGAGCTGCTGCGCCCGGATGGCACCCGCGGGAAGGTCAAAGCGGTTGCGACCCCGAAGCGCCGCCGTCAGGCCATGAGCATGGTCTGTCTGGAGTGTCACAGCAAGGGCTTCACCCGCGGCTTCATGGATCAATTCGACAGCGTGGTGGAGCTCTTCAACGACAAGTTCGGCGAGCCGGCGCGGGCCATCATGGCCGGGCTCTACGACGCCGGTCTGCTGACCCAGACCCCCTTCGACGAACCCATCGAGTTCATTTACTGGGAGCTGTGGCACGACGAGGGCGCCCGGGCGCGCCACGGCGCCTCCATGATGAGTCCGAATCACGCCTGGTGGGAGGGCATGTACCTGGTCGGCCGCAACTTCTATGCGCGCTTCCTACCCGAGGCCAGGGCGGTTGCCGCTGAGCGACGCCATGAGCTGGTCGACGGCCTGCTCGAGGATCAAGCGCCGCACCGTTGGCTGAATCAACCTGATCAGGTCAGTCCCATCCTGGGATTGAGTCCCGCGGGGGTGCGCTGATGGTCAAGTTGGGAACACCGACCTTCATCACGCGGAACGTGCTCATTGCACTTGCGGTGGGTGGGCTCGCCGGGTCGCTCTTCATGGTCTTTCTGCTCGAGTTCGACCGCTACTCGAGCACGAACCAATTCTGCACCAGCTGCCATTCCATGTCCTATGCCGATGTGGCTTACCGTGAGTCGGTGCACTATGACTCGGCCTCCGGGGTTCGCGCCTCCTGCGGGGATTGCCATGTCTCGCCGGGCGTCTTCGCGGCTACCCTGGACCACGCCATCGGGATCAAGGACCTCTTCAAGCAGTTCTTCGGGCCCGACTATGACGACCCGGTCATCAACCTCTTGCACCTGCCGGAGGCCGCCTTCTCCGCCCGGAGCTGGTTTCGCAAGCGCGACTCGGCCACCTGCAGACGCTGCCATCTCCAGGAGGCCATCCTCGGCGAGCGTGCCAACACGGCGGCCATTCACCGGGAGGAGACCCAGGGCAAGACCTGTATCGATTGTCACTACAATCTGGTTCACCGCAAGGTGCCGGACGAGCAGACATTCAAGCGCGAGGCGTGGAACCAGATGGTCGAGGAGGAGTACGGATTGGAGCCGGGCGTGGCGGCCTCGCTGCTGGCGGGCCACCGCTGACCCCCGGATCGAGGCGAGCCGAGTCGCGGGCGGTGATCCGCATGCCAGATGCCTTGTTCCCCGTCAGTGTCGGCAGTTGCTGAGTCGATCCGCATTGCCGGGGAAGAGAGCGACGAGCAGGGCCACGGCCAAGACCGCGGCGCCCGCCAGGACCAGGAGCAGGGCCGTATGGGCGGTGGGTACCCCGGTGCTCGTGACTTCAGCGACTAGAAGGAGGAGCGTCCCCGATAAGAAGAGCGCCGCGGACAGGACCACGGCTGCGCGCATGCTGGTGCAAGAGATCATGGTGCATCTCCATTTGATGGAACATAACTATATTCTAATATAGTTTTTCTCTAACACCATGCGAATTGATCTAGAGAAGTCGGAATTATTGATCCAGACCGCGTCCAGGGTGCATTCCGCGGGGTGGCTGGCAAGGCGCAACGAGGCGGAAGCGTCAGGCGATTGCCGGAGATTCTCATGCCAGATGGCGGCGGATTGGCGTCTGCCTTCAAGGAGCGCCGGCAGGCGCATCGCCGGGCGATGTAACGGCTGGCGCGACGCCGAAGGCGGGCGTCGAGACCAGCCAGGTG
>JANQGF010000319.1 GCA_028277465.1 Chromatiaceae bacterium
CGAGGAGATGTCCGTCGTAACCGAACAGACGAGCTCCAATATCCAGCGTCAACAGCTCGAGACCGACCAGGTGGCCACGGCCATGAACCAAATGTCAGCCAGGTTTCAGGACGTCGCGGAGAACATCCATGGAGCTTCTGGCGCCGCCAACGAGGCCCGGGGAGAGACGACAATGGGCCGCAAAGTGGTGGAAGGAACTATAGCCAGAGGGCGACGGAACTCCAGCGCACCATCGGCCAGTTCCAAGTATGAGCGAGACACGGCTTGTTGCGGCGCCCGGTTCTCCCGGATACCTCCGGGATACCGCGTCTGCGCCCCGCTAAACGACCACGATCACCCTAAGGGCATCCAAACGCAGATGGGTCTTGCCCAAGTAGTCCCGCAGCCGCCCGAGTCGCTCGGCCAGCCACCCGATCTCCTCCTGTCGAACGGTGGGATTCACCTTCGCGAGCGCCACTAATCGTTCCAGTTCATCGCCAAGGACCCTCTCCATGCGCGCCATCGCCTCTTGCTGAAGACGCTCGACCCGGCCCCGTGCCAGCACCTCGGCCTGCCCCAGCATCTCGGTGAGGCGCCGCACCTGGGACTTGATCACAGACCTCGCCAGCTTGGGGTTACGCGTGAGACAGTCACCCTCGATCGCCTCGTGGGGGATCTCGGCTGAGCGATCCCTGCCGTCCACATCGATCAGCAAGCGCGCCAAGGTCGGGGCAGGAAACGCTTGACTTGCAGCTCCGGCGGCGCCGGACATTCGGCAATATAGAGACATTCGACGAGCAAGGTCGCACGCTTGAACCCTTGGTCCTTCATCAGAATGAGCCCGGATGTTCCTCGATCGGAAGCTGTGAGCAGCTCCATCGCCTCGCGCACCATGGGGTGCTCCCAAGTCAGGAGCTCACGATCCTCGTGGGACAGGGCATTGACGCGCTCGCATGTCGCCGTGAGACCCTCTTCGGGCAGCCCTGGAAAGTGCTTCTGGAGCATCTGGCTGCCAGGGCGGACGGCGACGGAGCCGCCTGGACCAGCCTCGTGCTCGACACCGAAGGCGTCCCAATAGCGGGTCAGAAAGTCCGCCACCTCTCGTTTCGAGTCGATCTCCTCGATCTGATCCACGAGGGCCAGGTCGGCCCCGGGCCTGTGCGACTGGAGCTCGAGCAGCCGATCGCGCCCAGTCGCCAGATCGGCATTGAGTCGATCGGTGAGACTCCTCGTATGCGCAATCAGTAGCTCGAGGTCCCCGTTCCCCTCCATGGCACCCAATAGTGAGGAACGTTGCTCGGCGAGGACGGCGGAGGCCGCCGGACAGCAATGCTCGAAGGCCCTGAGTCCTTCGGCATACCATCTGAAGACCACTTCGCCTGGTCCGCCCGTCAGATAAGGCACATGGATGGTGACGACCTGAGTCTGTCCGATACGATCGAGTCGGCCGATCCGCTGTTCCAGAAGGTCCGGATCAAGCGGCAGATCGAAGAGCACCAATTGGTGCGCGAACTGGAAGTTGCGCCCTTCGCTGCCGATCTCCGAGCACAGTAGGACCTGAGTGCCATTCTCCTGGCAGGCGAAGTAGGCCGCGGCCCGATCGCGCTCGACGATCTCCATAATCCTCGTGAAAGATGGCCGCGTGAATCCCGGCGCGGCGGTACAGTGCCTCACGCAGGTCGAGCACAGTCCGCGCGTGCGCACAGATACAGTCCGCGCGTGCGCACAGATCAGGAGGACCTTGGCCGGGCGCAGCCCCCTCAAGGTCTCGATGAGCCAGCCGACACGCGGATCCACGTCGGTCCAGCCGGCCCCGAAGGTGCGCTCGGGCGTCAATCCCTCCATGGCGCCAGCCGCCTGAGATCTATACGAATCAGGCTCAGGGAGCGGATAGGCGATGAGCCGACGTTCCGGGAAACCCTGAATCGAGGCACGGGTATTGCGGAGTAGGACACGCCCAGTCCCGTGACGGTCCACCAGCTGTTCGGGCGTCGCCGTGAGCAGCAAGACCCCCGACGTCACCTGAGCCAGTGCCTCGATGAGGTCGTATTCCAGACTGGATTCTCTCTCGGACCAGGCCAGGTGATGAGCCTCGTCGACCACGAGGAGATCCCACTGCCCCTCCAAGACGGCCCGTGCCGCATCCGGATTGCCGGCGATGAGGCTCAGACTGCAAAGCACTTGCTGCTCGGCCTGAAAGGGATTGGTGTCGGTGATGGCGTCGAAGCGCTCAGGGTCGCAGAGCGCAAATCTCAGGTTGAAACGACGCCGCATCTCGACCAGCCACTGGTGCATGCAGCAAGGGCTCGGGGGCGACGATCAGAGCGCGTCGCGCCTGACCGGTCAGCAGCATACGGTGGAGTATGAGCCCCGCCTCGATCGTCTTACCGAGCCCGACTTCGTCCGCGAGCAGGACTCGAGGGGCGTCGCGCCCGGCGACTTCGGCCGCAATGTGGAGCTGATGAGGGATGAGCGCCACACGCGCACCGACCAAGCCCAGGACGGGAGAGCCGGCCTCGCGTATGCCCTGCAGCCAGGTCCGATAGCGCAAGCCGAACGTGAAGCCTAAGCCGACCCATACTGCGCCGCAATGAGGCCGAATGAAAGCGCGGAGCGGCGTGCGCAGTATGGGTCGGCTTGAGGCGCGTGTTGTGAACTAGAGAGCCGAGTCGGACCCCATCGGGTTCGGTTCATGTGACCGAGCTAGAGCTTGAAGTCGTACACGATGGAGAAGAACAACCAGGATGCGTCGTACTCCAAGGCTTTCTCGTTGCTGATTTTTCGCTGATGTCGGAATCCTGCCTTAGCGGACACATTTCGGCTTAGACGACGCCCGTAGTCGATGCCCAGATTGTACACATGGTAATTTGCTGCTTCTGCCTCGAAGTCTGAGAAATCAACACCGGCAAGAAGCTGAGCCTCGGACAATCGCGATAAACGGGTCGACCATGCGACAGTCGTCCCATAATCTGTTTCATCCCTCGCGCCTGTAGCAAAGTCACGGTTTCGCACGTAGATAGCCCATCCGAAACTCAAGCGTTTGCCTGACCAATCATAGTAGGCTTCCACCTCCTTCCTATAGAAGACGCCAAGGGAGCGGGCGTCGGTGGGTGTCGCCTCGCTCGGAAGCAAGGGGCGAGTCAACGCAGTGTTCTCTTCGTCGTCGAAACCATATCGCAATCGTAAGCCAATGTTCCCGAGTTTCGTGATGCTGCGGCTCCCGTCAAAGCGAAGCAGCAAGTCCGATCCATCCGCGCCATCTTTCACATCAACGAAGGATGTGCCGACCTCAAGGGCCAGATTACCCCTGTTGGTCCGAGACGCGTAACGCAGGAAGGTTTCGGTAACGTCAAAGTCTGCCAGGGTGCTGGTGTCAGAGTAGCGAACCGCTCTCTGGGCAAGATTGGCGGAGGCCATGCTCGACTCGGTACGCCTGGTCGCGACCGCGAGTTGTCCGCCGAAACGATGGCTGTTGGACGAGTCGGAGTTATCTGAGTATCCTGCCCTGGCCTGAGCCGAGATCTCGGTAACGGCTGACAAGGGCAATCGAACATCGGGGCCAGTCCAGAACACGGCACGAGTTCCAAGATTCCCCGGTGAATCCGGACCCAATCGATTGGTTCTCACTTGCTGCCAGTCACCGTCCAGCGCCCATGAGAAGCGATCCGGCTGAAGGTGGAAGAGAAGATTACCGTGCACATTTGGACGGAGCTGATCGGCTGCATTTCCTTCCGTATACTTCTTGTACCCGACTCGTCCGTCTAGGACCCCTTCCACTGCTGATGAACGATCGCGGTATTCGAAGCCTGTATATATTTCGATCGGCAAGTCCGATTCTTTGTCCTTGCTGAGGTTCACATTGTCAGTGTACTCGGCCTCGATGCCGAGGTTCGCGGTCAACTCCGTATCCTGTGCGAAACAAGGTAATGCGCAGAGAAAAAACCATGAGAGCGCACTGCGAGCGCGGCCGCTCCATGGGAACCTGTTGGCTTCCTTCCACCAAAAAGACGAAGCGTCCACCGCATCCTCTCTAATCTTGAACAGGTGATCCGAGGCCTCGGGGCACCAGTCGAAGGCTAGGGTCTAAGCCGTCGGATGATACGTTCGACATAGGCCCGTGTTTCTGGATAGGGTGGAACACCGCCATGGCGCCAAACGGCACGCTCGCCTGCGTTGTAACCCGCGAGAGCGAGTCGCATGTCGCCGTCGAAGTGGTCGAGGAGCCACCTCAGGTAGGCCATCCCCGCACGCAGGTTTTCTTCCGGATTCCAGATATCCACGACCCCAAAGCGACTGGCGGTCTCTGGAATCAGTTGCATGAGACCAAGCGCGTTCTTGGCCGAACGTGCGTTCGGGTCGTAGTTGGATTCCACCTCGATCACTGCCAGAACCAAATCGGGGCGCAGCCCATATTGGGGTGCGAGTCTGCGCACCAGAATGGTGACAGTCTCCTTGGCTGGGTGCGATCCGCCAGTGCGCCTCGACCCCAACCCCCTGTGCCCGAGAAATGTGTTCCTCGAGTGACCGCCCAACGGTACGGCGCGCCGGCCTAAGCTGAGCCGAGGCTCGTCGTTCCAAGACGGCTGCCCGAATTGAAGGGTTGCGGTGGGCGTCCGCTCGACTTCTTCGCGATCCGGCTCCGGGCTCGAGCGATTCATGCCGTTAGGCGATCTCCTTGCCTGGCACGAGAGGCTCGGCGAGCAGGTGCCGATCCCTTGGGCATCGAACGCCTGTCCGGCATGATGGCCGAACCGAGTCTGCTTCGACACCTGACCCAGGTCTAGGATCATGTTGGAAGAATGCAATCGGTCCGAAAAGGCGAGTAGAAGAATACAGGCGCCTCCGACAAGTAATCTGTGTCTTGCCCTCTCGGACCCGGATTCATGCTGCCTGTGCTCTGATGGTTGGGTCACGATCTGCGTCTTATCTAGCCATCAGGAAGAGCCGTAGTAAGGCCAATGATTGTTATGAGAAAACCGTGTGCTCTTGTTCAGGACAAGGCCAATCGATTTCTGCTCTGAGATCAAGGCGAGAGCATCCTTGATCGATTGTTGGGAGGTCTTTCCTTCTTCGACGACGAAGAGCACCTGGCCAGCGAGATCGCTGACGATCGCCGCCTGGCTGGTCGTCAAGAGTGGGGCTGTATCGATCAATACGATGCGGTCAAGATAGCGACCTGCGAGTTCGCGCATGATATCCCGCATCCGCTCACTCGAAAGCAGCTCACTGGGATGCTGTGCCGTGGAGCCAGCGGGAATGATGCCGAAATTGCCAACGTCCAGCTTCAAGAGGACGCGGCGCATGTCGAGTTGTCGATCCAGAAGCAGGTCGCTGAGCCCACGTGCTTCCATCAATCGTACTCTTTTCGTCAATGAGCGGCCGACTAGATCCGCATCGATAACCAAGACTGACACATCACGCTCCATCGCAATACTCATCGCAAGATTCAAGGTCGTGAAGCTCTTCCCTTCCCCGGGGAAGGCGCTCGTGACGGCAATGATATTCAGGGCCTCGCTGGATTGAACAGCTGATAGATTCGCGGTCTTCAGTAATGGGCGCTTTATCACCCTGTACTGCTCAGCAAGTCGGCTCCACATCGTCGTTGGGGTTAGATAACCATTTTGCTCCAGGACCTTGAGATCGAGCTCACAAAGCGATCCGTATTCACGTCCTCGATCGAATCCACGGGGATTGTCATCAGCCGCGGGGCTGGTCTTCTCTGAACGAATGGTTTCGGAATGAGCTGGGCGTTGACCCTGGAAGTATTCAGCGCTTCGTTTATAATGGCGAATCTCCCTTTCAATGCTGGTCAACTCTTCCATTCATCTTCTCCGGGTATAGACTGGTGATACACCGTATCACGGGTGAAGCGCATGCCATCGACTTGGGTTTGAAAATAGACTGTCGTTACGTAGGCAATCAAGACCATGAGACAGCAAACCGAAAACGCGGCTGCATCCAGCCATGTTCTCAGGTGCCACGAGCGAGTCCTGACTTGGGAGATAACACCGTATACGGGAACTGACGTGATCGCACCCAATAAGCGCTGACTATAGACGGGGGGACGCAGCTGAAAGAGCAGGTAGGCGAGAGCGGCGCCACCCCCGAGTCCGGCCAGGAGAACAAAGGTCACAAGCTTGACCCGAGTCTTACGAAAAGATTCCAAGACCGAGTCGATGGGCACATTGGGCGGGTCGATGACGCGAAAGTTGAGGTCGTCAGTGAATTTGACAGTCCCATTGTCGCCAGAGACCTTCTTTGTTGTCTCAATCGATTGACGTCGTGCAATCAGCGCCTGATAGTTCTCCGTCAATGTCGAGTGTTCGTCCATCAATCGCTTCAGATCGTCTTCGATCCTCGGCAGAGTCTCCATTTGTTCTCTCAGTTCATTGACGCGACGGTGATAATCCTCTCGTTTGGTCTGCAACTCTGCGAGCTCCCCTTCGACGTCGCTCATCCGGATCGAGAGTTGCTCATGAATTGGATTGGGCATCGTGGGAACAGGCCCAGGGCCTTTACGAAGTTCTTCCTCGAGGAGGCGGAGACTGCTCTCGAGCTCCATTACGGTCGGGTGCCGACTCGTATATTTGAGAAGGGCCTGATCTAGATCTCGGCGAAGTGAGATCAGTCTTTCCTCCAAGGATGTTGGGAGCGGTGCGCCGTCAGGTGAAACCGCCCGCACTCGGGTCGGCGTTTCAGCCAGCTGGCGCTGGAGCGTGATGCGCCGTGATTCGGTTTCCCGGATCGCCAAGTCCACGTTGCTCAACTGCTCCTCGGCGGCGTAGAGCCGCCTAAAATAACCTTCGGTCCCGGACGATAACATGCCGGCGTGACGACGCCGGAAATCCCGTAACCGCGTCTCGGCTTGTACGATTTGCGCTTTTCTGGTTTCGATTTGCTCGCCAATGTAAGCCATCGCACGCTCCGCATCCTCGCGGATCTGAGCAAGCGTATTTTCAGAGAAGGCGTCGATCAGGGATTGCAGGACTGCTTCTGCCAGGAACGGGTTTCTATTCGTATAGGATATCGAATAGTAGTTAGTGTATCCAGAACGCGCGCTTGTCCGTTCTGCCCTGATGTGGATGTTCTTGCGTAGATTTTCGAGCAGGATGTCGAGTGGAACGGGATTCGCCTGCTTCTGGTCTAGACCAGTCTTCTGAATCACGCGTTTCAGGTTTGGGTCGGTGACGAGTTGGCGTGTCATCAGCCCAAGTTGCTCGCTCGGATTCATTGGAATCGTCAGACCCTGAAGGAACGGGCTCAGTACGGATTGAGTATCGATGTAGATTTGAGCCTGCGCTGTGTAATCAGGCTTACCCATCAAGTAAGTAATCGGCCACCCGAGAAGAAGGATGCACCAAACGGTGCCAATTGCGAGCCAGCGGAAACGCCACATTCCGCGGGCGATACTCGTCAGTTGCTCTAGACCGCTGGACTCATTCACGATCGTAACCCGTGACTCGGTGTGAAACAGCTCAGAACCAGGTTACCTCGGGTATGATCAAGACATCGCCAGGCAGCACGTCGGTATTAGCCGACATTCTCCCTTTCTCAATCAAATCATCTAAACGAACACGATACTTTCTCTCGGTGCCTCCGACATTCCGAACCAACATGGCCCGATTACCATTAGCGAACTCGGTTAGTCCGTCGATGGCAATGACGACATCAAGCAATGTCATGCCCTCACGGTAGGGTATCGATTGAGTCCGCTTGACGCCGTTGCCGACCACCCGGATCTGCTGGTCGTACAGACCGACAAACGCCGTGACGGTCACGGTGACGTCGGGTTGTCGAACGAACTGTGACAGCCTTTCCTCGATCGCCGTTCCCAGCTCGGAGGCAGTTTTCCCGCTGGCCTGGATATCCTCCGCGAGAGGTGTGGTGATCTTTCCATCCGGTCTTACCGGTACATTCACGATGGAGAGATCTGGATTGTTCCACACGAACACGGCCAGCACGTCCCCGGGTGCGATCCTATAATCGAGATCGTGAGTCGCGTGCGAGGCTGGCGGTAATGACTCGATCGTGTCGGTCGCGCAGCCGCTACAAAACAGGATAAGTAAGGACGTCAAGAACGACAAAGCGATAAGGTTCGCTTTTCCCATGAGATTCTGCCCTGTCTTCTAGTAGTTTTCCGATATCCCGAGTTTCGTGTCCGAGACTCCGCCCCTTGCGCCGGACCTGCCAGCCTGATGGCATCGTGTGCGCCTGGGCCAAATGCATAGTGAACCTCGGCTCCCCATTAGTGTGGCGGTTCTAGGAGCCGGCTTCAATTGTGCGTTTGAGCGACTCTTCGACGCCTGCCTTGCTCACGTCGGGGTCGTCCATTACACGATACGTGCTCGCTCGCGTGCGCATTGCGCAACGATTGGGATGTTTTCTGGGTCGTGCTCAGGCGATTGCCGGAAATTCTCAGCCAGATGGCGCCGGATTGGCGTCTGCCTTCAAGGAGCGTCGGCAGGAGCATCGCCGCGCGATGTGACTGCTGACGCGACGCAGAAGGCGGGCGTCGAGACCAGCCAGGTGGGATGAGAATTGACAGAAATCGCCTCAACATCCTGGGCTGCTGTTAAAGAATCAGGCCGCCGAGCGCGCCTTGCGCCATTGGGTCATCGCCCGACGCATCAGCGACAGCACACGGATTGCTCAGGGCCCATGGTCGCTCGCCAATCCGGCGAGCGTCATCGAGCCGGAGCGCCAGCGTGGACTTACATCGGCAACCTGCTGCGCGAGCGTCGTCAAGGTCGACTCGCTCCAATTCTGCGGACTACCGCAACAGCCTAGCATCCTTGAACTCGGGGGGATCTGAACGACTGCTCGGAAATTAACTTAAGGAAACACTCCACACTCCATGGCAGTATATAATCACACGGAACGCCGCAATCATATTCCAAGAGTGGTGAACGGCTCATTGATGTCAGAACAACGAGAACAATTGAAGCGATCAGTAGAGCATCGACTACTCACGAGTTGCGCAACCACGGAGCGCGATCAAAGCAGAATATTGGCAATCGGGAGGATTATCGGAGAGGGTGTGCGTTGGGACTCCTTCATTTATGAATCAAACCGTCACAAGGTCACGCCTCTGGTATTCCAGAGCCTCAAGCAACTATGTCCCACGTACGTACCCTCACCATATCTTGAAATACTCGAAAAACAATATCGCGCGAATGTAGCGAAGAACCTATTCTTACTTACCTCACTGATTGAGATTACCCAAGCATTAAGTAATCGGGGCATCGTGTCACTGAGCTTCAAAGGGCCGTCCTTGGCATACCTGGCGTATCAAGACATCGGGCTTCGACAGTTTAGCGACCTCGACATCATCGTTCGCAGGGATGACTACGATGCGGCTAGGAGATTCTTGCAGGAAACGGGATATAGGCTCGTCGCTGAATACGAATGGGAGTCTACTCTGGTGCATTATGGCACGATGGTCCGGGTGGACTTGCACTTCTCTTTCACTCCAGTTCAATTCCCGTTCCGGTTTAGCCTCGAGGAGATTAGAAGCCGCCAGGCTCCGTTGTCTATCGCGGGCTCGACATTGGATCTTGTGTCTCCTGAGGACATGCTTCTTCTTCTCTGCGTGCAACTAGCAAAGGATTGCTGGGGTTGTCGCGAACACCCCATCCGCCTGGCAATGGTTTGCGACATCGCAGAGCTACTCCGACACCACCCTGAGCTCGATTGGGCATGGACCGTCGAGCACTCACGAAGAGCTGGATGCCATAGAATACTATTGGTCGGTTTATCGGTCGCCCAGCTCATGCTGGCTGCGCCAGTACCAGCTGAATTGCGGCGGGGTGCTGAGTGTTGCAAGATGGATCGGCTCGTTGGTGAAACCGTGCACAGGCTAACAGCTTCTCACACTGAGAAACCAGAACGGATGAGCGCAGATGATTTTCATTTCGCTATCAGAGAACGGTGGCGAGAGAAGCTTTATCCCGCAATCTATGAAGTCACGAAGAGAATACCTCCAAACGACAAGGATTATGCGTTCTTGGCGCTTCCAAAGTCCATGCGTGCTCTCTACTATGCGATTCGCCCCATACGCTTAATCAGAGACCACGTAATCGCGCTAGTAAGATCCGCAGGAGTACGAGTCAAGGACGCATTAAGGCGTCGCTGAATCTAAGTCGATCGCGAGCAACTCGGGGGAAGGTAGGTCGCCGTAGAAGGACGCCTGTTGACGATAAAGGTCCGCATAGAGCCCGTTCAGTTCGACCAGTTGGTCGTGGCTGCCCTTCTCCAAGATGCGGCCTTGGTCGAGGACGTAGATCCTGTCCGCTAACCTGACTGAGGAGAATCGGTGGCTGATAATGAATGCGGACCTTCCTTGCGACATCTCCCGGAACTTCTCGAAGAACTCGAACTCCGCGGCCGCATCGAGTGAGCTGGTGGGTTCGTCTAGCAAAATCAGCTGAGAATCGCGTACAAAAGCCCGCGCGAGAGCCAGTTTTTGCCATTGACCAATACTCAATTCGACTCCGCCCATGAAATAACGCCCCAATACAGTATCGTAACCAGTTGGGAGTGATTCGAGTGTATCGTGTATACCAGCCCACTTTGCAGCTTTCACGATCGCGGGATCATGGGGGGCAAGATCGGGTCTCCCTAGGAGCACGTTGAGTCGCGCCGTGAAATGGTATCTACCGAAATCCTGATAGATGGCGCTCATCTCCCGGCGCACATCTGCCACCCGGAAATCAGGCAAGCCGACGCCATCAATGGTTACCGTGCCGGCGCAGGGGTCATAGAAGCGACAAAGCAGTTTAGTCAAGGTTGTCTTTCCTGACCCATTCTTGCCCACTAAGGCTACGATTTCTCCAGGCCCTATCGTAAGATTAATATCGACAAGCACCAAATTGTCCGTGTCGGGGTAACGAAAACTCAGATTCCGAATACTGACGCCTTTCAGCCAAGGGCGCGGCATTTCGATGGGGCTATCCGGCTCGGCGACGCTGCGAGGAACGGCAAGAAACTCATAGAGTGTCGACAAGAACAGGTTGTTTTCGTAGAGCTCTGCTACCGACCGTAGTGTTGGCCTGAGACTCCCCACTGCTAGGTGGAATGCCCCCAAGTACATCACAATCTGACCCAAAGTAATCGACTGGTGCAGAGCAGCAAGAATGATTGTTGCTAGGACTGCGTAACCCACGAAGGCGGCAGTCGTCTCGGTCACGAATTCGCGTCTTGTCCCATGTGCAGATATCTTACGCATTCCTTGCCGGAGATCTTTTCGCAGTTCATCGAAGCGTCTCGCCATTAGTGGACCATATCCAAATGCTCGTACTTCTTTGGCGAAATCGGCAGTCGTCAATAAACGGTTTATGTAACCACTGAGGCGTTTTTTCTCCGTCATCTCTCGCTGCATCGCGTACAAGTCGCTCGCGTGTCGGAGCCTGTAGTACAATACCGGTGAAGAGGCGGAGAGCAAGGCCAGGACGGCAGCCCAATGGAATGTGAATAATACTCCGACAGCGGCGGCCAGGGTGAGCCCATTACGCGCTAGTTCTGTCAACGCTTCGACGATCTTCAAGGGTCGCGAGGGGGACTCCTTCTGCGCGCGGTGAAGCTTGTCGAAGGACTGAGAGTTCTCGTAGAAGGCGAGATCGGTGTCGATCGACTTGGACTGAACAAGTCTTTGCATATGATCAGCAACCAGAAAAGTCTGGATCACTTGCACATGACGGACGAGAGCGCTAGAGAGATTGCTGAGCAAAGCCAGTCCTAGGCCAACGCCAAGCAGCAGGAAGAGGTATTCGTAGCTCTCGGTCGACGGAGGGTGGGTCTGGTGTTGAGCAAGGTAGTCGACGACGAGCTTAAAAAGATAGAGTGTCGCTAGAGGAATGAGCCCCTGAAGTATGAGTAAGGCGAGACTGATCAAGGTCCATCGCGAAGCGGATCGCCATACGAACCCGATGGCTCGGTGAATCTTGAGTGCCTCAAGAAGGTCTCTCCCCATGGAACCCTGATCGTCCGTTGATTGCTTCGCGATAACGGCCGTCAATCACTGGGCATGATCTTGGCTGTGATCCAGCGATACCAGCCCATATCGAATCAAGTCCGCGACCAGCGCCATCAGATCCCGCTCACAACGCTCGGCGTCAACGTCGTATTCGGACTGGATGGTGCGCAATATATCATCAAGTGACCTTGGCTCTTGGATGAGAGACCAGAAACGAGCGCCCACGTCCTTTAGTTCATAGTAGACCCCTTGTCTCAGCCCGAGGATCACAACGCTGTTTGACGTCTCGGAACCCAAATCAGCAGAGACCTGCTCCTTGCTTGCAACCAAGATGTCATCCCGAGTCAGCATGCATCTCTCCATCTAATGAGTCTTGGGAAGCCCACAAGGCGTTCCAAATATAACATGCCCTTTCAATGGTCCGCTTCAACCATGCACGCGGTCTCTGTAAGGCGGTCGAGCCCTGGTCTTCGAATGAGGCGCTTAACTCGGGTCTGCTTCACCAACTGACTCATCTGCAGGAAGGGAAGCTCGGCGTTCGTTGCGCGCAGAAAATCCGTACCGAAACGACAGACGTACAAGTGTGGAATGATCGCGAGAAGAGCGTCGTTCAGCTGCATCGGTTCGATCTGGTGTTGATGGCCTTGGTCTAATATGTAGAGCCCATGAACCATGGACTCGCCAGGAAAGAGGCGCTCTGTATCCTGGTAATACTTTTCAACCCCGAGCCTTACCCTGGCGGATTCCGCAACGTCCTGCTCAAGATGTACCATTGCGTCATGCCACAAGCGTATGTGGAGGGCGCCGGGCAGTACGAAAGCGCGACCGCCGGCGGCGAAACGCATGACCAGCAACTCATCTGAGACAAGGGTATGTCCGCGTCGGTAAAGCGCAGCAGCGAGCGTCGATTTGCCCTGACCTTTGGCGCCGATGAACCCAAGCGTGCGATCGCAAACGCGCACAGCGCTTCCATGAAGCACCAATAAGCCTCGCTGGTGAAGCAAGACCCCCAAACCGGCGCCGAGAATGAACAACGCCAGAGCGCCGTGATCTCCACCTTTCTCGGGAAAGGCAACAATCCGTTCGCCACCCGTAATTAGAAGCTCTCCGACACCACCCCAACTCAAGAGTGTGCGAAGAGTAGAAACTGAAATGAAACGAATTCGCCCACGCTCCCGCGGAGCCCAAGGCGAGGTTGCTTCTACCCGGACCGAGGCGTCCGCCCTGCCTGTGCCAGGTCTCAATCCTGGCAATGGCAGGGCGGACGCAATCTGCAATCCATAGGCCTGATAAAGAGGCATCATGTCTTCTCTAAGGCGATTTCTGTCAATTCTCATCCCACCTGACTTGTCTTGACGCCCGCCTTCTGCGTCGCGCCAGCAGTCACATAGCGCCGCTATGCTCCTGCCGGCGCTCCTTGAAGGCAGACGCCAATCCGGCG
>JANQGF010000203.1 GCA_028277465.1 Chromatiaceae bacterium
TTGATCCCGTCGGCCATGGACCCGGATCATCTCCGTGGCGCTGGGCCGCTCTGCCGCCCCCATGGGCGATTGGCGTAGGCTTCCCGATCAGATGGCGCCTTTGAGGGCCTTGATCGTCGTTCCAGCCGCCGCCGTACTAGGAGATCCTGCGTCGCTGTAGCTGTAGGGTCCGCTGTGCGGACCGCCCCCGGTTGCCGAGGGGGCATGGCCGGAACGATGATCAGCGTCCCTTTGAGGCTCCCGGCGGGCGCGGCGAGAGGCGACCATCTGCGGCGTTGCACCTGCTTGAAATAGAATACGCCTCGCACCTGATCGCAGAGCCAGCCCGGATCATCCGCTTTGAACCCGCTCAAACGACTCGCCTCTCAAACGGCCGTCTATGGTCTCAGCAGCGTCTTCGGGCGTTTTCTCAATTATCTGCTCGTCCCCTTCCTGACCTATAGCTTCGCCCCGGCCGAGTATGGGGTCGTGGCCGAGTTCTACGCCTATATGGCCTTCCTGGCCGTGTTGCTCATCTTTGGCCTGGAGACGGGTTACTTCCGTTTTCGCTCCAGTGGCGAGTGGCGATCCGAGGTCGTCTATGGGACCGCGTTGCGCTTCCTGATGTTGGCCAATGGTGTCTTCTTTTTGACGGTCGTGCTGCTGTCCGAGCCGATTGCCGGCCTCTTGGGGCACTCGGACCACGCGGAATACATCTGGTGGTGTGCCGCGATTCTGGCGTTGGACTCGGTCGGGGCGGTGGCCTTCGCGAGGTTGCGGGCCGAGAACCGGGCAGGGCGCTTCGCCTTGATCAAGCTGCTCGAGATCGGCGCCAACGTCGGCCTGACCATCTTCTTTATCTACAGTTGCCGACGCGCCTTCGAGGGCGATCCCCAGTCACTGCTCGGACAGCTCTGGGACCCGCGGATCGGGGTGGGGTATGTCTTCATCGCCAATCTGGCGGCGAGTCTGCTCAAGCTGCTCTTGCTACTCCCTCAGCTGCGCGAGGGAGTCGGGCACTTTCGGAGGGTGCTGTTCCAGCGGATGGTCCGCTACTCCTTGCCCATGGTCGTCATCGGCTTCGCGGGTATCGTCAACGAGACGCTGGATCGTGCCGCGCTCAAGTACCTGCTTCCGTTCGATGCCGAGACCAACATGGCGCAGCTGGGTATCTATAGCGCCTGTTACAAGCTCTCCATCCTGATGTCGCTCTTCATCCAGGCCTTCCGCTATGCCGGGGAGCCCTTCTTCTTCAGTTACGCCAAGGAGAGCGATGCGCGCCAGGTCTATGCCCTGGTGCTGAACTGGTTCGTCATCTGTTGCGTCTTTCTCTTCCTCTTGGTCACGCTCTATCTGGACTTCTTTCAATACTTCGTTGGCGCCCCCTATCGGGAGGGGCTCGGGGTGGTTCCGGTTCTGTTGCTTGCGAACCTCTTACTCGGTGTCTATGTGAACCTCTCCATTTGGTACAAGCTCACCGACCGTACCCTGCTGGGTGCCGGGGTGTCCTTGGTGGGTTCAGGCATCACCATCGGGTTGCTGCTTTGGTGGGTGCCTCGGTACGGCTATCAGGGTGCGGCCTGGGCGCATCTCGTCTGCTATGGCGCCATGGTTCTCATGTCCTATTGGCTGGGGCGCCGTTACTACCCGGTGCCATACGACCTGGGCAGGGTGCTGGGTTATGTAACCTTTGGGGTCGGGCTCTATCTGGCGAGCCGATGGCTGGTGTCGGTGCCCGACTGGCACCCCTTTGTGGCTGGAAGCCTCTGTCTCGGCATCTTCCTGCTGGTGGTCCTCTTGCTGGATCTGCGGCGGCTGGTAAGAGGCCTTGGTCCAGGCGAATCGGCGCGAGCTTAGCCGGTACTTCGACGATTTTAGGCAGCAGGCTGGTCGATCTTGGCTGGCAGCTCGTTCTAGCCCGGATTATTCATAGAAAAGGGCGACTCTCGTTTAACCAATTGATAAAATTGGTGTTCCGCCAAGAATGCTTCGGAGAAGCCAAACGAGGTCGCCCATGCCCGAGTGTACCCAAGAGTCCCTGCGATTTCCTCCTGTCGACGGTCTGAGTGTGCGCGCCGACTTCGACGGCGGGGCGATGTCTTCTGACTTTGGCCCCGTGATTCTGCGCGGTGTCGATCAGCAGATCGGCCTGACCGAGCGTCTCGCCCAAGCCATCAATGATTAGCGCCATCCCTCCTACATCATCCATCCGCTGCGCGACCTGCTCGCCCAGCGGATCTTGCAGATCGCCTGCGGCGATGAAGACGGCAACGATGCCAATGCCCTGCGCCGCGATCCGCTGTTCAAGCTCGGTGTGGAGCGCCGTCCTTTGGATGAGGCGATGGACCTAGCCAGTGGGCCGACGTTCTCGCGCCTGGAGAATGCCGTCTCGACCAAGGACGTCTATCGCCTGGCGCAGGCGTTCGTCGATCAGTTCATCGCCAGCTATCCTGAGGCACCCGAGGTGATCGTGATCGACATGGACCATTCCGAGGATCCCACCCACGGACAGCAGGAATTCAGCTTCTACAGCCACGACTATCAGCATCACTGCTATCTGTCGCTGTTGCTCTTCGAGGGACTCTCGGGAAAGTTCATCACCGCCGCCTTGCGTCCTGGCAAACGCCCAACGGGCGCGGAAAACGCCATGATCCTCAAGCGGGTGTTGCAGCGCTTACGCGCCGCGTGGCCCGAGACCCACATTGTGCTGCGCGGCGATGGCCATTTCGCCAATCCGGAGTTGATGGCGCTCGCGCTGGCCGACGGGCACACCGACTTCATCTTCGGGCTGACCGGCAACCGCGTGCTCTCGCCGCTGGCCAAGCCGTTTCTCGAGACCAACCGCCGACGCCATGCCGTGCGCGAAGCCAATGCCTGCCGGCTCAACCAACCGCGGCCCACCAGCACCCGCTCCTATCATGAGCTCGCGTATGCGGCACGGAGTTGGCCACAGGCGTTTCGCGTGATCCTCAAGGCAGAGGTGATGGCCTGCGACGACAATCCGCGCTTCGTGGTGACCTCGTTGGACCTCCCCTCGCCAGAGTCGCTCTATCACGACCTCTACAGTGCGCGCGGTCAGGACGAGATCTACCAGCCATGCTGCCTCCGTAAAACGATCAACGTGGATTGTCGGCGATGGCGTTGGACGCGACATCGCGGTCTTTCGCCCAGCGCCGCGGTGCCTGGCGTCGCGCACGCAGACGCGCGAGCTCAGCGGCGTCGGCCCAGATCAGCCACTGCTGTTGGCCGGCGCGTGGGACTTGGCGAGCCTGCAGCCAGCCCTTGCGCAGCCAGCTGAACAGCGTCACTGACGGCATGTCCAGGGTGCGGGCGAGCTCGGGCAAGGCCCATTCATTGGGGTCACGCTCAGGCCGCGGGGCGGGTCGTGAGTGGGACACGCCGGCGGGCACCCCTTGGTGGGCGAGCAGATTGGCGACCATCGGACCATTGAAGGTCACGCGGCGTTTGGCAGGCCGCCAGCCCTCGGCGTTGAGCTGCGTCGCAATCTGCGGGCAGCGCAGCCCGGCCTCATGCAGGGCGAGCACGCGTGCCACCAGCTCGGGGTAATAACTGAGCTGCTCGAGGCGGGCGACCGGGCGCACCAGGTGGGTGCGGGTGCGGTACCCGCCGATCCCGTGGACCTCCACGCCGACGCGCTCGCTGTCGTCGATGACGGTGACGATCACCCGCTCGATTAGCTGCCGGACGATGGCCTGGCGCTCGGCGGGCGTGGTGCTCGGCGCCCTCCACAGCGCTGGGATGTCCGCGGCCAGTTGGCGAATGCGTGTGCGCTCGTCCTCCGATAAGGTGCGTGGCTCGCTGGCCTGGAAGCGTTGGTCGTCCGCCTGCAGCCGCGCCTCGGTGCTGAGCGCCTCCTCCCACTGTTGCTCGAGTGTGCGCGCCACCAGCCGGTGCTCAGGCTCAACGGCCTGATATTGCCGTTCGGCACGCTCCGCGTCGTAGTGTGCGCGCTCCAGGCGCTGCTGCCACTGCGCATGATGACGGGCACGCTCGCCTTCGAGATCCTCGGCCACCTGCAGGCTGATCTCCAGCGCGACCGGCTCCAAGGCCTCCAAGACCAGGTGCGTGATCAGGTCGTCCAGGGCGGCGCCACTGAGCGATTGGCACAGCGGCGCGCCGTAGTCGACCGCTTCGCGGCTGCAGACATAGCGCAATCCGGTCCCGTTATTGGTGTACTCACTCGCCATGCTGAGACCACAGCACCCACACACGAGGCGTCCGGACAGCAGTGAGGGTCCTTGACGCACCACGCCGCCCGCACGCGTCTGGTTGGCGGCGAGTTGGCGGAGATTGGACTCGTACTGTGCCCAGCTGATATAGGCCGGCAGGCGGCCCTTGAGCAGCACCTCCCAGTGCTCGGGACCAGCGACCGTGCGCCCGGTGGAAGGGCACCCCGGCTGGCGGCGGCGTGGATCGGTGGGGCGGCGGCCAGAGACGTAGGCGCCGGCATAGGTCGGATTGTGCAGCAGGTTGCTCAGCGTCGCGCGGTTGGGTCGGCGCCACTGCAACTGCCCGGTCTGGGGGCCGCTGACCATCCGATAGGGTAGCTCGAGCTGATGATCGACCAAGTAACGCAAGACACCATTGATCGTGCCACGGCGCGCAAACTGCGCGAAGATGGTCTCGATCACGCCCCGTGCCTGCGCATCCGGATCCTGGATGACGCTCCCGGCCGGATCGCGGATGTAGCCCATGGGGAGCAGCGTCTTGAGCTCGCCGCGGCGCGCCTTCGCCCGCTTGCCCTCGAGCAGGCGCTGCTTGAGGATGGGCAGCTCGGCCTCTGACATGGTGCCCTTCAACCCCAGCAGCAACTGATCGTTGTAGGTCTGCGGATCATAAAGCCCGTCGCCGTCCCCGATCAGGGTAGAAAACAGCGCACAGACCTCCAGTAATTGATACCAGTCGCGCGAGCTGCGCGCCAGGCGGGAGATCTCGATGCCGAGGACGATCCCGATGTGGTCTAGGCCCACCTCGGCCACCAGACGCTGAAAGCCGGGACGGCCCTCCGCACTCGCGCCGGAACGGCCCCAGATCCTCGTCAATGACCAGGACTTGATCAGGCGACCAGCCCAGCTCAATCGCCCGATCGGCCAGCGCATCCTGCAGGCGCGTCGATTCCTGATGACGCGCGACCTGCTGCAGCGTCGACTGGCGCACATAGACCACCGCGAGCCGCTTGAGGTGAGACGATTGGATCTTCCCGCAGACCAGGCTCGGCGCCGGACGGTTGACAGGCGAGAGGGTCGCACTCATGGGCGTTCTCGGGGTCTGACAATCATCGGAACGAAAACTTACGCTAAGGCCGCTCCTTCCGACTGACGACCCTCGACACGGCCGCGTCACCATTCCTCAAGATTGCGGTAGTGATCCAGCCACTCAGGCATTTCTCTCTTCACTTCTGCGAGAAACTCCTGATAGTCAGCCGTTTCCACTTTGCCGGCGTCCACCAAATAGCCGTAGAACTTCTTCAGGCCGGCGACGGTCTCCTTCGTGCTTGCCACGCTCGACCACATGGCCTTTCGTGGGAAGAACCAGTTGAAGAACTCGTTGACTGCGGACAGCCCTTCTTGGGGCCGGACCGCGTCCTCGTAGAGCAAGAACTCGTTGATGTAGAACGAAACGTTCCCGGCGTGCTTGTCGACGGTCTTCTCCTTCAGGCCACTTTCGGCGAGCCACGTCTTGAAGCCATCGAGCAACTCCGCGTTTTCCGATCGTATCTTGTTCGCTTCCTGCTCGTAGTCGCTGTAGTCTTGCAGGTGCATCTCTGATTTCCAGATCAGTCAGTTAGGTTGTGGCGTGGCAGCCATCGGCCACTGCCAGATACCGGTAGAAGGTGGCGCGGGAGATATCGAGCGTCTTGCAGATCTGCTCTACGCTCAGCTCGTGATCACGGTGCATTCAGCAAGCAGTCTTCACGCGCGGATCATCGCACGTGATGGGTTTGCGACCGCCCTTACGGTCGCGCCGTTGCGCCGCCGACAGTCCCGCTTTGGTCCGCTCCTGAATCAGCCGCCGCTCGAACTGCGCCAGCGCCGAGAAGATATGGAAGACCAACTCTCCGGAGGCGCTGGTGGTGTCGATGGCGCCGTCGCGGAGAGAGCGGAAGGCGACGCCTTTCTCGAGGAGTTCCTGAATCAGGGTTACCAAATGCGGCATGGATCGGCCGAGTCGATCAAGCCGCCAGACTAAGGGATTGTCAGAAAATAAGTGTCTCATTTTGAGCGTCCTGGTATGCTTGACACGTGGTCGACGAGATCGCGATCAAGAGGCGATTCGAACTGCTGGTGCCGGTCCTGGATGAGCGCCTACGGCGACTTGTTGCTTCGGCGGAGGCCGAGGCGCTAGGTCGAGGGGGCATTTCGCTGGTCTCCGAGACGACCGGCGTGTCTCGTCGAGCAATCCGAGTTGGAAAGCAGGAACTGCTGGAGGTCAAAGGTTGTGGAATAGGAGCTTACTCGGCCTCGGGGCCAAGGATTCGCAAGCCGGGTGGCGGACGCAAGAGGACCGTCGACAAGGACCCATCGCTCAAGGACGATCTCAACGCGCTCGTTGATCCGATCACGCGCGGGGACCCGGAGTCGCCCTTGCGTTGGACATGCAAGAGTATTCGCAAGCTCGCCGCGGAATTGCGTTCGCGCGGGCATAATGTCAGCCACAGCCTGGTCGCCGAACTGCTCGACGACATGGGCTACAGCCTGCAGGCGAACCGAAAGACGCGTGAGGGAAGTGATCACCCGGACCGCGATGCCCAGTTCGAGTACATCAATGCTCAAGTACAAAGTGCTCTGGCGAAGGGCGAGCCAGCGATTTCAGTGGATACGAAAAAGAAGGAGTTGGTCGGAGAGTTTAAGAATGCGGGTCGGGAATGGCCGCCACGCGGACAGCCCGAAGCGGTCCGCGTCCACGACTTCAAGATCAAAGAGCTCGGGCGTGCCGCACCCTACGGCGTCTACGCTATCGGCGAAAACGCCGGTTGGGTCGGCGTTGGAACCGATCACGACACAGCCGAGTTCGCCGTTGCCACGATTCGCAATTGGTGGCGCAGCATGGGACGCCCGATCTACCCGCGAGCGCGAGGACTCCTGATCACTGCGGACGGCGGTGGCAGCAACGGATCGCGCCTTCGGCTCTGGAAAACCGAACTGCAGCGCTTCGCCGACGCGATTGCCGTGCCGATCACCGTCTGTCACGTTCCGCCGGGCACCAGCAAATGGAACAAGATCGAGCATCGGCTCTTTTCGTTCATCACCCAGAACTGGCGCGGCAAGCCGCTTGTGAGTCACGAGGTGAGTGTGAATCTCATCGCGGAAACCCAGACCGATGCCGGCTTGCGGGTTCATGCGGAACTGGATGCATCAGCGTATCCACTGGGCAGAAAGGTCACCGATAGTGAGCTTGCAGAGGTCAACATTCAGCGTCACGACTTCCACGGCGACCACGGCAAATCCGTTCTAGCCGTCGGGGGCTGCTTGGTCAGTGCGGGGTTTGGCGTTTGCGCTCATGCCCAGGTAGTCGAAGACACGGCGGAGCTTGCG
>JANQGF010000227.1 GCA_028277465.1 Chromatiaceae bacterium
ACCAGGAGCATCGCCGGGCGATGTGACTGGTGGCGCGACACCGAAGGCGGGCGTCAAGACAAGTCAGATGGTATGAACATTGACAGAAATCGCCTCAGAGGCGCGAGGAGCCGACGATCTCGTGGGCGATATCCACGACACGATTGGCCATATCCATGTATTCCTGGCGATAGTTCGCCAGGAAGCCATCGCCGGAGGCCCAATAGTCCTTCCCGGAAACGCCGTGTTCGTGCTCGTAGTCGATGAACTGCTTCTGCATCTCGAGCATCTTATCGATCAATTCCTGCTTCTCTTGCTTCAGCGCCGCGATATCGCTCATATCCAGGTGTCCCCCGTCGGGTTCGGGTCAGTGAAAGACGACGATTTCAGTAAATATAGAAATCGTAATATAGCACGCACGCTCGAACCCCGGTCAACCCGCGGGCAACTCCCTATCTCCTGTATAAACGATGGATGTGATTCTCTACGAACCCGAGATCCCGCCCAACACGGGCAATGTCATGCGCTTGAGCGCCAACGCCGGCGTCAGGCTGAACTTGATCCAGCCTCTCGGATTTTCCTTGGAAGACCGTGCCCTGCGCCGCGCCGGGCTCGACTATCGCGAATGGGCGGAGGTCGCGGTCCATGCCTCCCTGTCCGAGTGTCTGCGCAGACTGGACGCCCCTCGGCTCTTCGGGTTAAGCACGCGCGGTCAACGCCCCTACAGCGAGCCCCGCTACCATGACGGCGACGCACTGCTCTTCGGCCCGGAGACCCGCGGGCTGCCGCTGTCGGTGATCGAGTCCTTGCCCGAGGAGCGGCGTCTCTACATTCCCATGTATCCCGGTAACCGGAGCCTGAACCTCTCGAACGCCGTGGCCGTGGTCCTGTTCGAGGCCTGGCGTCAGCAGGGGTTCAAAGGAGCGGCCCGATGCCCCAGTCGCTGACAGAAATCGCCTCAACCGAACTCCGGCTTGGGCTCACGCTCGAGCAAGGCCCGGGTCGCCTCATCGGGGGACACACCCTGGTACAGGACCCGATAGACCTGCTCGCTGATGGGCATCTCGATGCCCAACCGCTCGGACAGTCGGCGCACGGCCAAGGCCGTGACCACCCCTTCGACCTCTTGACCGATCTCGGCCTGCGCCTCGGTGGTGCTGCGTCCACGTGCCAGGGCCAGACCCATACGGCGATTACGCGACTGATCGTCGGTGCAGGTCAGAACCAGATCGCCGATGCCCGCGAGCCCGGTGAAGCTCTCGGTGCGCCCGCCGAGGGCGGTACCGACCCGGATGAGCTCCGCGAGACCACGCGTGATGAGTGCAGCTCGCGCATTGGCCCCGAACCCGAGACCGTCGGCGATCCCGGTCGCAATGGCGAGCACGTTCTTGGCGGCGCCGCAGATCTCGATCCCAATCAGGTCCTGGCTGGTATAGGCGCGGAAGCGCCCGCCGTGAAGAAGGCCGGCGAAGCGCTCGGCAAAGGTCGCGTCGCCGGAGGCGACCGAGATGGCGGTGGGGAGGCCCGCTGCCACCTCGCGGGCGAAGCTGGGGCCGGAGACCACGGCCAAGGCTCGGTTGCCGAGCGCCTCCTGGGCCGCGAAATGGAGCAGTTCCCCGGTCGCGGCGTCCAACCCCTTGGTCGCCCATGCGAGCCCGATCCCCTCCGGCAGTCGACCAGGCAGGGCCATGACCACCTGTCTGAAGGCGTGACTCGGGACCACGACCAGACAGTCGCTGGCGCCAGCCAATGCATCATCCAGCGAATCCGTCGGCGTCAGTGCAGGTGGCAGGGGAAAACCGGGGAGGAACTGTCGGTTCTCGCGATCCCTGTGTAGCGCTTCGATCTGTTCTCTCTCGTGCCCCCACAGGCGCACCCGGTGACCATTGCGGCACAGGAGTATGCCGAGCGAGGTGCCCCAGGAGCCCGCGCCGAGGATCGCGATATCCGCCCCCTGAGGCATGATCAATGCCGACTTGGGGGGGCGCCGTCCGCTTGGCCCTGCTCCGTGGCCTGTTGTTGGTGCTGGGCGAAGAGCGCGTCGAAATTGACGTGCTGGAGCACGAGCTGAGGAAAGCTGCCTTTGGCGACCAGATCCGAAACCACCTCGCGCGCATAGGGGAAGAGGAGGTTGGGACAATAGGCACCCAGCATGGGGCCGAGCTCCTGATCGGCAAAACCCTTCACGCCGAAGATACCGGCTTGGTGCACCTCCACGATGAAGGCCGTCTTCTCATCCACCTTGGCGGACACGGTCACGGTCAGGATGACCTCGTAGACATGCTCTTCGAGCGGATTGATCTTGGTGTTGAGGTTGAGCTCGTGCTGCGGCCTCCATTCGCCCCGGAAGATCTCCGGTGCATTGGGCGATTCGAACGAGATGTCCTTGGTATAGACACGCTGAACGGAAAATTGCCGCTCGGCCGGTGGTTGTTCGTGTTCAGCCATGGGATGTTCCTGTCTGTTTTGGATTGAGCCTCGACCCGCGCCCGAAGGGCTGCCTCAGCGCTTCTTGCGGGTGAGCGGCAGGCTCGCCGACTCCCAAGCCATGATGCCGCCGCGGAGATTGAAGACCTCTTCGAAGCCCGCTTTGCGCAGATGATTGCAGGCCATCGCCGACTGGGATCCAGAACGGCAGTTCACGATGATCGGCTTACCCTTGTGTTTCGTCAGGGTACCCAACTGATTCTTGAAGCCGTTAATCGGGATGTTGAGGGCGTTGATAATGTGACCCTTGGTGAAGTCCGCCGCCGGCCGAACATCGATGACGAGCGCGTCGCGATGATTGATCATCTCGGTCGCCTGCAACGGATCGAGGCTACCCCGGCTACCGACGATCAGATTGTACGCCAGCAGCCCGAGGATCACAGCCAGCGCCAGGAACAGGAAGGGGTGATTCCCGATGAATTCGACGAGTTGCTCTAGGAACGGCATGTGTCTGCTGTCTCGGTCAGGTTGTGGTACCGCGCGGGGAGAGGCCAAGTGGCGGCATGGTCGCAGGGGTTGGGAGCGCGCCTCCGCGATCAGGGATGCCGGATGATCCGGGAGGCTGAAGTATAAGGACCGGGCGGGCGGGCGTCATCCCGCATCGAGTGGTTCTTCAGCGGGCGTGCTGACAGAAGACCTCGCGCATCATCCCGATCAATCGCAGGGTTCGCCCATCGCTGACTCGGTAGTAAACTCTGTTGGCGTCCTTGCGCGAGGCCAGGATACCCTTGTCGCGGAGAATCGCCAGATGTTGGGAGATGTTGCTCTGAGAGGTTCCCACATGTTCGACGATCTCCTGGACGCTGATCTCCTGATCGCCGAGCGTGCAGAGGATCTTCAGCCGCAGCGGATGTGACATGGCCTTCAGAGACCGGGAGGCTCGCTCGATATCCGCGTCGTCCGCGAACAGGTCCATCTCCTCGGGACCGGCTTCCGAGGCGTTCAAGACCGGGCGGGAAGGATGACTCAGGTTGCTCACCATACGAAAGCGTATCTAATCGATTTATTTATCACCATACAATAATAAACTCTTTCTCGCCGAGTGCGAAGCGTTTGCGCTTTCGCTGCCCCCTGTTTCCCGGCGCAACCGAGCCGCCTTGCGCCGCTCGGGTTGGAGACCATGCTGGTAATCCCCAATGATGCCGAACGCCTCAGTCCTCCTGGCCGCGTTGCACACTTCCGGTCGCGGGGCCGCCTCCTGCCCCGACCCGTCTCGCGGCGACACGGGTGGCTCGGCTCACTGGTGGCCTTGCTTCTGACCGGTGCGATGCCCGCACTCGCCGCGGAAGATGCGGATCTGGGATTGGAGGCCCGAGAGCAGGATCTGGTGCGAATCGAGCAGCGGGTGAAGTCACTGGATCAGGAGCTTATCGGGAAGCAATCCGATCGCCGTGCCTTGATCGAGGAGCTGGAGGCGCGCGAGCGCGAGGTCGCGGCGCTCGCATTGGCGGGTCGCGAGCTCAGCCGTCTGGTCAAGGAGCATACCAGAGTCGCGACCGACCTCAGGAGGCGTCAGGCCGAGGAGCGCCACGCCTTGGGCAGCGAGCTCGATCTCTTGTCCGAACTGGTCCGCACGGCCTATGTCATGGGTCGTGCCGACCGGCTGCGTTTGATCCTCAATCAGGAGGATCCGGTGCAGGCAAGCCGGATCCTGTCCTACTTCGCCTATCTCAACCGGGAGCGCATGCGCAGGGTGTTGGCGGTCAAACAGCTGCTGGAACGCCTTGACCAGTTGGCACAGGACGCCGAACGGGAAGCGGAGCGTCTCGCCCAGCTGGCGGCGCGACAAGAGGCCACCCGACTGCGATTAGAAGCAGTCAAGGCGCAACGGGCCGGTGTACTGGCTCGATTGGAGGCGGCCATCGCCAGCCAGGCCGAGAGCCGCCTGGCCCTGCAGCAGGACGCCGAATCACTCAGGCTCTTGATCGAACACCTGAGACAGAAGGCACAGATCCGGGCGGAACTCGATATCCATCGGACCGTCTTTCGTGCGAGCAAGGGCAAGCTGGCCTGGCCCGTCCTGGAGGGCCGGGTTTTGGCCGCCTTCGGGACACGAAAGGAAGACTCCGAGCTCAGATGGGACGGCGTCCTCCTGTCGACCCGTGAGGGCGAAGAGGTCCGGGCCATTGGCGATGGGCAGATCCTCTATGCCGATTGGCTGCGGGGTTTCGGCCTGCTCCTCGCGATCGATCATGGCGAGGGCTATCTGTCGCTCTACGGCCACAACGAGGCATTGCTGAGAGAGCTCGGCGAATGGGTGACCGGAGGCGACGTGATCGCGCTCAGCGGCAACAGCGGTGGTCGGGACGAGCCGGTCCTGTATTTTGCGATCCGCCGCAACGGACGCCCCCAAGATCCTGCCACCTGGTGCAGCAGAGCTGGAACCTTGGCCAGGTCCATCGGAGCGGATCCGATGACCCGGGATTGACCGCTGCTGTCGAGTAGGACCAAAACGTGAGATCCTCTTTGCTCGCCTGCCGCAGACGTCTGCGGCCGAGCTTGCGGAGAGGCCGGCTTCAACCCAACAGGAACAGCCCCCGAAGAAGATGATGATGCGCGCCCAGTTCGCCCTCCTGTTCGCCCTCGGCGTCCTCGTCGGAATCGCCGGCGGTCGTATCGAGACCGCCCATTCCGATCAGTCCGCGACCGCACCGCAACAGCCGTCCGAGGAGGCCCTCCCGCTCGACGATCTGCGAACCTTTGCCGATATCTTCGGACGGATCAAGGAGGACTATGTCGAGTCGGTCGAGGACAAGTCGCTGATCGAGAACGCGATCCGCGGCATGCTGTCCGGGCTCGACCCGCACTCCTCCTATCTGGACACCGAGGAATACCGGGATCTCAAGGTCGGCACCAGCGGCGAGTTCGGCGGTTTGGGGATCGAGGTCGGCATGGAAGATGGCTTCGTCAAGGTCATCGCCCCGATCGACGATACACCCGCCGAACGCGCCGGGTTGCAGGCCGGTGACATGATCATCCGGATCGACGAGAAGCCCGTGAAGGGACTCAGTCTGAGTGAGGCGGTCAAGCTGATGCGTGGGAAACCGGGCACCAAGATCCAGCTCACCATCATGCGGACCAACGATGAGAAGCCGTTCGAGGTCACCATCGAGCGTGCCATCATCCAGGTCGCGAGCGTGAAGAGTCGAACCCTGGAACCAGGCTTCGGCTACGTCCGTTTGACCCATTTCCAGTCCCATACGACCGAAGACATGCTCGAGGCCATCGAGGAGTTGAAGCGTACGAACGGAGACGCCTTGAAGGGCCTCGTGCTGGATCTGCGCAACAATCCAGGCGGCGTGCTGAACAGCGCGGTCGGGGTCAGCGACGCCTTTTTGACGGGCGGCCTGATCGTCTATACCCAGGGCCGCGTGAAGGAGAGCAAGATGCGGTTCGAGGCCGGACCAGACGATGTCTTGTCCGAGGCGCCGATCGTGGTGCTCGTCAATGGCGGCAGCGCGTCGGCCTCCGAGATCGTCGCCGGTGCCTTGCAGGATCAGAGACGCGCCATCGTCATGGGCACCCCCACCTTCGGTAAGGGCTCCGTGCAGACGATCGTCCCGATCGACGACGCCAGGGCACTCAAGCTGACGACCGCGCGCTACTACACGCCCTCCGGTCGCTCCATCCAGGCCCAAGGCATCGTGCCTGACATCGAGCTGGAGCGCGGCGAGTTCAAGCCGCTCGCCGAGCGCGAGCTCGGCGCGGTCAAAGAGGCGGACCTGGTACGCCATCTCGACGAGGAGGGGCCAGGCTCTGGCGAGGAATCGGGCTCGGCCCAGGAACCGCTCGTCGCGGAGGATTTCCAGCTGGCGGAGGCGCTCACCGTGCTCAAGGCATTGACCATCGTGGGTCGTCCCGCGAGGACCGCTGACCCCTGATTCCCGGCCCGCGCCCTTCATGTGGCCGTAGAGCCTCGTGGAGCCACCGATCAATCACAAGGCACTCGATACCGGAGATCCAATCATGCCAAGGGTATTGGTACCACTCGCACCAGGGTGCGAGGAGCTAGAGGCGGTGACCATCATCGATTTGCTGCGCCGGGCCGAGGTCCAGGTGGTCACGGCTGGCTTGGAAGAGGGGCCCGTGACCGCCAGCCGCGGGACCCGTTTGCTACCCGACACCAGGCTGGAGGAGGTCTCGGATCAGGAATTCGAGATGATCGTGCTCCCTGGGGGGCTTCCGGGCGCCATTCATTTGGAGAAGGACGCGCGCCTGCGGGAGATGCTGGTACGCCATCGGGCCGCAGGGCGCTATACGGCGGCGATCTGTGCCGCGCCCAAGGTGTTGGCGAGCGCCGGTCTGCTCGACGGCAAGACGGCGACCAGCTACCCGGGGACGGTCATCGCGGCCGATTTCCCTCGGGCCAACCTGGTCGAGGCGCCCCTGGTGGTGGATGGCACGGTGGTGACGGGTCGCGGCCCAGGTAGCGCCATGGATTTCGCCTTGCAGCTGATCGAGCTGTTGCAGGGCCGTGATCGGCGCGACCAGGTGGAAAGCGCCTTGCTGCGTGCGGTCTGAATCAGCTGACGCCACGGATCTGCGCCAATGGTCTTCGAACCGCCGATCAGTCTTGGCGTGCCGCTCGCGGCCCTGCTCCTGAGCCTGGTCGCCACGCGCTGGCTGGCCTCGCGGGCGGCCGCGAGCCTGGGTCCCGTGGATCTCCCCAATGCCCGCTCACTGCACAGCCGCCCGGTGCCCCGTACCGGGGGGCTGGCGGTCCTGCTCGGGCTGATCGCTCCGCTCGCCTTGATCCTGACCCTGGATGTCCATGCCCCGCAGCTTGCCTGGCTGGCGGCGGCCTTGATCCTGGTCGCCGCGGTCTCCTTTCTGGACGACCTCGGGGAGGTCACACCAGGGCGGCGACTGCTCGTTCATGCCTCTGCGGCCCTCCTCCTGATGGCCGGCGGTCTGCATTGGTCCTGGTTGGATCTGCCGGGGCTGACACTCGGCCTGCCGGTGCTGCTGGCTGGTACATTCACCCTGCTCTATGTCGTCTGGATGATCAATCTCTACAATTTCATGGACGGCATGGATGGTCTCGCCGGCGGGATGGCCGTCTTCGGCTTCTCCGCCTTCGCCGCGCTGGGCTGGTTGGGTGGCGAGCCACTGTTCGGTCTCGCGGCGGCGAGTGTCGCGGCGGCCGCCGCCGGGTTCCTCACCGGCAACTTTCCGCCGGCACGCATCTTCCTGGGTGACGTGGGCTCCTCCAGCCTCGGCCTGCTGGCCGCCGGTTTCTCGCTGTGGGGCGTCCAGCTCGGCCTCTTTCCGCTCTGGACGGCCTGGCTCGCCTTCTCCCCCTTCATCGTCGACGCGACCTGGACACTGCTGTCCAGACTGGGGCGCGGTGAGCGCATCTGGGAGCCTCATCGCTCCCATCATTATCAGAGATTGGTCCTCGCCGGCTGGAGCCATCGCCAGACATTGCTCCGGGCCTACCCCTTGATGGCCGGTGCGGCCGTCTGCGCGGTGGCGTCGCCGGGGCTCCCGGCACGCGATCAGTGGCTGCTGCTCGGTTTCTGGGCGCTCATCTATCTGCTGATCCACCTCAAGGTGGCCCTGGTCGAGCGCTCTCTGTCAGTGGGCCAGCCATGAATCCGGCGATCGACCGGCTGCGCTCGCGCACCGCGGCCTTCGTCCATGACCTGCTGACGATCCCGGTGGCCTGGCTTCTGGCCTATTGGCTGCGCTTCAACCTCGACCACATCCCGCCCGAGTTCCTCGCGGGCGCGCTCAAGTCCCTGCCCTGGGTGATCCTGATCCAGGGATCCGTCTACTGGCTGCTCGGGCTCTATCGGGGTGTCTGGCGCTTCGCCTCTCTGCCCGATCTGGTGCGCATCACCCAGGCGGTGTTGGCTGCGACCGCGCTCGTGCTGGTCACCCTCTTCATCCTCAACCGCACCGCGCTCGTCCCTCGGTCGGTCCCGGTCCTCTATCTGGGCCTGCAGCTGCTGCTCCTGGCCGGTCCCAGAGTGCTCTATCGCTGGCTCAAGGACCATCGGCTCAACCTGTCGGCCGGTCAGCGGGTGCTCATCGTCGGTGCCGGGCGAGCGGGCGAGATGCTGGCGCGCGACATGCGTCGCGATCCCCAGGGCGCCTATTTTCCGGTGGGCTTCGTCGACGACAAACTGCGCCGCCAGGGGGGCGAGGTCCAGGGAATCCCCGTCATGGGTCCGACCGAGGCCATCCCGGAGCTGGTCGCCCGCCATGGGATCGACCTCCTGGTGCTTGCCATTCCCAGTGCCACGGCCGTGGAGATGCGCCGTTTGGTCGAGCTCTGCGAGCGGACGGGTCTGCCCTTTCGCACCGTGCCCGAGCTGCGCGATCTGATGTTGGGGCAGGTCGCCGTCAGCCAGTTGCGCCCCGTGTCGATCGAAGACCTGCTCGGGCGCGAGCCGATCGAGCTCGCTTGGCCCGAGATCCGCGCCGGGCTCAGGGGGCGTGCCATCCTGGTCACGGGTGCCGGCGGCTCGATCGGTTCGGAACTGGTGCGCCAGATCGTCGGGGCCGAACCCGCCCGTCTGATCCTGGTGGACAGTTGCGAGTTCAATCTCTATCGCATCGAGATGGAGCTCGGCGAGCGGTTCCCGGGGGTAGCGATCTCGCGCCATCTTCTGGATGTGACCGATCGCCCGGGCAGCGAGTCGCTCTTTCGTGATGAGGGACCGGAGATCGTCTTCCACGCGGCCGCCTACAAACATGTCCCACTGCTCGAGGACCAGCTCCGGGCGGCGATCCGGAACAATGTCCTGGGTACCCGGGTGATCGCCGAGGTGGCGGCGGCGAGCGGTTGCGAGCGCTTCGTGCTGATCTCCACGGACAAGGCAGTCAACCCCGCCAATGTCATGGGCGCCACCAAACGGGTCGCCGAGATGATCTGTCAGACGCTGGATGGGCAATCCAGCTGTCGCTTCATGACCGTGCGTTTCGGCAATGTGCTGGGATCGGCCGGCAGCGTCGTGCCCTTGTTCCGCCGCCAGATCGAGCGCGGCGGCCCGGTGACCGTCACCCACCCGGACATCGAACGCTTCTTCATGACCATCCCCGAGGCCTGTCAGCTCATCATGCAGGCCGCGGTGATCGGCCAGGGGGGGGAGATCTTCGTCCTGGATATGGGCGAACCGATCAAGATTCGCTATCTTGCGGAGCAGATGATCCGGCTCTCGGGGCGCGAGCCTGGAGTCGAGATCGCCATCGAGTATGTGGGTCTGCGCTCGGGCGAGAAGCTCTACGAGGAGCTCTTTTACGGCTCGGAGGATCTGGTCGCGACACTGCATCCCAAGATCCGGGTCGCGCGGGGGCGCGACGACCTCTTTCGTCTCGGCATGGAGCGGGGACTGGAGGGACTCCTGCATGCCGCCGAGGCGTCGGATCGGACGGCAATGCTCGAGGGACTGCAGAGGTTGCTGCCCGGCTGGCGTCCCCTGGCGGAGCAGCTCGGGTCGACACCCGACGAGGTCGCCCCGTCCGTCCGAGACGCCCGAGCGAGTGGCGGGGCCGCAGTGGCTTAGTAATGATTCAGAAACAACCTACACACCGTAGGTTGGGCAAAGCGGAGCGTGCCCAACAAGGGCGGCTCAAGTTGCACCACTTGTTTCTGAATCG
>JANQGF010000317.1 GCA_028277465.1 Chromatiaceae bacterium
GGCCTCGCTGGTCGCCGCGAAGATGATCTCTTCCAGGTCCCGCCAGACCACGCCGACCTGGTCCTGGACCGCCTTCACCAGATCCTTGATGCGATCGGCGTTCTCGGCCGAGTCGTGGGCGAGGTTGCGGATATCCGTGGCGACCACCACGAAACCCTTGCCGAACTCGCCGGCGCGCGCGGCCTCGATCGAGCCGTTGACCGCCAGCATGTTGGTTTGGATGGAGACCGTGGTGATGGCGTCCACGATCTTGTCGATGCGCCGCGACACCAGCTCCAGGTCCTTGATCTGCTTGAGGCTGTCGCGGGAGGCATCGCCCGAGTCGAAGATCCCCTTGATGAGTGCCTCGACGCTGGTCTTGTTGTTGCCGAGCAGCTCCGTGATCAGCTGGACCTTCTCGCGCGAGACGCGGGCGCGGCTCTGGGCGGTCTCCAGGCCTTTCTCGATCTGGGTGAGGGCGGCGGCCGATTCCTCGGTGGCCGAGGCCTGAAGCTGGGCACTCTTGCGGATCTGCTCGATGGCGACATTGATCTGACCGCTCGAGCGATTGATCTCCTGGACTCCCGAAGAGAGCTGCTCGGCCGCCGAGGCGACTTGCTCCGAGCTCTTGGCGATGTCGGTGGAGGTCTTGAGGTCCTCCGACAGCTCGGAGAGGCTTTGGGCGGCCTGCTCGGACTCGGCCAGCGCCTGCGTCTGCTCGGCGACCGTCTTGGCCGCCTCCTCGGCGGCGGAGGCCTGCTCCTCGGCCGCGGCCGCGACATCCTCGCTGCCCTTGAGCGCCTCCTTGGCGGCGGTGTCCGACTGCTGCGCACCCGTGGCGATCTCTTGGATGCCGCGGGTAATCTCGATGACGTCCATGCGGATTTGCTCGAGCTGCTCGGTGATGACCTTGCTGTTCTCGACCTCCTGCTGGACCGTCGAGGCCGAGCTGTTGATGCCCTCGGAGATGACCTTGACCTCGCGCTGGATCTGGGCGACCAGGTCCTGGATCTGAGTGGCGCTCTTCTCCGAGGTCTCGGCCAGGGTGCGCACCTCGTCGGCGACGACCGCGAAGCCCTTGCCGTGCTTGCCGGCGCGCGCCGCCTCGATCGCCGCATTGAGTGCGAGTAGATTGGTCTGATCGGCGATGCGTGCCACCGCCTTGACGATGTCGCCGATGTTGGCGGCTTGCTGCTCCAGCTCGGCCACCATCTTCACCGATGCCGCTTGTCGCTTCGCCGCCACGCCGACATTCTCGATCAGGTTGGCGATGTCGCCGCTGACGGTGGCGATCAAACCCTGGGAGGCCTCGACCCTGGCCTGCGAGTCATTGGCACTGGTGAGCTGGCGGCCCAGGGCGCCTCCGACCTGCTTGAAGGCCGTGAGGGACTCCTGCGCCGCGCCCGAGGCCTCCTCGGCCCCTGTGGCGATCTGATCGACGGAGCGCTTGAGCTCCTCGGCGGCCGAGGCGGCCTGGTTGATGCCGGAGGAGAGCTGCGCGGTCGCCGAGGCGATCCGCTCGGCGGCCTGTTGCTGCTTGGCGAGCGTGCGTGCTCGGCGGCGCTGCGCTTCGGCCTCGCGCGCCGTGGCCGCGCTGGAGCGGGCATCGGCATCGGAGTCGGTGGACTGACCGCGGGTCTGCTTAACGAGTGCCATCAGAGTGTCCTCTTCAAGGTGGGGGGAGGTCGAGGATCGGGCGCCCTCTGAGATCCATGGATCCATGAGGGTCGCACCCCGTCCTGCAGCTTGGCTTGGACCCCAAAATCAACGACGCGAGGTCTATAGTGTGCGGAAACACAATCGCAAGAGGGCCTCGCGAATACAGGATCGACCGGCTCGAGACGAGATCTCATGGCCTCACCGAAGTCGCATGCTGCGCCCAGGCTGGCCATGAGCGAACCACCGCGCAAGACATGCCAGAAGCAAGCGCATCCAGCAGGCATCGCGTGCTCATCAGGGAACATTCAGGCCTCGAAAACTGAGAGACTGCCTGTTATAGACAACCTCTGGCGATCTAAGCGATTGAAATGCTTTGGAATCTTTACCAGGAACTCTAATTAAACCTCTATTATATATGTCGCGCACACGGAATACCAGCCCAATCAATCAAGGCGAGCGCATGTGAATCGGCAATTTTACCGAACACAAAAGCAAATGGCTTGGCAATTCGGTTTTGGGGAATGAGGCGCGTCTTGTGTCATTTCATCGGAAGTAACGGGGACGACAAGCATGCTGAATGGATCAGCGGGTGCGCTGTTGGTGGGCACAGGTCAATGCCAAGCAAGGACCTAAAAACGGTTCAATATCCAGGTGCGCAAGCGTCACAAATATTGAATGATTTATCATTTAGATCAGTGCCATGCAATTATTGATCTGAATGATTTGATTGGAATCGCATAACTTGTTTTTGATTCGTCCCCTACCGTCGCCGGACAATTCGGCTCCTGCATCAGGTGCGCAAGGGTCACCATCGGCGATGACCGCTTACCGCGAGCAAGAAGAGCGATCGACCATATGCTCGGGTATTGGCCCTGATCTTAAGGACCAATGTGCAGTCGCAAGCGCTCGACTTCATAAGTCGGGCAGGCTGCCACTGCAGCACCAATTTTGCTTTGGTGAATCGACCCCACATCAAAGGTGCTCGGATTCAGTGGGTGACGCACGCCGTGATCCGTCAATAGAAAATCGGTGCTGCACTAGACGCGATGGCTGATCGGGATTCAGGCTGCCGATCGAGCTCATCGTAAAGAACGAACGACATGACTCTTGTGTGAGAGGAGGCCGGGTCGCATCTCCCCGAACATCATGGCCGTACAGCAGCGGCGGAGGAGTCAAGTGGCGCCTGCCCGAGTACCCTCGTTATGCCTCTCTCCCCATGCCTCTCACCATCGGGAAGAGGGCGAGTCGGAACGCCTGAGGCGGATCACCTCATTCGGTAAGGATTCGAGACCGCGAGAGGGGTCCAAGGGGTGTGCTGCGGTCGCATCATAGGGTCAAGCTGGTCTTGACCCAGGGTCATCCAATCAGGTCTCTGCAAACAAACAAATGAAAAACCAGGTCTTGGAATCGCTACTTGCCATTGCCGTCGCCCTGCTGGTGGCGGCAGCCGTCGGCTGGGCCGGGAGTCAGGGTGGCGTCGCACGCCTCGGGATCTCTCTGTTCGTGCTGGCGGGTCTGCTCGCCTTCCTCATTCAGTGGATCGCCTTCGTTCCCGCTTACCTGGCGCAAACAGAGCACTACTTCGATTTGACGGGTGGCCTGACCTACCTGGTCGTCATGATCGGGACCTTGCTGCTGGCGGGGCGCTTCGATGCGGTATCTGTCTTGCTGACCCTCTTGGTGTCGGTCTGGGCATTGCGTCTCGGGAGCTTCCTCTTCCTCCGCATTCGCCAGGCGGGAAGCGACCAGCGTTTCGATGACATCAAGCCCTCCTTCACCCGCTTTCTCATGACCTGGACGCTCCAGGGTCTCTGGGTGTTCCTGACCCTGGCCGCCGCCCTCGCCGCCACCACGTCCGCGGCACCGGCGCCCATCGGTCTGCTGACCTACCTCGGGGTGGCCGTATGGGTCGCGGGCTTCGCCATCGAGGTGGTGAGCGACGATCAGAAGCGTGCCTTTCGCAAGGACCCGGCGAACGCGGGCCGCTTCATCCGCACCGGTCTCTGGGCCTGGTCACGGCACCCGAACTACTTCGGCGAGATCACGCTCTGGGTCGGTATCGCACTCATCGCGCTGCCCTCGTTGACCGGCTGGCAGTATGTCACTCTGATCTCGCCCCTCTTCGTCTATCTCTTGCTCACCCGGGTCAGCGGCATCCCCATGCTCGAGTCGCGTGCAGAAGAGCGCTGGGGTGACGACCCTGAGTTCCAAGCCTACAAGGCTGGCACGCCTGTCCTCTTTCCGCGACGGCCGCGCTGACCCCTTGCCGTCGGGCTTCGAGGTCCGGGACGCTGTTTCACCCAAGGTTCCTCTCACGCGTCCGTGCTCGGCGCGGCGTCGTATGCTGGAGGATGGGCCGGGGTCGACCGCGAGGCTGAGGCTGTGCGCCTCAACTTCGCGGTGCGACTGGTGTATCTTGGCGCCTCTCTCAGCTGTCGACTCATTCCCATGCACCGACTCGCCCGGATGTCTCTACTGCTCTTGCTGCTCGCCGTCGCTGGGCTGGGTTGGTGGTGGCTCTCGCGCGAGGAGGCGGTGGAGGTTCGGGTGGCCAGAGCGGAGCGCGGGCCGGTGGAGGAGATGGTCGCCAATACCCGTGCCGGGACCGTCATGGCCTGCCGGCGGGCCAAGCTGGCGCCCGGGGCGGGCGGTCAGATCGCGACCCTCGCGGTACAGGAAGGGGATCGGGTCGAGGCTGGCCAACGACTCTTGGAGCTTTGGAACCAGGATCTCCGGGCCCAGCTGACCTTGTCGGAACGCGAGGCCGAGGCCGGAGAGGCGCGCGCCCGCGCCGCCTGCCTGAACGCAGAGCAGGCCGAGCGCGAGGCGGCACGACAAGTGAAACTGAAGGATCGGCGCATGGCATCCGAGGAGGCGGTCGACCGGGCCATCACCGCCGCTCAGGCAGGACGCGCCGATTGCGAGGCGGCCCGTGCCACGGCACGGGTCAGTGCCGCGCGGCTCGGCGTGGTCCAGGCGGAACTGGAGCGCACCCGACTCACCGCGCCCTTCGCCGGCGTCGTCGCCGAGATCTCAGGCGAGCTGAACGAGTATGTCACACCCTCCCCGCCCGGGATCCCGACCCCACCGGCCGTGGATCTGATCGACGACAGCTGTTTCTACATCTCGGCCCCGATCGATGAGGTGGACGCGGCCAAGGTTCGGCTGGGACTCGATGCCCGGGTGACCCTCGACGCCTTCGGCGAGCGCGCCTTTGCGGGCAGCGTGCGGCGCATCGCCCCCTATGTGTTGGACAAGGAGAAGCAGGCGCGGACGGTGGAGGTGGAGGTGGTCATCGCCGAGCCGCCGGAGGACAGCCCACTGCTTGCGGGTTACAGCGCAGACGTCGAGATCGTGGTCGACCGCGCCGCAGACGCCTTGCAGATCCCGACTGCGGCGATCCGGCCCGGCGCGCGCCAGCAGGTGCTGCTGCTCGACCCCGAGAGCGGCCTGCTCCAGGAGCGCGAGATCGAGACTGGACTCGCGAACTGGGAACGGACGCAAGTCACGACTGGACTCAGTGCCGGTGAGCAGGTGGTCCTCTCGTTGGACCGCGAGGGGGTGGAGGCGGGCGCACTGGCGGTGGCCGAAGACGCGCGTCACCAAGGGCCCGCACCCTGATCGCGGCATGATCGAGCTGAACGGGATCGAGCGCACCTTCCAGGTCGGCGACCAGCCGGTACAGGCGTTACGCGACCTGGACCTCGTCCTGCCGGATGGCGATTACGTAGCGGTGATGGGCCCCTCGGGCTCGGGCAAGAGCACCCTTCTGAACATCCTGGGCCTGCTGGACCGTCCCGACGCCGGGAGCTATCGGCTCGACGGTACCGAGACCACGACCCTGTCGGAGGAACAGCGCGCGCGCTTGCGACGCGAGCGCATCGGCTTCGTCTTCCAGGCCTTTCATCTCATCCCGCGCCTGACCGCCTTCGAGAACGTGGAGCTGCCGCTGGTGCTGGCCGGGATGGCACCCAGGGAGCGGCGCGCGCGCGTCGCTGCCCTGATCGAGGCCGTCGGCTTGACCAGTCGTGCTCGCCATCGTCCCGATCAGCTCTCGGGCGGACAGCGTCAGCGCACGGCGATCGCCCGCGCGACCGTGATGGAACCGCGTCTGATCCTGGCGGACGAGCCGACCGGCAATCTGGATCGGGCCTCCGGGGAGGATGTCATCTCGACCCTGGAGGGTCTGAATCGCAAGGGCCTGACGCTGGTGATCGTGACCCACGACCCGGCCATCGCAGAGCGCGCCGGGCGGCAGATCCGGATGGACGACGGCGCGGTGGTGAACTAAACCGCGCCTAGCGCGGTATGCGAAGTTCTTCGATTGGATCGGTCTGGGCAAACTCGACGACTGTCGGAGCGAGCGCGGTTTAAGAGATGAAAAAAGATGAAATTCTGAGCCGCGTCCCTATCAAGGCCAGTGGAATCCTCAAAGCCAGACACGAATTGAAAACTATGCGTTTCGCTCTGGACGCAGTTTAGGCGATTGCCGGAAATGTTTATACCAGATGGCGCCGGATTGAGGCTCGCCTTCAAGGAGCGCCACCAGGAGCATCGCCGGGCGATGTGACTG
>JANQGF010000351.1 GCA_028277465.1 Chromatiaceae bacterium
ATGATTCAGAAACAACCTACACACCGTAGGTTGGGCAAAGCGGAGCGTGCCCAACAAGGGCGGCTCAAGTTGTACCACTTGTTTCTGAATCGTTCCTAATCCCTGCCCACCCGGTCAGGGTCGATCCTCTCGTGCTTTCTCGGGGCCGCCGGCCATGCGCCGCGGGAGGGCCAGGAGGAGGCGCCCCGCCGTCGCCAATTGCCGCCCGAGAAGGGCCCAATTCTCCTCGCGTCGACGCGCATCCTGACAACGCAATAGACGCACCCGCTGTGCCTGGTCCATCTGCTCCAGCATGGCAACCCAGAGGGTGTCGTCGACGTTGTAGACCCGGCCCTCGGCGAGACAGACTGGAATCACCTTGGCGATGGGTACCTCCAGATCGCCCGCCACGGCGGCCACCGCCGCCGCGATGTTCTTCGACTTCGGATCGGCCGGATGGCTCAAGTCATAGGGCGGCCGCCACTCGCGCGGCGGGCGCAGACGATCGATATGGGTGAGCACCACCAACAGCGGCGGGGGCCGGCGATCCGAGCGGGCGGCCAGCTCGGCGCGCAGGGCATCGAGGGCCTCACGCTCGGAGCGCCGATCCGCCCGATGCGCGGCGCTCGCCCAGAGGATCATGTCGGCCTCTTCGGCGAGCGTCCGCAGACCCTCGCGCTTGACCTGCTCCGCTCCTGGGGTGTCGAAGATGAGCGCCACCTCCAGCCCCTCGCGCTCCAGCCGGTAGGGCGTCGCGGCACCCGTGGTCGCCGGGAGCAGATCGGTCGCGGCGCGGAGCTGACCGAACAGGGCATTGATGAGGCTCGACTTCCCGCTATTGGACCGTCCCAAGACCAGAATCCGCAGCGGCTCGGGCCCCTGCGTCGCCTCCTCGGAGACCCCGACGCCGACGGCGACCTTCAGATCCTGTGCCGACCTCACGGTCGGCCGGCTCACCGGATCCGTGTCGGAAAGAAGGAGACGCCCACTGTAGAGCTCGATCGCATAGGTCCCGACCTTGCGGACGAATTCCCGCAGCAGCCACCGATGGAGGTCTTCGCGCGCCATCGCATAGCCGTGCCCGCGCAGGTGCTGCCAGGCCTCGCTCAAGAGCGCATGGGTTGGATTGACGACCCATTGCCCGACCCGATAGAGACCCAGCAGACGCTCGGCGAAGGGCTTCCACCGATAGGCCCGGGCAACCGCTCCGACCGACAATCTGTGACTGAAGGGGATGTGCTCGGTGATGCTCTCGCGCAGATCCCGACTGGCCCGCTCGATGATCAGCAGGCCATGCGGCAGAGTCAGCTCCAGCAGTGGCTGATCCACCTCGGGGTGGAAATAGCCGGCCACCTCCTCCAGGGTCTGCTGGGCAAGCAGCCCGAACTTCATGCCCTCCTCGAGCGGCCAATCCTCGGGGTCGACCCGCTCGGCGAGCGCCTCGACCAGCGCCCAGGCCCCATCGGCGGCGGGTGGCCAGTCGGGGTTCGGCCTGGTCTGTTCTCCGAACAGTTCGCGACGCTGACCTCGCGCCAGCCAGAGGTGCAGGCCATAGCCGGCGGCGCCAAAGAAGGACACCAGGCCGACCCAGACCAAGAGCAGACCCGCCTCGCGTAGCCAGAGGAGCCCGATCGGCAGCAGGGCGGCGAAGGGCAGCAGCCACAAGAGGGGGATCAGGAGCCACCAGCGATCGAGCCGCCTCCAGAGCGCTTTCATGGCCGACCCGTCCGGATTCGGTCGCGCAGCAGACTCGATCCCCGCCTCATCTCTTCGGCGAAGACGCGACGCAGCTGGCGCGCATCCGGGTCGAGACCCAACCGCCGTTGGTGGAAGTAATAGCCTGCGGTCTTACCCAGCGTATAGGTGGTGGCGCCGCCAGCCGTCGCCCCCCAGACCGCGCCGACTGTCTGACCCACCCCGGGGACCAGCTTGACCAAGGCCCGACCCGCAAACCGCGCAGCATAGGCCACCCCGACCCCGGTCCCCAGCAGCCCCAAGAACTCGATGACGGCACGGGTCTCCCAATCCTGCTCGTAGATCGCCGCCAGGCTCTGGAGCATCTTGGCCTGAATCGCCGGGACCCCCACCAGATCGATCAGGGGCCAAGCGCCGACAGCCGCCGCGGCCAATGCATAGCCGGTGATGTGGGGATGCGCCGCCCGGGCATAGACATCCTTCACCAGCGGGTCGCTGCGCAGCAGCAGCTCCAGTCGCAGGGCCGACACCTCATCGATCGCCCGCCACAAGGCGTCCAGACCATAATCCGGCGGCGCGAAGCCGTCCTCCGGTGCCGTGAGATCGACCGGGACCCAACGCACGGGGGCGACCCCGGGGAGCCGACCCGCACCTTCACGCTGCGCCTTCATTGCCCGCAGAAGATCGAGCGGTGCGGATGACGGCCAGGACTCTTGGTCGAACGGATAGGGGGAAGGATGGTCAGCGTCCGGAGGATAGGCCTCATGCAGACAGGTCTGGGCGATGACCACTGGCCACTCGGGGTGGCGCCGGCGGACCGCTTGCAGGACCTCGACGACGGCCGTCTGATCCAAGTCCGTCGCCTTCATCACCGCCAGCAGCAGATGGGCATGCGACTCGCCGACCCGGATGTCCTCGGCAGGGTCGTAGGCGACCTCGCCCAACCCCCGGGTATCGAGAAACCGGACCAGTGGTGCATCCGCCGGGAAATCATAGAGACGGGCGGTCGCGGTACAGGGTTGAAAGCCATTGCCGATCTCGGCCAGCGCACTGCCGGTAAGGGCACGCACGATCGAGGTCTTGCCGGACTGGGTCTTACCGATCAACCAGACGACTGGCAGTGGATAGCGCGCACGCGCCTCGCTCAACGCGGCGTCCAGCGCCGCGTCATCCACCTGTGGGTCCAGGAGCGAGGCACGCAGCGCCCGCCAACGATCCGGCCATGGCCTCCAGCGCAGAATCTTCATGAGGTGCACCATGCCTCGCCTGCATGAACGCATGGGTGTGCGATAATCCGGGCCTCGTCGAGTCCAGCCAGATGGAGAGACCGCCTTGCAGTCTAGGTCGTGCACGCTGCGAGACCCATCCCAAGCCCGCACGGGCCGCCTCGAGCCCAGGCGTCACCGGGGTCCCCTATTTGGACTCCTGCTGGCGCTTCAAGTCGTCCACCTGACGGCTTGCGCCGCCTTTCAGCGGGGTGGAACAGACCACTGGGACCAGCTCGATCCCTCGGGTCTGGAGCTCAGATCGGCGAGCGTACTGGTCGTCGATCAAAAAGGCCGCCGGCTCTACGCCAAGAACACGCGCCAGGTCAAGCCCATCGCCTCCCTCACCAAACTCATGACGGCGATGGTGGTGCTCGACGCCGGGGTCTCGCTCGAGACGCCCATCAGCATCATCGAACAAGACCGCGACCGGCTACGCAACAGCCGCTCCAGGTTGCGCATCGGCAAGGCCATGCTCTCACGCAGTCAGATGCTGACGATCATGCTCATGTCGTCCGACAACCGTGCTGCCCATGCGCTCGCGCGAACCACCTTTCTGCTCGGCACCCCGGCCTTCATTCAGGCCATGAACCGCAAGGCCCGGGCACTCGGGATGCGAGACACCGCCTTTGCCGACTCCAGTGGACTCGACGCCAGGAATCGGTCCACCGCAGAGGATCTGCTGAAGATGATGCGGGCCGCGGCCAAGTATCCCTTCATACGCGGCGCCACCTCCCGCGGCGAATTGGTAGTCTATCCCTTCGCCGAGGATACCCCGCTCCAGTACCGCAATACCAACCCACTGGTCAGAAACCCGGAATGGGACGTGGAGCTGAGCAAGACAGGCTACATCAATGAATCAGGTCGCTGCCTGGTCATGCGGACACGCATCGCCGGGCGGCGTCTCGATCTGGTGCTGCTCGATTCGGTCGGCCGGCTCACCCCGATCGGCGACTCCAACCGGATTCGTCGCTGGCTAGTCAGCGGGCAACAAACGACCGCGCGTTGAGGAAAGGCGCTGCAAAGACGCCTCGCCGGCCGTAGGGGAAGGGGTTAGTAAGGATTCAGAAACAACCTATACACCGTAGGTTGGGCAAAGCGGAGCGTGCCCAACAAGGGCGGCTCAAGTTGCACCACTTGTTCTGAATCGTTCCTTACCG
>JANQGF010000368.1 GCA_028277465.1 Chromatiaceae bacterium
CGCGACGAGCCTGCAAACTGCTGCGGCTCTTGTTCCATGCTCCGGGGTGCCAGAGACACGGCATGACCGTTAGAGGGTCTTGGCCTGTTCCGCCAGATAGATCCAGGTGTCGATCACGGTATCCGGATTCAGCGAAATACTGCTGATGCCCTCTCTGAGCAGCCAGTCCGCGAAATCCTTGTGGTCCGACGGCCCCTGACCGCAGATGCCGACGTACTTGCCCTGGGCGCGGCAGGCGCCGATGGCCATGGATAGCAGCTTCTTCACGGCCGGGTCGCGCTCGTCGAAGCTCTCCGCCACCAGGCTGGAGTCGCGGTCGAGACCGAGCGTGAGCTGAGTCATGTCGTTCGAGCCGATGGAAAAGCCGTCGAAATGTTCCAGGAACTCGTCCGCGAGCACGGCATTCGAGGGGAGCTCGCACATCATGATGAGCCGCAGCCCGTTCCTGCCGCGTTCTAGACCTTGGGCCGCCAGGGCGTCGGTGACGGCCCTTGCCTGTTGGAGGGTACGAACGAATGGAATCATGATCTCGACGTTGATCAGGCCCATGTCTTCGCGCACCCGTTTGAGCGCCTCGCACTCCATCTCGAAGCAGGCCTGGAAACTCTCGGCGACATAGCGGCCGGCACCGCGGAAGCCGATCATGGGGTTCTCTTCCTCCGGCTCGTAACGAGGCCCGCCGATCAGGTTGGCGTATTCGTTGGACTTGAAGTCCGACATGCGCACGATCACGGGATTGGGCGCGAAGGCCGCGGCCAGGGTGGAGATGCCCTCGGCCAGCTTGCTGACATAGAAGTCGTGCGGGCTGGCGTAGGCGGCGATGCGCGGCGCGATCTGGTCGCGCAGGTCCTGAGGCAGTTGCTCGAACTCCAGCAGCGCCTTGGGATGGATCCCGATCATGTTGTTGATGATGAACTCCAGGCGCGCCAGTCCGATGCCCGCGTTCGGCGTGCCCGCGAAGGCGAAGGCGCGGTCCGGGTTGCCGACGTTCATCATGATCTTGACCGGGATCTCCGGCATGGCCGAGAGCTCGATGGTCTTGTAATCGAACGCCAGCTTGCCCTCGTAGATCTGACCCGTGTCGCCCTCGGCGCAGCTGACGGTGACGGCTTGGCCGTCCTTGACACTCTCGGTGGCGTCGTTGCAGCCGACGACCGCGGGGACGCCCAGTTCGCGGGCGATGATGGCCGCATGGCAGGTACGACCACCGCGGTTGGTGACGATCGCGGCGGCGCGCTTCATCACGGGCTCCCAATCGGGGTCGGTCATGTCGGTGATCAGCACGTCGCCAGGCTCGACCCGATGCATATCGGCGATGCTGGCGACCACCTTGGCGTGACCCGCGCCGATGCGACTGCCGATGCTGCGGCCGCTGGTCAGCACGCGACCCTTCTCACGCAACACATAGCGTTCGATGAGGTTGCCCGAGCGGCTCTGGACCGTTTCGGGACGGGCCTGCACCACGTAGAGCAGGCCGTCGGTGCCGTCTTTGGCCCACTCGATATCCATCGGGCGGCCATAGTGCTGTTCGATCAGCACCGCTTGTCTGGCCAGCTCCTGCACCTCCTCGTCTGTGATACTGAAGAGCGGGCGTAGCGGTTCGGGGACAGGTTCGGTGCGGACCGGTTTGTCGGCGCCCTCTTCGCTATAGACCATGCGGATGGCCTTGTCGCCCACCGTGCGGCGCAGGATCGCCGGGCGGTCGGTGGCAAGGGTCGGCTTGTGGACATAGAACTCGTCCGGGTTGACCGCACCTTGGACGACCATCTCGCCGAGACCATAGCTCGCGGTGATGAAGACGGCGTCACGGAAGCCGGACTCGGTGTCCAGGGTGAAGAGGACACCGGAGGCGGCGAGGTCGCTGCGCACCATGCGCTGGATGCCGGCGGAGAGCGCCACATGACGATGCTCGAAGCCCTGGTGGACCCGGTAGGCGATGGCGCGATCGTTGAACAGTGAGGCGAAGACCTCTTTGATCCGATGCTTGATGTTGTCGAGCCCGTGGACGTTCAGGAAGGTCTCTTGCTGGCCGGCGAAGGAGGCGTCCGGTAGGTCTTCTGCGGTGGCGGAGGAACGCACGGCCCAGGACACCTCTTGGCCCCCGGATTCCTCGGTCAGGCGGGCGTAGGCGGCATCGATGGCCGCCTCCAGCGCGGGCGGAAAGGGTTGTTGCATCACCCAGCCGCGGATGCGGGGGCCGGCCTCTGAGAGTGCCGAGACGTCTTCGACGTCGAGTGTGTCGAGCACGCTCTGGATGCGCTCGTCCAGGCCATCGCGAGCCAGGAACTCACGGTAGGCGTCCGCGGTGGTGGCGAATCCGCCCGGCACGCGGACGCCGAGATGCTTCAGATTCTGGATCATCTCGCCCAGCGAGGCATTCTTGCCCCCGACGAGGGGCACATCGTGCATTCCGAGGTCGCTCAACCAGCGGACATAATGGCTCATGGTTTCTTTCTCCGGTCATGTCAATCGAATATCGGGCAGCACGCGGCGGGATGCGCGGGGCATGGCAGGTCGGGTGATGCAACCTGGGCTGGGTGCAGCAGGATCGGCGCGCGGCATTGCAGGGGGCCAGCCAGATGAGAGCCGGCCCTGAAATAATCCAAAAAATATAACCTACGGCCGAGGTGGCCGTCCCAGGTGCACCTCAATGTTTAGGATTTAG
>JANQGF010000407.1 GCA_028277465.1 Chromatiaceae bacterium
TAGCGCGGTATGCGAAGTTTTTTGATTGGATCGGCCTTGGCAGCCACGACAAGCATCAGAGCTGCCGCGGTTTAAGAGATTAAAAAATATAAAATTTAAACCGCGTCTCCAGCGATGTCGACGAACCCCCCAAAGCCAAGCACAAAATGAAGACTACGCATCTCGCTCTGGACGCGGTTTAGCTGGGATGCAGCTGAGGTTCGGGGGTACGAGAGGCTATGTGATTCCGGATGCAGCCGCTCCTATCGCGTCAGCGCAGCCGTCTTGCCGACCAATACCAATAGACCGCGGCCAGGATCGCGATCCAGACTGCCGCCAGCCAGCCGATGGTGCCGTCGTACTCACCCGCGAGAAAGGCGAGGCTGGCCGATTCATTGCCGTCGGTGACTCGGCGCGTCATCTGGATCACGAATACCCAGCCCGCGTGTAGCCCGATGCACCAGCCGATATGCCCGGTGCGCTCACGGACCAGGCCGAGCAGCACACCGGCCAGAAAGAGGGCGATCATGGAATCCAGGTTCTTCCACTGGAAGAGATCGATGAAGACGTGCTGGAACATCCAAAGGCTGCCAGACCAGTCGAACGCCGCGCCAGTGGGCAGTGCGCCCGGCTTCATGAAGTGCAGGACGGCGTAAAGCAGGGATGACCAGATCAGGGCGGATGCCATGCCCTCCCGGCGCCGGATCCCGCTGTAGAGTGCGCCGCGAAAGAAGGTCTCTTCCAGGACCCCGATCAGTAGCCCACCGACCAAGGCCAGCAGCGCCTTGCCGGCAAGTTCGGACCAGGGGCGGGGGCGAGCGTCGGGCACCCGGATCTCCAGTCCCAGCAGGGCGAGCGCAAGCAAGGTCAGGATGACGACACCCAGCAGCCAACCCAGGCCGACCGCGCGGCGCAGTCTCGGCCCGAGCGCGGCATAGCCCAGCGAGCGGCGATCGGCGAGCTGCAGGACCCGGAGGAAGGGCCAGAGCCCGAGCAGGATGAAGATCTGGGCGAGCCGGCCCATCAAGCGATGGGGCTCGACCTGGATCCAGCCGCTCGCCAGCAGGGGGTAGGTGAGCAGGGCCGCTAGGACGAGGCACAGGAAGAGATAGGCGAAGAAGACCGCTGTCACACGCATGGATGGCCATCCGGCAATCGGAATCGGGTCGCTATTGTGGCAAGGATGCCGGGCGGCCGTCAGGCGATTGCCGGAAATTCTCATGCCAGATGGCGACGGATCGGTGTCTGCCTTCAGGAACCGCCTAAGATGCCGCCTGGAGACCTCTGGCGAGGTCGTGGGAGCGCCGCCCCGGCGCGATGACCCACCGCAACCCTGGTCGCGGCGAGGCGCCGCTCCTACCACCACCGTTGCGAGGGGGGGTTTTTCAGACGGCCTCTAACACTCAGGTCACCGCGCGCGCGACACAATGCCGTAAAGGAATCCTGCCCCGTCTGTGGCAAGGTGGTGACATCGACTCCTGGCTTTGAGACGCTCGCAAGATGAACCAGCTCATCGTATCCGACCTCGACGGTACGCTCCTCGATCCGGAGCACCGGCTCGGGCATTACACGCTCGCGGTTCTCGAGGCCGTGCGGCGCCAAGGCGTCGAGATCCTGCTCGCCTCCGGTCGGCACTACCGCGACGTCCACAGCTACGCCCAGCAGCTCGGCGGCTGCGTCTGGCTGATCTCGAGCAATGGCGCCGCGGTCCATGATCGTCGCTCCCGCCTCTCCTATTGTCGGGCGATCGACCCTGGTTGCCTCGAATTCTTGCTGCATGACCCGATCTTCGAACGCGTCCACACCAACATCTATCGGGTCCACGACTGGCTCGTCGACAGGCCCGAGCCGAGCCTGCTGCGGTACCACCAGGACTCGGGGTTCGCCTACGAGGTGGTCGATTTCGCCGACCTCGACCAGCAGCCCGTGCTCAAGGTCTTCTACTATCACCGCGACCCGGATCGCCTTCAGGCGCTGGAGTGCGCGATCATGGAGCGTCTCGGGGACCTCGTGACGACCACCTACTCGCTGCCGGTCGTCTTGGAGGTCATGGCGCGCGGCGTCTCCAAGGGCGACGCGCTTGACTGGGTACTGGGCCAGCTTGGGGGCTCGCCGGGTCAGGTGATCGCCTTCGGTGACGGCCGTAACGACCTTCAGATGCTCCGCGCTGCTGGCAAAGGCGTGCTCATGGGCAATGCCGATGGGCGACTCAAGGAGGCCTTACCCCATCTGGAGGTGATCGGATCCAATGCGGAGGAGGCGGTTGCCAAGTACTTGGCCGAGCGCTTCGGCGGCGGGGTCTGATCCAACTCGGCCGGTCGCCTGTGGATCCGATTCGCTGAGGTGATGGCAACTGGCCCAAGTGGCACGCCTGCGCCACCATCGTCAGTCCGCGACTGCGCCATCTTGGGCGATTTCTGTCAATGTTCATACCATCTGACTTGTCTTGACGCCCGCCTTCGGTGTCGCGCCACCAGTCACATCGCCCGGCGATGCTCCTGGT